>JAGXBG010000125.1 GCA_018971215.1 Alphaproteobacteria bacterium
CTGCTGCGTGTGGGTGGGATCGTAGAGCCAGCGCATGGTTCGGTTCAGCCTTGCGCCAGCTTTGCGGCGGCGAACGGTTCGCTCGGCACGCGGCGCGCCGGATCGCGCTTCTGCGCCGCGAGCAGAAGATCGTGGGCGATCGGCGCGGCGACCGCGCCACCTTCGCCACCGGTCGCACCGCCGTGCTCGACCACGACGGAGCAGACGTAACGCGGCGCGGAAACCGGCGCAAAGGATATGAACAGCGCGTGGTCGCGATCCTTCCAGGGCACTTTCGTGCCGGTGACGACGCCGCGATCACGGATTTCGCGGGCGATGTGATGGACCTGCGAGGTGCCGGTTTTGCCGCCCATGATCATCGTCGGATCCTCGATGCGGGCGCCATAGGCGGTGCCATGCGGCTCGTTCACGACGCCGTACATCGCGTCGCGGATCACAGCGAGGGTTTTCTGCTGCACGCCGATCGACGAGAAGCTGCGGTCGACGGCGGCGGCGATCGGACTCGATGCCGTCATCACGCCGTCGTCCCGCACCAGCACCGGCTTGACCACATGGCCGGTCGCGATGCGGGCAACATAGATCGCGAGCTGCAGCGGCGTCACCGAAACGAAACTCTGGCCGATGCCGCAGCTCAACGTCTCGCCGCGCTGCCAGGCGACGCCGGTCGTCGCCAATTTCCACGCCCGCGTCGGAATCAAACCGGTCTTCTCGCCCGGAACGTCGATGCCGACCTTGACGCCAAGACCAAAACGGTTCGCCATCTGGGCGATGCGATCGATCCCAACCAGATCGGCGGTGTGATAGAAGAACACGTCGCACGATTCGCGGATGGCACGATGCACCGATAGCGTGCCGTGTCCGCCTTTCTTCCAGCAATGGAACACCGTGTTGCCGAGGTGGAATTCGCCCGGACAGAAGAATTCCGTGTCCGGCGTGATCACGCCGGCTTCGAGCGCGGCGGTCGCCACCAAGGGCTTGAAAGTCGAGCCGGGGGAATAGGTGCCTGCGATCGCCTTGTTCTCCAGCGGATTGTAAGGGTTGTCGACCAGCGCCTTCCATTGCGCCGGGCTCAAGCCGCTAGCGAAGGCGCTTGGATCGAAGCCGGGCGCCGAAGCCAGCGCCAGCACTTCGCCGGTCCAGGAGTCGATGACGACGGCGGAGGCCGATCCCTGCGCGGCGCAGTGGCGCATTGCCATGTCCTGTAACGCCATGTCGAGGCCGAGGACGATCTGCTCGCCGGCAATGCCGTCCTCGTGCGCCAGCTCGCGCACCACGCGGCCGAAGGCATTGACCTCGACCTCGCTGGTGCCGGCGGTACCGCGGAGTTCGAGATCGTATTGCTTCTCGACGCCGCTCCTGCCAACGCGGAAATCAGGCAGCTCGACCAGCGGATCGTCGCTGTTGAGCTCTTGTTCCGAAACCGGCGCGACGTAACCGACGACGTGCGCGGTCTCGTCGCCGAAGGGATAATGGCGGATGAGCCCCTGCTCGATCGAAACGCCGGGCAGATCGACGGCATTGACGTCGATACGCGCCATCTCGTTCCAATCCATGTCCTCGCGCAACGCGATGGGCACGAAGCTATGGTGGTTGCGAATGTCGCGCAAAACGCGGCGCCGATCAGCGTCGGTGAGCGGCACGAGATCGGCCACGGCGTCGAGCGTCTGGTCGATATTACCCGCCTGTTCGGGGATCACGACGGCGCGGTAGGTCGGCCGGTTGACCGCCAGCGGCACGCCGAAGCGATCGACGACGCGGCCGCGCGGTGGCACCAGCAGGCGGATGTTGATCCGGTTCTCGTCGGCCAACATCGAGAATTTCGGCGCCTGGACGACTTGGAGGTAATAGAGGCGGCCGGCGAGCGCCGCCAGCAGCGCGACTTTGCCGCCTGCCAAGACCGTGGCGCGACGGGTGAGGATCTTGCCGCGGCCGTTGGCCTTCTTCATGTCACGCACTCAACGCCGGCATGGCGCGGTGCGCCAGCGCGAGTAGGTAGCTGCCGATGGGGAAGCACGCGGTGGTGATGAGCGTCTGGAAGACGAACGGACGCGGCGTCATAGCGTGCACCTGCATCAGGCTGACGAACGCCCATTCGAGGGCGAATGCGCCTACCGCGGCACCGAAAAACCCGAGCCACAGGATCGAGAACGGGCGGTGGCTGAACACCCGCCGCTGGCTCAAAACGCCGGTGCGCACCAGCAGCAGCACCAACGCCGACAGGCCGACATAGGGCGTGCCGTTGAGCAGATCGAGCAGGAGGCCGGCCAAGAACACGACGCTGAGCGGCAGCAGATCGGGGCGGTAGACCGACCAGTGGAAAACCGCCATCAGCGCGAAGCCGGGCGCGATCGACCCGAAGCTCGGAACATGGAACGGCAACAGCGACAGCAATGCGAAGAGGATGGTCGTCGTACCGGGCACCATGCGGGCGACGAAGCCGAAATAATCGCGATTCCGGGAATACGGCATGACTACCGCGCGGACGTTGTCCGGCTCCGGCCGCCTCCGATCGGCGGCGGCGCCGGCATCGCGCCATCCGGCAAGACGCCGTCGAGACCATAGTTCACGATCCGCACCATCTCCAATCGCGCCAGATCGGCATAAGGTTCGACGCGGATCACGCCATTGACCGAGACGACGACGCCGACCGGCAGATCGGGCGGGAAGACGCCACCGCTGCCGCTGGTGACGATGTGGTCGCCCGGCTTCACGGGCGTCTTGGGTTGGAAGTAGACCAAACGCGGCTGATCGGAGTTGTCACCATTCAGCATCGCGCGTTCGTGCGTGCCTTCGACGACGACCGGGATGTGCGAATTGATGTCGGTCAGGAGCAGGATGCGCGCGGTGCGATCGCCGAGTTCAATGACGCGGCCGACGAGCCCGTCGCCAGTGAGCGCCGGTTGGCCGCGAGTCACGCCCTCGCTCTGCCCGACATTGACCAGGATATTGCGCAAGAAGGCGCCGCCCGAATCGGCGATCACCTGTGCGGCAACCGACGACACGGCGCCCTGCGGCGCGAACTTGACCAGGTTGCGGAGTTCCTCGTTCTCGGATTCGAGGCGGCGCGCCACCTCTTGCCATTGCATCAGCCGCTGATTCGCGAGCTTGAGCTCCTGATTCTCGCGATAGACCGACGCGGCTTCCTTGACCGTGCCGATCGCCTTCGAGACCGTCACGATCGGCTCGCCAGCGACCTGGAGCACGGGCGCCAACGTGTCGGCGAGAACGACGCGCACGCGATCGAACAGCAGGACATCGGCCTTGCCGAGAACCGCCAATAGCGCCGAAACGAAAATCAGGAAGGGAAGCGTCAGTCGCTGGACTGTCGCACGCACGGGGGCAGAGACTCTCATTGGCGCCGACCGTTGCTCATGGTCCCGATAGCTTCCGCCAAACGCCCGCGCCCTCCCCCGTCAGCGCCGGCCTTGCACACTACTTACACGGAATTCCGCATTTCGTACATGGTCCGGGCCGGAAAGAACATAGCTAATACATACTTATCAAGACGTTACGCAGGGTTTTCATCTCTTCGAGGGCACGGCCAGTGCCGAGCGCGACGCAGGACAGCGGGTCATCGGCGATCGAGACCGGCAGCCCAGTCGAATGGCGCAGGACATAGTCGAGGTTGCCGAGCAACGCGCCGCCGCCGGTCAGGACGATGCCTTTGTCGACAATATCGGCGGCGAGCTCGGGCGCGGTGTGTTCGAGCGCGACCTTGACCGCTTCGACGATGGCGCCGACGGGCTCAGACAAGCTCTCGGCGATCTGGCGTTCGGAGATCACGATCTCTTTAGGCACGCCGTTCATCAGGTCGCGGCCCTTGATCTCCATGATGCGGCCCTCGCCCTCTTCCGGCATGCAGGCCGAGCCGATTTCCTTCTTGATGCGCTCGGCGGACGATTCGCCGACGAGCAGATTATGATTGCGGCGGATATAGGCGATGATCGCCTCGTCCATCTTGTCGCCGCCAACGCGCACCGAGCGTGAATAGACGATGCCGCCGAGCGACAGCACCGCGACCTCAGTGGTGCCGCCGCCGATATCGACGACCATCGAGCCGGTCGGCTCGGTAACCGGCAAACCGGCGCCGATCGCCGCCGCCATCGGCTCCTCGATCAGGAACACGCGACGTGCGCCGGCGCTCTCGGCCGATTCCTGAATGGCGCGGCGTTCGACGGCGGTCGAGCCCGACGGCACGCAGACGATGATTTGCGGGCTGGCGAAACTGCGTCGGTTGTGCACCTTGCGGATGAAATGCTTGATCATTTCCTCCGCGACCTCGAAGTCGGCAATCACGCCGTCACGCAGCGGCCGAATCGCCTGGATGTTGCCCGGCGTTCGGCCGAGCATCATCTTGGCCTCGTCGCCGACCGCCAGCACCTGCTTGCGGCCCTTGACGTTGGCGATGGCCACCACCGAGGGCTCGTTCAAGACGATGCCGCGACCCTTGACGTAGACCAGCGTGTTCGCCGTGCCGAGATCGATGGCCATATCGGCCGACAGCATTCCGAGGAGATTGCCGAACATCGTGTTGATGTGATCCGAGGTTGGTTGTTGGACCGCCGTTACGCTGTAAGTGCGGCGGGCGCGGTCTTCGCCCGTTTGGTGAGAAGTTTATTGAGCGCGTGGATATAGGCGCGCGCCGATGCGACCAGCGTGTCCGGATCGGCGCCTTGGCCGATGACCGTCTTGCCGTCCTCTTCGAGCCGCACGGTGACTTCGGCCTGCGCGTCGGTGCCTTCGGTCACGGCGTGCACCTGATAGAGCAACAGGCGCGCGCTGTGCGGCACGATGGCGCGGATGGCATTGAAGGTGGCGTCGACCGGGCCGTTGCCGGTGACCTTTGCGGTCTTGCGGGCGGCATCGAAATCGAGCTCGATTTCCGCGGTCTGCGGCCCTTTCGAGCCGGCGATCACCTGCAACGAGAGGAATTTGATGCGCTCATCGCTGCGCTGGATCTCGTCGTCGACCAACGCGACGATGTCCTCGTCGTAGACGTCCTTCTTGCGGTCGGCGACCTCTTTGAAGCGACGGAACGCGTCGTTCAAGGCGTTGTCGCCCAACTCGAAACCGAGCTCCTTCAGCTTCATTTTGAAGGCATGCCGGCCCGAATGCTTGCCCATGACCAGCGTCGACTTGCCGAGCCCGACCGATTCCGGCGTCATGATCTCGTACGTACCGGCGTGCTTGAGCATGCCATCCTGATGGATGCCGCTTTCGTGTGCGAAGGCGTTGGCGCCGACGATGGCCTTGTTCGGCTGCACGACGAAGCCGGTGATCGCCGAAACCAGGCGTGACGCACGCGTGATGCACTCGGTTTTGATGCCAGTGGTATAAGGAATCACGTCATGGCGCGTCTTGAGCGCCATGACGATTTCCTCCATCGCCGCGTTGCCGGCGCGTTCGCCCAGCCCGTTGACCGTGCATTCGATCTGACGCGCGCCGGCGCTCACCGCTGCCAGCGAATTCGCCACCGCCAAGCCGAGATCGTTGTGGCAATGAACCGAAATCACCGCCTTGTCGATGTTGGGCACGCGATCGAACAGCATGCGGATGAGCGCGCCGAACTCCTCCGGCACGGCGTAACCGACCGTGTCGGGGATATTGATCGTGCGGGCGCCGGCCTTGATCGCGCTTTCGACCACGCGGCAGAGAAAATCATGCTCCGTGCGCGAGCCGTCTTCGGCCGACCATTCGACGTCTGGACACAGGTTGCGCGCGTGCGACACGCTGTCGATCACCGCCTGATGCACCTGTTCGGGCGCCATCTGCAGCTTGTATTTCATGTGCAGCGGCGACGTCGAAAGGAAGGTATGGATGCGCGGCCGCTTGGCGTGTTGCAACGCCTCCCAGGCGCGGTCGATATCGGCGCGCGCCGCGCGCGCGAGACCGCAGACGGCGGACGCCTTGACCACTTTGGCGATCTCGCGCACGGCCTCGAAATCGCCGTTCGACGCGATCGGGAAGCCGCCCTCGATGACGTCGACGCCCATTTCCTCGAGCACCTGGGCGATCCGGATTTTTTCTTCGAGGTTCATCGACGCGCCCGGCGATTGCTCGCCGTCGCGCATGGTGGTGTCGAAAATGATGACGCGATTGGTGTCGGCCCGGGTCTCGGGTACGACGGTCTTCGGAGGTTGCGTGGCGCCCATGGCGCGATTCCTCATGTCTCAGGGAAATAACGTTGAGCCGTGGCCGATGCCCCTCGAACGCGAGCGGGCTCCATCGCGCCCGCGCTCAGGGGCAGCTAAGTCGCAGCGTGCCGCCGTTCCCCCGCGCCGGGCCGGCCATGCGGCAGGCGCGATCGATCCGGCGCGGAAACGCCGGATTAACCTTGCCTGCAAACGTCATGGCCATATTTGCCCGCTTTCTATCGACCTGCGCCGTTACATCGCGCCGCCAGCCGATTCCCTGGTAAGGCGAAAAAATCAAGGCCGGTACTATGTTTAGCCCGGCTTGCTGAGGAATCGCAAGCTTTCTCTGGCGGTGGCCGGTGTCCGGCCACGCTAGTTCTTGGATTTGTCGACCAGCCGATTGGCGGAAATCCACGGCATCATCGCGCGCAATTTCTCGCCGATCTGTTCGACCGGATGCTCAGCGCCGCGCCGACGCATCGCTTTGAAGCTCGCCTGACCGGCGGCGTTCTCGAGCACCCATTCGCGCGCGAAGCGACCGGACTGGATGTCGTCGAGCACGCGTTTCATTTCCGCTTTCACGCGCGCATCGATGACGCGCGGTCCGCGCGTGTAGTCACCGTACTCCGCGGTGTTCGACACCGAGTAACGCATGTTGGCGATGCCACCTTCGTACATCAGATCGACGATCAACTTCACTTCGTGCAGGCATTCGAAATACGCCATCTCCGGCGCGTAACCCGCCTCGACCAGCGTCTCGTACCCGGCCATGATCAGCGAGGTGAGGCCGCCGCACAGCACGCACTGCTCACCGAAGAGATCGGTTTCGCATTCCTCCTTGAACGTCGTTTCGATCACGCCGGCGCGGCCGCCGCCGATCGCCGAGGCGTAGCTGAGCGCGAGCTCGAGCGCATTCGCCGACGGATTCTGCGCCACCGCGACCAGACAGGGCACGCCGCCGCCGCGCACATATTCCGACCGCACCGTATGGCCGGGGCCCTTGGGTGCAATCATGAACACGTCCATGTCCGGACGCGGCTCGATCAGCTTGAAATGGATGTTGAAGCCGTGCGCGAAAGCGAGCGCCGTGTCCGGCCGCATGTTCGGCTTGAGATCGTCGTTATAGAGCTTCGCCTGGAGCTCGTCGGGCGTCAGAATCATCACGACGTCCGCCCACTTGGCGCCGTCGGCCGGCGAGACGACCTGGAACTTGGCGGCTTCCGCCTTTTTGGTGGTGGCCGAGCCGGGCCGGAGCGCGACGCGCACCTCTTTCACGCCGCTGTCGCGCAGGTTCATGGCGTGGGCGTGACCCTGGCTGCCATAGCCGACGACCAGGACCTTCTTGCCCTTGATCAGGTTCACGTCGGCGTCGCGATCGTAATAAACACGCATGGAAGAACTCCTCCGAAGGCGAAAACGGTTGGATCAGAACTTGCCGGAGCCGCGCGAGATCGCGAC
>JAGXBG010000126.1 GCA_018971215.1 Alphaproteobacteria bacterium
AAGCCCACTTGCGCCAGCGCGTCGCGCGCCGCCTCGACCGATTTGGCGATGCGGCTCTTGGGCGATTCGAGGCCGATCCGGTCCATCGCGTTGCGGAAAAGCAGGCGGTCCTCGGCCTTGGCGATGGCCTTCTCGTTGGCACCGATCAATTCGACGCCGTGCTTCTTGAGCGCGCCGCTCTTGGCCAGCGCCATTGCGGTGTTGAGCGCTGTCTGGCCGCCCATGGTCGGCAGCAGCGCGTCGGGCTTTTCCTTGGCGATGATGCGCTCGACGATTTCGGGCGTGATCGGCTCGACATAGGTCGCGTCGGCGAGGCCGGGGTCGGTCATGATCGTCGCCGGATTCGAGTTCACCAGCACGACGCGATAGCCTTCTTCTCTGAGCGCCTTGCACGCCTGCGCGCCGGAATAGTCGAACTCGCACGCCTGGCCGATGACGATCGGTCCGGCGCCGATGATCAGGATGCTTTTGAGATCGGTGCGCTTCGGCATCGGCTCAGCTCTTCTGCTTTTCCATCAGCTTCACGAAGCGCTGGAAAAGATAGTGGCTGTCCTGCGGGCCGGGGCTCGCTTCGGGATGGTATTGCACCGAGAACACCGGCTTGCCCTTGAGGCGGATGCCTTCGTTGCAGCCGTCGAACAGCGAGACGTGCGAAACCTCGGCCTCCTTGGGCAGCGTTTCGGGCAGCACGCAGAAGCCGTGATTCTGGCTGGTGATCTCGACCTTGCCGGTCGCCAAATCCTTCACCGGATGATTGGCGCCGCGATGGCCGAGCGCCATCTTGCGCGTCTTGCCGCCGAGCGCGAGCGCCAGCAGCTGATGGCCGAGGCAGATGCCGAAGAGCGGCTTGCCTGACTTGACGAGTTCCTGGATCACCGGCACGGCATAGACGCCGGTGGCGGCCGGATCACCCGGACCGTTCGACAGGAAAAACCCGTCGGGCTTGTGCCGCATGATGTCGTGGATGCTCGCGGTCGCCGGCACGACGGTGACGGCACAGCCTTCGCTCGCGAGCTGACGCAGAATGTTGCGCTTGGCGCCGTAATCGACCGCCACCACCTTGAACCGCGGCTTGGTCAACGCGCCATAGCCGGTGCCGAGCTTCCAGGCGGTCTCGGTCCATTGATAGCTTTGCCGGCACGACACCTCTTTCGCCAGGTCCATGCCTTCGAGGCCGGGCCAGGCGCGCGCCTGTTTCACCAGATCGTCGATGTCGAGCTTGCCGTTGGCGCGATGCGCCAGCGCACCGTTGGGCGCGCCGCCGTCGCGGATGCGCCGCGTCAGCGCCCGCGTGTCGACGCCCGCCATGCCGACCAGGTCCATCTTCTTGAGCCAGGCATCGAACGGCTGCGCCGCACGCCAGTTCGACGGCGCGGTGATGTCGGTGCGCAGCACCAGGCCGCGCGCCGGAGGATTCATCGTCTCGATGTCCTCCAGATTGGCGCCGACATTGCCGACGTGCGGGAAGGTGAAGGTGATGATCTGACCGGCATAGGAGGGATCGGTCATGATCTCCTGATAGCCGGTCATGCTGGTGTTGAAGCAGACTTCGCCGACGCGCACGCCTTCGGCGCCGACGCCGCGTCCCCAAAAGACGCTGCCGTCGGCCAAGACCAGTACCGCGGTGGCGTCGGCGGGGCGGGCGTCCATGGTCATGCCGGTGATCGAAACCTCATACGCGGAGTCGGTGCCCGCTCGCGCCAAAACGCGCCGCTGGAGGCATCCGGCGGCGCGGCGGAACAGCGATCGGACTTGAAGACATTGAGATAGACCGCGGATAGGATGCCGTCAAGCGCCGCCGCCCGCGGCGAATCCGGAGGCAAAATGCTGCGCGACCGCTTCACCGAAGCCCTGAAAGAGGCGATGAAGAGCAAGGAAGACCTCACGGTCTCAACCGTGCGGCTGATCCTGGCGCGGCTCAAGGAAAAGGACATCGAGGCGCGACCCAAGCTCGACCGCATCGACGACACTGCGATTCAGCAGATGCTGCAGCAGATGATCAAGCAGCGGCGGGAATCGATCGAGCTCTACGAGAAGGGCAACCGGCCCGAGCTCGCCGCCAAGGAAAAGGGCGAGATCGCGGTCATCGAGCGCTTCCTGCCAAAGCAGATGAGCGGCGCGGAGCTCGAATCGGCGGTCAAGGACACGATCAAGGAGACCGGCGCTGCTAGCATCAAGGACATGGGCAAGGTGATGGCGGCGCTGCGCACTAAATACGCCGGCCAAGTCGATCCGGCCGCGGCGAGCCAGACGGTCAAGAAATTACTCACAGGCTGAGCCGCAGCGGATGGTTTCTCGCGTCGTGCGGCTGCGGTAGAATTGCCGTCGATTCGCCGCCGAAGCGCCGGCGCCGAGTCGACCACAGACTGTAGGCTCGATGGCTTTCCCGCCCCGTTTCCTCGACGAGTTGCGCCATCGGATTTCGCTCGCCGAAATCGTCGGCCGGCGCGTCAAACTCGTTCGGCGCGGCCGCGAGTTCACCGGCCTTTGTCCCTTCCACAACGAAAAGACGCCGTCCTTCTCCGTCGTCGAGGAAAAGGGCTTCTATCATTGCTTCGGCTGTGGCGCGCACGGCGACGTCATCGGCTTCGTCATGCAGACCGAGAACCTCGCCTTTCCCGAAGCGGTCGAACAGCTCGCGCGGCGCGCCGGGCTCGACGTGCCGAAGGCGACACCCGAGGAGCGCCAGCGCGCCGAGCGTGCCGCCACGCTGCAAGGCGCGATGGAAGCCGCCGGCGCGTTCTTCGAGGCACAATTGCGCGCGCCCGAAGCCCGCGCGGCGCGTGAATATTTGTCGGGCCGCGGGCTCGACGAAGCGGCGATCAAGCGGTTCCGTCTGGGCTACGCGCCGGATGGGCGCGACGCGTTGAAGCGCGCGCTCGCCGGCACGTTTCCCGAGCCGCTGCTGATCGAGGCCGGCCTCATCCATCAATCGGACGACGGCCGCGCACCGTTCGATTATTTCCGCAACCGCGTGATGTTCCCGATCGGCGATCGCGGCGGCCGGATCATCGCCTTCGGCGGCCGCGTCATCGGCGAGGGCCAGCCGAAATATCTCAACTCGCCCGAGACGCCGCTCTTCGCCAAGGGCCGCACGCTCTACGGCTGGGCGGCGGCGCGCGCAGCGGCGGCGCGCGACAATTCGGCGATCGTCGCCGAAGGCTACATGGACGTGATCGCGCTGCAGCGTGCCGGCTTCGGCACCGCGGTCGCGCCGCTCGGCACCGCGCTCACCGAAAGCCAGATCGAGGAGCTGTGGCGTCTCGCGCCGGAGCCGATCCTGTGCTTCGACGGCGACGCCGCGGGCCAGCGCGCGGCGGCGCGCGCGCTCGACCGGGCGCTGCCGTTGCTGAAGCCCGGCCACAGCCTGCGCTTCGCCGTGCTGCCGGCGGGCGACGATCCCGACACGCTCATTCGCCGCCAAGGCGCGGCGGCGATGCGCACGGTGCTCGACGCGGCGACGCCGTTGGCCGAGATGTTGTGGATGATCGAGAAATCGGCCGGCCCGCTGCACACGCCGGAGCGGCGTGCGGCGCTGCGCGCCCGGTTGCGCGAACGGGTGCGGCGCATCGCCGAACGCTCGGTGCAACAGGAATACATCAAATATTTCGCCGAGCGCCTGTCGCCGCCGGTCGACACAAGACGCAACCTACCGCGGTCCGGCCGCGGTCCCGGCGGCTGGCGGATCGCGCCGACGCGGCGCGACCGGCCGCGCCGCCCGTTCCTGGGTGCGGCCGATTGGCTCGGCCAGGAGCCGATCCGAGCGCCCGATCCGGAAAACCAGCTGCCGGCGCTTGGCGAGATCTTGCTCGCCTACGTGCTCAATCACCCCTTTTTATTGGCCGAAGCCGCTGAAGAATTTGCACAAATCAACTTTGCCGACGCCGGAAAACTTGACAGTCTTTCGCGCAAAATCCTAGAACTGCACCATCGCAATCCCGCCCTTGACGCCGAGACCTTGAAAGGCCACCTAAGTCGCGATGGATTCGGTCCCACTTTGGAACGAATCCTGTCGCCGCGCGTCTTGGAATTTGCCCGTTTTGCCAGGGTCGGTGCGGATGTCGAATCGGTGCGATCGGGGTGGGTCGACATCAAACGGCGGTACGAGCAGCAGTGCCTTTTGACGCAGATTGCCGAAGCCGAACGCAGCCTCGCGGTCGATACCAACGAGGAAACCCTGGCGCGCCTGCGGCATCTCCAGGAGATGCTCCACGCGAGCCAGGCGAAGGACGACGAATTGAACGGCGATCTGGCTTGAGGCCCGGCGGACTTTTTTCGACTCTCTGAAAACGACGCGAAGGCGGACCGACATGGCGACTAAGACCAATTCGACGAGCGAGACTCCCGAAGCGCGCGAGGAAGCGGCCGATGCGCCGTTGCTCGACACCGTCTCCGCTGCGATCAAGAAGATGGTCGCCAAGGGCAAGGACCGCGGTTACGTCACCTACGACGAGATCAACGCCGCGCTGCCGCCCGAGCAGGTGTCCTCCGAGCAGATCGAGGACACGATGACCATGTTGTCCGAGCTCGGCGTCAACATCGTCGAGAACGAAGAGGCCGAAGAGGCCCAGGCCCAGGCCAAGGACAACGACGGAGAAGAAACCGAAACCCGTACCGGCGGCAATCTCGACGACGCCGATATCGGCCGCACCGACGATCCGGTGCGTATGTATCTGCGCGAGATGGGTTCGGTCGAGCTGCTGTCGCGCGAGGGCGAAATCGCCATCGCCAAGCGCATCGAGGCCGGCCGCGAAATGATGATCGGCGGGCTGTGCGAAAGCCCGCTCACCATGCGCGCGCTCATCGGCTGGCGCGACGCGCTGATGGAAGGGAAGATGCTGTTGCGCGACGTCGTCGACCTCGACGCCACCTACGGCGGCAAGTTCGACGCCAGCGCCGCCGAAGGCGAGGACGAAGAGGAAGCCGAAGCCGTCGGCGCCGACAACGAGGACGAGAATGCACCGCCGGAAGGCGCAGCGCCCGAAGGCGGCGAGGGCGAAGGCGAGGAAGGCTCGATTTCGCTCGCGGCGATGGAAGAGACGCTGAAGCCCGGCGTCCTCAAGAATCTCGACGAAATCGCCCAGCTCTATAAGCGCCTGCACAAGCTCCAGGAATCGCGGCTGGCGGCGTTCAAGGAAGGCGACGAGATCGGCAAACCGGGCGAGCGGCGCTACGAAAAGCTGCGCGGCGAGATGGTCAAGGCGATGGACAACGTCCATCTCAACAACGCGCGCATCGAATATCTCGTCGAACAGCTCTATTCGCTCAACCGCCGCCTGCAATCGGCCGACGGCAAGCTGCTCCGCCTGGCCGAGCATTCCGGCATCAAGCGGCCCGACTTCCTCCAGCACCATCTCGGCTTGGAGCTGCAGCCCGACTGGGTCTCGCGCGTCCGCCGGCTGCACGGCAAGGGCTGGACGACGCTGATCTCCAAGCACGTCGCCGAGGTCAAGAATCTGCGTGCCGAAATCGCCGCCATCGCCGCCGAAGCGGGCGTGCCGCCGGCCGAATTCCGCCGCATCGTCGGTACGGTGCAGCGCGGCGAACGCGAAGCCTCGCGCGCCAAGAAAGAGATGGTCGAGGCCAATCTGCGCTTGGTGATCTCGATCGCCAAGAAATACACCAACCGCGGCCTGCAATTCCTCGATCTGATCCAGGAAGGCAATATCGGCCTGATGAAGGCGGTCGATAAGTTCGAATACCGCCGCGGCTACAAATTCTCGACCTACGCGACCTGGTGGATCCGCCAGGCGATTACGCGCTCGATCGCCGACCAGGCGCGCACCATCCGCATCCCGGTGCACATGATCGAGACGATCAACAAGCTGGTGCGCACCTCGCGCCAGATGCTGCACGAGATCGGTCGCGAGCCGGCGCCCGAAGAGCTCGCCGAGAAGCTCGGCATGCCCCTGGAAAAGGTGCGCAAGGTCCTCAAGATCGCCAAGGAGCCGATCAGCCTCGAAACGCCCATCGGCGACGAGGAGGATTCGCACCTCGGCGATTTCATCGAGGACAAGAACGCGGTGCTGCCCTTGGACGCCGCCATCCACGGCAATCTGCGCGAAACCACGACCCGCGTCCTGGCCTCGCTGACGCCGCGCGAAGAGCGCGTGCTGCGCATGCGCTTCGGCATCGGCATGAACACCGACCACACGCTCGAAGAGGTCGGCCAGCAATTCTCGGTGACGCGCGAGCGCATCCGCCAGATCGAGGCCAAGGCGCTCCGCAAGCTCAAGCACCCGAGCCGATCGCGCAAGCTGCGTTCGTTCCTCGATACCTGATGACGGGACTTGGGCCCGCCGCTTACATTGGCGCGGGCCCGTAGTTCAGCGGTTAGAACGCGCCGCTCATAACGGTGTAGTCGCAGGTTCGAATCCTGCCGGGCCCACCATCCTCGCTGTCGGAGATAGCAGAAAGATTCAAAATTGCGGTCGATACCGTTCAAAAACACGCCCAGAACCGTTCAAAATTCGGTCCTGAAGGGCGCGAGATAGAGAAACGGCGGTAGACCCGCCGGGAAGCCGGGCGCGGACCCGGATGCGGTGAGACTGGCGGATACAGCCAAATGCCTAACTTTCCAGGCTTCGGACATCCTTCGCAGTCCGCTATTGTCCAAAGGCCTATTCAGAAAAAGGCTGCTTTTCCTAAGTGCACGTCGATTCGAATGTCGATAGCTGTCGGCGTCAGCGAACCGCGCCAAAGGTCCACCTAGCCAAACGCACGTGTGAGTGGAACGAGCAGCCATCCGCTGGGCATACAACGCTTGGGGTAACGCCGCCGTCAGACGCGACGCTATGAATGCGTAACGTCAGGACATGTCCGTCCGGACAGGTCATCGTCGCCTTGAATTTACCAATAGTCGCTGGGTCGCACGCCGACCAATGCATGGGCGGCGGCGTCTCGTGAGACTTTCGGTGCTTCCTAATCTTGATAGTACGACCCCGCGACATCTCGGACCTCAGAAGCCGCCGAGTGAGTGAGCAGAATAGGAATACAGCATAGCCTAGCCAATACTCCAAGGATCTCATCTCAGGTGGCCGACGCCGGAGGCGCGACAAGCGGCCGTTGCTTCATCGCCGCGCCAAATGTCAACAGCGCATACGTCGTTGAAAAGGACTCGAGCCGAAATTCCCAATGAATGCCGGCTACGTCCGTCAGAACATCTTGCGCGTCTACAATTGGGCCTTTCTTGCGGCGGGTTGCATAACGGGCGATCAACCCGAATGCTTGCTCTGGCGCAACATTGGAAAATTGCGTTCGAAACGCCGCCGACCGAATGAAGTAGCGCCACGGCTCTGGCCCGTCGTGTTTTCCGATCTCCGGGTAGTGTGGATGCACGCTAATCATTCCGAAGACTGGATGGCCGGGATTTCGATCCTCGACCACGCGCCACAGCGTTGAGACAATCGAGTTCTGATAACGTCTCGACAGCGCTTTGACCGAGTCGAACGATAGGTCCAAATCGCGAGCTTCCGCTGCAAATTTGTCGCCGAAGAACAGCAAGCAGCCGGCGCCGAAATTCGCCTCGGCCTCTATGATCGCGTGACAGGCCGGATCTACAGTGTGCCTGTTGTCGCC
>JAGXBG010000127.1 GCA_018971215.1 Alphaproteobacteria bacterium
AACGATGGTGCTTTCCACCGCCGCCATGAACATGCCGACCATCGCCGCAACCAACACGGCGCGGCGCCGCGCGCCGCTCATCACCGGCGCAGTGGGGACGGTCCCAGGGATGGCTTCCATCAGGGCCATGATTATACCAAATCGATGAGCGGCGACGCGGGCGGGCGCCGACGAACGACGCCTATCGCGCCAACAGCTGCGCCAGCTTGTCGAACGAGTTGCCTGGCGCCGACCAGCCCTGCGCGAAGCCGTCGCGCACGCCTTGGTCCTTGAAGCCTTCCTGCCGCAGGGTCATCAGCGTACCGGCGCCGTCGCGCTTGAATGCGACCGTGATCGTCGTGTCGAAGCGCGTGCTGTCGCCGATCCAGCGGATCACCAGCCGCTCCGGCCGTTTGATCTCGCGGTATTCGCCGGTGATCTCGACCACCCGGTCGGGCATGTGCATGCGCAGGTGATACGTTCCGCCGACACGCGGATCCATGGCGACTAGCTCGCAACGCGCGACTGCCGGCCCCAGCCATTCGCACCAGGATTTCGTTATCCAGGCGTCGAACACTCGCCCGGGCGGCGCGTCGAAGCGGCGCGAAAGCTCGAGCGACAATTCGGTGCCGGCAATGGCGGCGTTAGTCATGGGACGCTCCCTTGTTGCGCTTGAGGTGACGTTCGAGCCGGTCGAAGCTGTCGCTCCAGAACCGGCGGTAGAAATCGAGCCATTCGCTGGCGCGTTCGAGGCCGCGCGCGTCGAGGCGGCAGCGGCGGTGCTGGCCGTCGCGTTCGCGCCGGATGAGCGCCGCCGCTTCGAGCACCCGCAGGTGCCGCGAGATCGCCGGCTGCGAGATTGCGAAGGGTTTGGCGAGTTCGCCGACCGTGGCCTCACCCTGCGCCAGCCGTGCAAGGATCGCGCGGCGAACGGGATCGGCCAAGGCGGCGAATGTGGCGTCGAGGTGTTGCATAACCGTTATGTTATATAACTGATATGTTATGTCAAGCACGATTTTTATCGACGGCGCGAGCGCGGCGCGATGCCGTGCCTTCCGCCGGATTAGCGCGGCGTGGCCTCGCCGCCTTCGACCATGATGGTTTCGACCTCGCCCGCACCTTTGCGCCGGAACGCGGCGGCCTCGTCGTATTCCTTCGAGGTGAAACAGGCGACGCCCTGCTCGAAGGTGGGGAACTCGATGACCACGAAGCGGTGGAATTTCTGCGGGCCTTCCATGATCTGATAGCGCCCGCCGCGCGCCAGGACCTTGCCGCCGTATTTGGCGAGAATCGCCGGAACGCGATCCGTGTACTTCTTGTATTCGACCGGATCGACGATCCGCGAACGCGCCACCCAGTAAGCCGGCATCCCAACTCTCCCTCGTGGCTTATTTCTGCAAACCCTAATTTGCTTATTTTGCGGATGCCGCCGCCCGCCAAGCGGCGAGCACGCGATCAACCACGGCTTTGGCTTCGCCCAGGTAACGCACTGGATCGGTAAGCCGGGCGATCGCCTTGGCGTCGAGATACGCGGTCACCGCCGGGTCCTTGGCCAACGTCTCGGCAAGCGGCCGATTGCGCGCGAGCGCGGTGCGGCTGGCGCGCTGTACCAGATCGCGCGCCGCGTCGCGGCCCGCTGATTCGGCCAGCGCCATCATCACCGCCTCGGCGACAATCAGCCCATGCGTGGCGTCGAGATTGCGCCGCATCGCCGCGGCATCAACGCGCAGACCCTTGGCGACGTTCTTCGCATGCTGGAGCGCCCCAGAGGTCAGCAGAAAAATCTGCGGCAGCGCCAACGGCTCGCTCTGCCACGCGCCCGTCGAACGTTCGTGGTCGCCCGCCAGCGCCTGGAACATCAGCGGCACCAACGCATGCGCGCCGCGCGCGCAGGCGACGATATAGGCGCTCGCGACCGGATTGCGCTTTTGCGGCAGGGTGCTCGAGCCGCCGTGGCCGTCTTCGGCCGGCTCGCCAGCCTCGGCGACTTCGGTCTGACTCAACAAAATGACGTCGGTGGCGAACTTCGCCATGCTGCCGCAAACGAGGCCGAGCAATGCTGCGGTCTCGGCCAGAGTTTCACGATTGGCGTGCCACGGCGAAACCGGCGCCGCCAAGCCGAGTTCGCGCGCCAGACCCTCGGTGACGGCGCGGCCCTTCGTGCCCAACGAGGCCAAGGTTCCGACCGCGCCGCCGAATTGGACGACGAGGAGGCGGCGGCGCAGCTCGGCTAGACGCTGTCGATGCGCTGTCAAGGGCGCCAGCCAGACCGCGCATTTATAGCCGAAGGTGATCGGCAGCGCCTGTTGGAGATAGGTGCGGCCGGCCATCGCCGTGCCGCGATGCTTGCGCGCCTGCGCCGCCAGCGCGTCACCGACCGATTTAAGATCGCGTTCGACCAGATCGAGCGCGTCGCGCAACTGGAGGATCAGCGCGGTGTCGACGATGTCCTGGCTGGTTGCCCCCCAATGCACGTAACGCGGCGCGTCGCCGCCGGCGGCACGACCCAGAGCCTTGGCAACTGCGGCCGCCGGCACGCCGATCAGCGCCGTATCCTTGCCGATCTCGGCGAGCGAGAGATTGGCTGCTTTGGCCGCCTTGGCAATCGCGGCGGCGGCGTTTTTCGGGATGAGGCCGAGCCGGGCTTCGACCCGCGCCAGCGCCGCCTCGACGTCGAGCATGGTCTGCAGGCGGCGCTCGTCGGAAAACAGCGCGCGCATCGCGTCGCTGCCGAAGAGCGTGCCGTAGATCGCCGAGTCCGCCGGATTGACCGCCATTTCTCCCCCGAAGCGCGGCCGCGTCAGAAATCGAAGAAGACCGTCTCGCCCTTGCCTTGCAACACGACATCGAAACGCCACACTGTCGCGCCGTTCGCCTTGCCGTTGGGCGCGGCGATCAGCGTCCGCTGCCGCGCCGTATCCTCGACCGTCGCCAGCACCGGATCGCTGGCATTGAGGCCCTCGCCGACAAAATAGACCCGCGTGAAAAGATGATGCAGCAGGCCGCGCGCCGCGATCGACATGGCGATGTGCGGCGCCTGCAGTGCGTTGCCGCGGCCAGGCACCGCGCCCGGCTTTACGGTGGTGAAGCGATAGACGCCGTCTTTGTCGGTGAAGGCGCGGCCGAAGCCGCGGAAATGCGGATCGAACGGCTTGTCCTGCGCGTCCTCGGGATGCGCGTATTTGCCGGCGGCGTTGGCGTGCCAGATCTCGACGATGGCGTCGGACAGCGGCGCGCCGTCGCCGTCGGTGACGCGGCCTTCGAGCACGATCTTGTCGCCTTTGGCCTTGCCGCCGTCGGTGAGATCCGCCCATTCCGGCCGCAGCAGACCGAAATGGAAAAATGGACCGGCGGTCTGCGTTGCGGTCGGGATCAGTTTGGCGTCCATGGTCGCGTGTCCGCTCACAGCCCGGCCGGGGTCGCGTGCCGGCCGCGCAACACGATGTCGAAGCGATAGCCCAGCGCCCATTCGGCTTCGCTCAGATTGGGATCGTAGCGCGAGATCATCCGCTTGCGCGCCGCTTCGTCCGGCACGCTGTTGTAGATCGGATCGAATTCGAGCAGCGGGTCGCCGGGAAAATACATCTGGGTGATGACGCGCGTGGCGAAGGCGGGCCCGAAAACCGAGAAATGAACGTGCTTGCCGCGCCATGCATTGTAGGTGTTGCGCCACGGATAGGCGCCCGGAATGATCGACAGGAAACGGTACTCGCCCTTTTCGTTGGTGACCATGTGGCCGCGGCCGGTGAAATTCGGATCGAGCGGCGCCGGATGCGTGTCGCTGGCGTGCGCGTAGCGGCCGGCGGCATTCGCCTGCCAGATTTCGACCAGCGTGTTCGGTACCGGCCGCCCGTCTTCGTCGAGCACCCGGCCGGCGAGGATCATGCGCTCGCCGAGCGGTTCGCCCTTGTGCTGTTTGGTCAGGTCCGTCGCCTCGGGTCCGGTCCAGCCGCTGGTGAACGTCGGGCCGGTGATCTCGGTCAGCGTCTGCTTGAGGGCGACTGGCTGCCGCTGCGGATGGCGCTTGATCGTGCTGGTATAGGCCGGCCAGTCGTTCGACGGTTGGCCGCCGGCGCGCTCGTGGTTGTATTCCCGGATCTCGGTCATGCGCGTCCTCTCCGCCCGGCGCTATTCTGCAACGATCCCGCTTGCGGCCGGTAGGCGGTTTTGCGGCATCTGCGTTGATCCGTGATCTAGGCTGCGACCGCCGTCGCGGCGAAGAATTCGGTCAGCGCCGCGGTCAGCGCGGCCGGCCGCTCGACGGCCGAGATATGGGCGCAATCGGGGATTTCGACCAGTTTCGCGCCCTTGACCGCGGCGGCAATGGCGCGCGCCGCCGCGAGCGGGGTCGCCTGATCCTCGGCGCCGGCAACGACCAACGTCGGACAGGCTATGCGCCGCGCATCGGCGGTCAGATCCATGGCTGCAAGCGCGAAGCAACAACCGGCATAACCGGCAACCGTGTTGCGCGTCAGCATGGTCCGCATGCCGCGCGCGGCGTCCGGATTGGCGGCAAGAAACTTGGGCGTGAACCAGCGCTCCAGGACGGCGTCCGCGATCGCGGCGAGCCCGCTTTTGCGCACGGCGTCGGCGCGGTCGCGATAGACCTGCGGCGCGGCGACAGTCATCGCCGTGTTGCACAGCGCCAGCGCGCGCACGCGAGCCGGCGCGCGTGCGCCGAGACGCTGGCCGACCATGCCGCCGATCGATAGGCCGCAATAATGGAAACGCTCGATCTCGAGTGCGTCGGCCAGCGCCAGCACGTCGCCCGCCAAATCGTCGATGGTGTAGGCGTCGATGCCGGCAGGCGCCTCGGTCAGGCCGTGGCCGCGCATGTCGTAACGCAGCACGCGGAACCGCGCGGCGAGTGCCGGCACTTGCGCATCCCAGAGATGCATGTCGGTGCCGAGCGAATTGCCGAGCACCAGCACCGGCGCGTCGCTTTTGCCGATCGCCTCGCAATGCGTGACGAAACTGCCGGTGCGGACGAATGCCATGGCGCCTCCTGTGCGCGATGGGCGGCCGCCCAAGTGCGCCGCCCACCGGTGCCACGTCTTGACGCCACTAATTGCGCCCGCGACACTGCGCACGACTTTAGAGACCAGCCCGCCAAAACCAAAGGCCCTTGCACGAGGCCTGCGGCAAGAACCGAGGAGGAACCATGGCCGCGCGTACCACGCCACCCTTCCGCGCCGATCACGTCGGCAGCCTGTTGCGCCCGAAGAAACTTCTCGATGCGCGCGACAAGCGCAAACAGAACGTCATCACCCAGGATCAACTCGCTGCCGTCGAGGATGAATCGATCCGCGAAGTCGTGCAGCTGCAGGAAGGGCTCGGCCTCAAAGCGGCAACCGACGGCGAATTCCGCCGCGCCTATTGGCACCTCGATTTCCTCGAGCGCTTCGCCAACGTCACCATCGTGCCGCCCTCGGTCGGCGTGAAGTTCCACACCCATAGCGGCGACATCGAATTCAAGCCGCCCGGCATCCGCGTTTCGGGCAAGCTCAGCCGGCCGAAGCCGATCTTCGTCGACCATTTCAAGTTCCTGAAATCGGTCGCCAAGGTCGCGCCCAAGATCACCATTCCGTCGCCGTCGACCATGCATTTCCGCGGCGGCCGCAAGGCGATCGACGACAAGGCCTATCCCGACATGGCGCAGTTCTACGCCGATCTGGCGCGCGTCTATAACGAAGAGATCAAGGACATGGCGGCGGCGGGTTGCCGCTATCTCCAGATCGACGAGGTCAACTTCGCCTATCTCTGCGACCCGAAGCTGCGCGAGCAGGTGAAAGGTATCGGCGAGGATCCGAACCAGTTGCCGCACACCTACGCCAAGCTGATCAACAACGCGATCGCCGGTGCGCCGAAGGACATGACCTTCTGCATGCATGTCTGCCGCGGCAACTTCAAGAGCGCCTGGGTCGCCGAAGGCGGCTACGAGCCGGTGGCCGACGCGCTGTTCAACGAGCTCAACATCACCGGCTATTTCATGGAGTGGGATGACGAGCGCTCCGGCGGCTTCGAGCCACTGCGCTTCGTGCCGAAGGGCAAGGTCGTGGTGCTCGGCCTGGTCACGACCAAGCTGCCGAAGCTCGAAAGCAAGAACGAGCTGAAACGGCGCATCGACGAAGCAGCGAAGTACGTGCCCCTGGATCAGCTCGCCCTGGGGCCGCAATGCGGTTTCTCGTCGACCGTCGAAGGCAACCAAGTGACGATCGACGACGAGAAGCGCAAGCTCGCGCTCATCGTCGAGACCGCGCGCGAGGTCTGGGGCGGCGTCTGAGCCGACGCCGGGCGGCTAAAGAAAAAGGGCGGCGCCGTGGCGCCGCCCTTTACGTGCCGAAATGCGCCGGCTTATTTCTTCAGCGGCTCGCCGCCCGACTTCGATATCCACACCCACTCTTTCGCCTTGGCATCGTAGGTCGTGACGATCGAGCTTTCCGGACCGAGGCCGCGCTGCGGATATTTCTTGAAGTCGTAGATGCCGTCGACGCCGGCAAAGTCCGTCAAATTGTCGATGAAGTCCTTGAGCTGCGCCGCCGTCGCCTTGGGGCCGAGCTTGCGCAGGCCCTCGACGACGATCAGGCCGGCATCCCACGAGGTCGCCACCATGTTGTCGGCCTTGAGATGATGCGCCGCAAGGATGGCGTACATTGCGTGTTGCGCCTTATCCATCCGCGGGTCGAGTTTCACCGAGTTCGGATGCGGCGGAAACATCGCCGACGCCATGATCAGCTGCTTCGGCAGGAACGATTCCCATTGCGCCATGGCGGCGAAGGTCTGGTTGCCGCTGGTCGGCGCGACCGGAATGTCGAGCCCGGCCTGGACCATGCCCTTGAACACCGTCGCCGCCGGCGCGCCGGTCACCCAGGCGATCAGCGCCTGCGCACCCGATTCCTTGATGCGCGCGATCTGCGCCGCGACCGAAACGTCGGTCGGGTTGAAGTGCTCGCCGATCACCTTGGTCATCGTGCCCTTGAACTCGGGGCGGTTCAGGATTTCGTCGACCGAGCGGTCGCCGTCCTGGCCGCTGGCGTCGGTGGTCATCAGCGTCGCGATCTTGGTCCAGCCCTTGAGGCGGTAATAGCGCATCACCGCCGCGATCTGATCGACCGACGACGCGCTGGTCGAGAAGGTCCAGCTGCCGGGCTTGGGATGGATCGCCGGCGACAAGCAATATTGCACCGGGCCGTTGGCCATCAGCGGCGCCATGGCCAAGCATTCGCCGACCAGGCTCGAGCCCAAAATCACCGCCGGCTTGGCGGTCAGCAGCTGAGTGGTGAGCTGCACCGCGACCTGCGGACTCGTCTGCTCGTCGTGAAAGACGAAATGCAGCTTCGCGCCCTGGATGCCGCCGGTCTTGTTGACCTCTTCCTCGAGCGCCGACAGCGCGTCCTTCTGGCCTTGGCCGACGAACGCGGCACCGCCGGTAAGCGGCATGACGACGTTGACGTCGTAGGTGCCGGCGGCGTGGGAC
>JAGXBG010000128.1 GCA_018971215.1 Alphaproteobacteria bacterium
CGACATCTTGCCGCCGTAAAGCGCATTCGCCTCGATCGCGTCCACCACCTCGCGCGGCCGCAACCGCCGGATCACCAGCGTCGCCACCCCCACAACCAGACCCCCCACGCACGGCACCACCAAAACCCGCCACCACGACAGACCAACCCCCTCGCTCAGCAACCGGTCAGGCGGCACCTTGAACAGCATTTCATGCAGCCACTGCGACAGCTGATGCACGACGACGACGCCGATACCGACGGCCGCGCCCAGAACTCCACCGAACAGCGTCAGGGCAATCTCGTTGCTGCGCAGGTGGCGGCGTTCGAGGCCGCGCAACAAGGCGCGCCAGCGCACGCGGACCAGGAATCGGGCGTCGTGCCAGCCGCGCGACGGCCGCACCCCAGCGGCAACCGACGGCGCCGGCCGCACAATCGCGAACGTTCCGCGAATGCGGTCGAAAATTTTCATGATGCGCTCGGCCGGAACGTCGACGACAGCAAGCGGAACGTGATCATCGCCAAGGCCAGTCCCCGTGCCGCGAGCGGCCCCCCGGAGGCCGGCGCCAGCCAGGCGCAAACCGCCCCCGGAAACCCGGCGGCACCTTCAGGGCATAACCCGTCTGCGGTACGGCCGTAAAGCAGATGATGCAGCCATCGTAGGGCGCGCCGCGACCCACAGGGTGAGCCAGTCAGTAGATGCCGAGATGCTGGTGCAGGTCGACGCCGCCGCGGCGCAGCGCGTCGGTGGTTCCCGCGACCGCGACCCGGCCGCTGTTGAGGATGACGATGTCGTCGGCGATATCGAATACCAGTTTGGCGTTCTGTTCGACCAGGATGATGCTGAGTCCCTGTTCCTTGAGCCGGCGAATGGTCGCCATGACCTCGGCGACGATCTGCGGCGCAAGACCCTCCGACGGCTCGTCCATCAGCAGCACGCGTGGATTGGCCATCAACGCCCGGCCGATCGCCAACATCTGCTGCTCGCCGCCAGAGAGATAGCCGGCAACCTGATTCTGCCGCTCCTTGAGGCGCGGGAAGGTCGCATAGACGGTATCGAACGTCCACGGCGCGTGCGCGCCGTTGGCTTGCGGCTGCCGCGCCGCTACCAGCAGGTTCTCGCGCACCGTCAGGCTGCGGAAGATGCGCCGGCCTTGCGGCACCAGGGCGATGCCGGACATCGCGATGTCTTCCGGCGCGCGGCCGGCGATGGCCTGTCCGAACAGCGTGACCGTGCCGCGGCGCGGCCGCAGCATGCCCATGGTCACGTTCATGCATGTCGTCTTGCCGGCGCCATTGCGGCCCAGCAGGCCGAGCAGCCGCGCCGCGCCGAGGACGAAGGAAACGCCGTGCAGCACGTGGCTGTCGCCGTAAAAGGCGTCGATGCCGGCGAGCGCGAGCGCGTCATTCGCCAAGGTAGATCTCCTTGGTGCGCGGATCGGCGACCACTTCGGCGCGTGTGCCTTCGACGACGATTTCGCCGAAATGCATCACGGTGATGCGCTCGGCGAAATCGAGCGCCACGTCCATGTCGTGCTCGATCATGACAATGGTGACGTCGCGTGGAATTGCGAACAACAGCGTCTTGACGTCGCGCCGCTCGTCGACCGAAAGCCCGGCGAACGGTTCGTCGAGCAGCAGCACGCGCGGATTCTGCGCCAGCGCCATCGCGATCTCGACGCGGCGGCGCTCGCCGTACGAGGTTTCGGCGAGCGGCCGGTGCGCCAGATGGCCGAGGCCGACGCGCGCCAGCGCCGCCTCTGCCTGCGCGATCAGCGACCGTTGCCGATCGAGCCGCAGCAGCGGATTCCAGCGCAAATGCGACAGGCCGAGCAGCGACAGCGTGACGTTGCGCAGCAGCGTGTCCTTGGGGAACAGCGTGATGATCTGATACGTCCGCGACAGGCCCATATGGGCGCGGCGGCGCGACGGCAGGCGCGTCAGCTCCTGGCCGAAGAGCGCCACCGAGCCGGCATCAGGCTTGATCTCACCGGTGATGAGGTTGAACAGCGTCGTCTTGCCGGCGCCGTTGGGGCCGATGATCAGGCGACGCTCACCCGGCGCGACCTCGAGATCGACGCCGCGAGTGACGTGCAGGCCGCCGAAGGACTTCGCCAGTTGGTGGATCGCGAGCGCGGTCATGGCGTTGGCTCGCCGGAGTTCGGCTCCGCTGCGGCCGCGACCGCGGGCGCCTTGGCGCGGGCCTTGAGGAGCGCGCGCACCAGCCGTCGCGAGCCGGGCACCAAACCTTCGGGCATGAATATGACGATGGCGACGAAGATCGCGCCCAACAGCATGTTCCAGCGCGTGATGTAGGCGCTGGCGATGTTCTTGACGATTTCGACCAGCGCGGCGCCAACGATCGGGCCCAGGAGCGTGCCCGAGCCGCCCGAGATCACCATCAACACCGGCTCGGCCGACGCGGTGAGCGTCAAGGTCTGGGGGCTGATGAACTGGGTGTAATAGATGAAGAGGATGCCGGCGATCGCGGTCAGCAGTCCCGAAAACATACAGGCGCAAAAACGGACGAGCCAAACGTGATAGCCCAGCGCATTCATGCGCCGCGGCTGATCGCGCGTGCCCTTGAGGCTCGCGCCGAGCGGCGAACCGATGAAGACCCAGGCGGCAAAGACCGACAAGGCGAATACGACCAGTGTCGCGTAGTAGAAATGCGTCGGCGGATTGAGCGAAATGCCGAAGGGCGCCGGCCGATTGGCGACGCTGATGCCATTGTCGCCGTTGGTGACGCTGATCCAGCGATAGGCGAGACCCCAAAGCAGCTCGCCGATCGCGAGCGTGATCATGATGAAGCCGATGCCGGTGACGCGCAGCGACAACGCGGCGAAGAGCGCGGTGCCGACCAGCGCCAGAACCAGCGCGACGATGACCGCCGCAATGTGGCCGACGCCGGCCGCCAGCGTATAGGCGACGGCGTAGCTGGCGATGCCGAACAGGCCGGCGTGGCCGAGCGAGACCAGACCGCCATAGCCGATCAGCACGTCGACGCCGAGCGCGAAGATCGCGTAGATCAGGATCTGGCTGCAGACGCTGACGTAATAGTCGCCGGGCACCCACAGCGGCACGGTGAGCAACACCACCGCTCCGGCAAGCAGCCCGATGCGCGTTGCGGTCATGGCGCCTGCTTGCCGAACAGGCCCTGGGGCCGCAGCACCAGGACCACGACCATCGGCAGGAACAGCACGAAATAGGCGAGTTCGGGGAACAGCGCCTGGCCGTAATTGTAGATGAAGCCGATGACGAAACTGCCGACCAGCGAGCCCAGCAGGCTGCCGGTGCCGCCGAGGATCACCACCACCAGCGCCAACGGCAGCATATCGTTGTCGAGCCCGGGATAGACCGACAGGATCGGCGCGCCCATGATGCCGCCGAAGCCGGCGAGCGCCGCGCCAAGGCAGAAGACGATGGTGAACAGGCGCGAGACGCGGATGCCGACGACGCGCGCCATCTGCGGATCATCGACGCCGGCGCGGATCATGGCGCCAAGCCGCGTCCGATCGAGCAGCACCCACAACAACGCGCCGATGACACAGGCGATGAGGATGATGGCGATGCGGTAGGTCGGAAAGAACAGGTCGACGAAGCGCACGCCACCGACCAGGCCGGGCGGCGTGGCGACCGAGATCGGATCGCCGGTCCACACCATCAGGCAGAAATCCGCGACGATCAACGAGATGCCGAGCGTTACTAGGACCTGCGCCTGCTCGGCGCCGGCGAGCCGGCGCAGCAACAGCCGCTCGATCAGCCCGCCGAAAACCGCAACCGTCAGCGCCGCGATGGCGGCACCGATCCAGAACGGCAGATGGAACGTCATCACCATGCTGGCACCAACATAGGCGCCGAGCATAAACATCGAGCCGTGCGTCAGGTTGGGAATACGCATCAATCCGAAGATGAGCGAAAACCCGGCGGACAAAAGAAACAGGAGGCCACCGAAGGTGATGCTGTTGATGGCCAGCAACAACCAGAGGTTCATGGCGAAGCGTTCCGCCCGACGTCGCCGGTCCGGTGGGCGCGCCCTCGCCGCACGCCCACCGTGCTCGGATCAGCTCTTCAACGGCGGGTAGTCCCGCGAATAGACCGGCTGCGCGAGGAACTTCTTCTCGTCGAATGGCCAGAACTGGCCGATGTTCGTGTAGGTCTTGAGCGTCTTCTGCCAGAGCTTGCCGTTTTCCTTGACGATCTTGCGAATGAAGATGTTGCCGATGACGTTGCCCTTGTCGTCGAACCGCACCGGTCCGCGCGGCGTATCGGTGAGGTGTGCCGCACGCATCGCCTTCACGAAGGCCGTCTTGTCGGTGGTCTTGCCGCCGGTCGCCTTCAATGCGGCTTCGACCACCTGACAGTTGACGTAGAGCCCGGCGGCATAGAAGCCCGGCCAATTGCCGACCTGCTTCTCGAAGTCGGCGATGAAGCGCTTGTTGGTTTCGTTGTCGAAGTCGATGGTGTAGGGACACGCGCTGATCATGCCAATGGCTTCGTCGCCGAAGCTCTTGAGTTCGGCGTCGTCGCCCCCCGTCTCGCCGGTGAGCACCGGATATTTGAGCCCCTGGTCGGCGTATTGTTTCATGAACTTCACCGGATTGGAGCCGGCGAAGCCCTGGATGACCGCGTCGACGCCGCTGAGCTGTGCCAGATAGGGCGTGTAGTCGGGCGTGACGATCGGCGTCCAAATCTTCTTCAGCACGCGTCCGCCATCGTCCTCGAAGACCTGCTGGAAGCCGCCCATCTGCTCGTAGCCGAAGGCGAAGTCCTCGACGATGGTGATGACCTTCTTGAGCTTGAGCTCCTTGGCGGCGTAATCCGCCAGCGGCTTCATCGCCTGCGACGAGGTCGCCGATGCGCGCACGAAATACGGATTGGGCTTGCGCTGGGTGATGTCTTCGGCCGCCGCCAGGCTCAGCATCGGAATCTTGTGCTCGGCGACGTACTCGCTGATGGCGAGCAGCTCGAACGACGCCAGCGGACCGAGGATAAGGTCGACCTGGTCGCGTTCGATCAGCTCTTGCGCCTTGACCTTGGCGCCGGCGGGATTGCCGCCCGTGTCCGCCGAAATGAAATCGACCTTGCGGCCGGCGATCGTGTAATTGCGCTGTTTCAGGAAGGTGACGACGCCGCCTTCCATCTGGATGCCGCCGGCGGCGAGCGGACCGGTCTTGACTGTCAGCAAGCCGATTTTGAGTGGCGCGCCTTGCGCGATCGACGGCATCGGGAATGCAGCGGCGCCGGCGATCGCGGCCGTGCCGGCAAGAAATTTGCGGCGATTGACACGCATGGCTTCTGGACTCCTCCCTCTTTGTCCGTCGGCGCCGTATTTTCAGCCCGCGGCGCCATCGTTATTACGGGCTGATTTCTTGGGCTTTTTTGCGCCCTTTGGCCCGGCCTATTAAGGCAATTAGAGGATAGTGACTTTCCGTCGGCCGGTGCAACCTCTCATTCCGCCGCCGCCGCGCCCACGGCCTCGTTGAGGCGCGGAATGACTTCGTTCGCCATCAGCTCCATCGACCGGCGACCAAATTGCGGATCGACCCAGTCGTGTCCGGCGTAAAGCAACGTGCCGAAATCGCCGACGCGTTCGCGAAACGCCAGCAGCTGGTCGACGACGCGATTGACCGAGCCGTGAATCACCAGCGATTCCATGACGTAGTCGAGCGTCACGGCCGAATCCGGCATCGCGCGATCGGCCTTGAACAATTCGGGACGGCCGTTGCCGATCAGCTTGGTCATGAGTTGCTTGTAGTAGAAACGGTAGGGGCTATTGCCTTCGGTGGCATAGCGCCTGGCGGTCTTGTCATCGTCGAGCACGCAGATGCTCTTGGCAACACGCCAATCGGCACGGCGCGGCTGGCGACCGGCCTTGGCGCAGCCCTGCTCGTACATCGGCCAGTGCGACGCGACCCACGGCGGTTGCAGGAAGTTGGCCGAGATCGGCGTCCAGCCGCGCTCGGCCGCGGCGACCACGCCCTTCGAAAAGGGTGCCACCGCGGTCACGATGATCGGCGGATGCGGCCTTTGGTAGGGCGGCATGATGATACCCTGACCGATGTCGAGCATCATGGTGCGCCGCGTGCTGACCTTCCAGAATTTGCCTTCGAGATCGTAGGGCGGCGCGCTCGACCAAATCTTGAGCACCATGTCGATGCCCTCGACGAACATCGCGGTGCGGTCGGCGTCGAGATTGCCGAAGACTTCGGCATCCGACAGCAGGCCGCCGGGGCTGATGCCCATGAGGAAGCGGCCTTCGAGCATGTGGTCGATCATCGCCACCTGCGCGGCGATGGTAGCCGGATGGCTGTTCGGAATGTTGATCGTGCCGCTGCCGAGCTTGATGCGCTTGGTCTCGTGCGCCAGCGACGCCAGGAACATCAGGCACGACGTAACGGTCTCAGCGCGGTCGGTGATGTGTTCACCGACGAAAGCCTCGGCATAGCCGAGACGGTCGGCGAACAGGATCGCTTCGCGATCCTCTTTGAGCGTCGCGGTGTAATCGCGCTCCGGCGGATGGAGCGGCATAATGAAAAAGCCGAGTTTCATGTCCGTTACCCGGTCGATCCGGCGCTATTGTTCATGCGATCAATAGCCCAGTCAACCGGTTTCAGGTGGCTTTTCCGGGCTACGCTTACGCCTTGCCGAGCGCCGCCAGCACCCGCCGCGGCGAGATCGGCTGTGCGGTCACGCGCACCTTGAACGGCGTCAACGCGTCGTTGACCGCGTTCATCACCGCCGCCGGCGCGCCGCCGGTGCCGGCTTCGCCCGCGCCCTTGGCACCGAGCATTGATTCGGCGGTCGGCGTCTCGACGTGCTCGACCACGATGTCGGGCATGTCGCCGGCCATCGGCACCAGATAATCGGCCAGCGTGCCGTTCAGCAGCTGACCGCGATCGTCGTAGATGCACTCTTCGAAAAGCGCGCCGCCGATACCCTGCACGACGCCGCCGCGGATCTGCTCCTCGACCAGCAGTGGATTCACCACCCGGCCGCAATCCTCGACCACCCAGTGCTTCAGCAGCTTGACGAAACCGGTCTCGACATCGAGTTCGAGATAAGAGGCCTGTACACCATTGGTGAAGGCGAAAGGATATTGCCGCGGCATGTAGTGGCGCGTCGCCACCAACTCGGGCTGGACACCGGGCGGCAGCGTGTCGCCGCGGAAATAGGCGGCGCGGCCGACGTCGTCGAGGCCGATGCGGCGATTGCCGCCGGCACGATCAACAACCCAGCCGCCGGCGAGATCGAGCGCGGCGGGATCGGCCTGCAGCATCGCGCCGGCGAGCGCGAGGATGTTCGCCTTGAGCGCGAGCGCGCCTTGCAGCGCGGCCTCGCCGCCGATGCCGCAGCCGCGCGACGCCCAGGTGCCGCCGCCGTAAGGCGTGCGCTCGGTGTCGCCG
>JAGXBG010000129.1 GCA_018971215.1 Alphaproteobacteria bacterium
TCGCGCGCCGCCGTGATCGACGGCTCCAACGCCGTGCTCAATCGGATCCTGTGCCGGTCGGTCGCCGATCTCTACATGTTGCTGACCGATACACCGGAAGGCGCTTATCCATACGCGGGCATTCCGTGGTTCAGCACGCCGTTCGGCCGCGACGGCATCATCACGGCGCTCGAATTGCTGTGGTTCGATCCGGCCATCGCCAAGGGCGTACTGCGCTTCCTCGCGGCCACGCAGGCGCACCAGTTCGATCGCGAGCATGCCGCGCAGCCGGGCAAAATTCTGCATGAGATGCGCCAGGGCGAGATGGCACGCCTCGGCGAGGTGCCGTTCGGCCGCTACTACGGCACAGTCGACGCCACGCCGTTGTTCGTCCTGTTGGCTGGACGTTATTTTGCACGCACCGACGACCGCGAAACGATCAAGACACTATGGCCGCACATCGACGGGGCGCTGCGCTGGATCGACGGCGACGGCGACCCGGACGGCGACGGCTTCGTCGAGTATGCCGCGACGCCGGGCAAAGGCCTCGTCAATCAAGGCTGGAAGGATTCTGCGGATGCCATATCGCACGCCGACGGCACGCTGGCGAGCGGCGCGATCGCGCTATGCGAAGTCCAGGCCTATGTCTACGGCGCCAAGCGCGCCGCAGCGGCGATCTGTCGGGCACTCGACATGCAAGCACGCGCCGACGAGCTGGAAGACGCCGCACAAATGCTGCGGCGTCGCTTCGATGCCGCGTTCTGGTGCGACGACATCGGCACCTATGCCCTGGCGCTTGACGGCGACAAGCGCCCCTGCCGCGTCGTCAGTTCGAATGCGGGACATGCGCTGTTCACCGGGATTGCCGAACCGTCGCGCGCGCGACGTGTGGCCACAACCTTGCTCGGCCGCGATGCCTATTCGGGGTGGGGCGTACGCACGCTTGCCGCCTCCGCGCGCCGTTACAATCCGATGTCGTATCATAACGGTTCGGTTTGGCCGCACGACAACGCGATCATCGCGCTTGGTTTGGCGCGTTACGGCCTCAAACGCGAGGCCACGATGATATTCGACGCACTGTTTGCCGCCATTCAGCACATGGACCTGTTGCGGCCGCCCGAGCTGTTCTGCGGTTTTGCGCGCCGGCACGGCGTCGGGCCCACGCGCTACCCCGTCGCTTGCTCACCGCAGGCGTGGGCGAGCGCGACGCCGTTGGCCTTGGTCGAGGCGTGCCTCGGCCTCCACTGCGACAGTGTCCGTGGCGAGATCCGCTTCGAAAATCCGATCTTACCGAGAGACGTCGACGAATTGCGCCTGCGCCGCGTTCGCATCGGCGACGGCGAAGTCGATCTTCTCCTGCGCCGGCATGCGAGCGACGTCGCCGTCAACGTCCTCCGGCGTCATGGCGATATCCGTGTCATCGTCGTGAACTGAGCGGCGCCACGCGCCCTCGCCAGGCCAAGCCCCCGACACAGTTTGCGGTCTGTCCCGGCGACCGCTTTCCAAGCATCGCGCATTGCGTTACACAACATTATGCCCATCGGGCAAGGAGCCGCCGACAGAAGCGGCCCGACTAGGGAGCGGCCGAACGTGGCGGAGATCATTCTCGAAGCGCGCGGTCTGTCCAAGGAATTCCTTGGCTTTGCCGCCGTGCGCGACGTCTCGTTGAAGGTCAACCGCAACTCCATCCACGCGCTGATCGGGCCCAACGGCGCCGGCAAAACGACCGTCTTCAATCTGCTGACCAAGTTCCTCGAACCGACGTCCGGCACGATCGCGTTCATGGGGCGCGACATCACACGCGCCAAGGCCGCCGACGTCGCCAGGCTGGGAATGGTGCGATCGTTCCAGATCTCGGCGGTGTTTCCGCACATGACCGTGCGCGAGAACGTGCGGGTCGCGCTGCAACGCCCGCTCGGCACATCGTACCGGTTCTGGCAACCGATCGAATCGCTTGCCGATCTCGACGGCCGCGCCGATGCGGTGCTGGCCTCGGTCGGATTGCGGCACCAAGGAGATCTGCTGGCAGCCGAATTGCCTTATGGCGGCAAGCGCGCGCTCGAGATTGCGACGACGCTGGCGCTCGAGCCGGCGCTCCTGCTGCTCGACGAGCCGATGGCCGGCCTCGGATTGGAGGACGTCAAACGCATCTCGGCGTTGGTGCGCGAAGTTGCGAAGACGCGCACCGTGCTCATGGTCGAGCACAATCTGTCGGTGGTTGCCGATCTCTCGGACGTCATCACGGTGCTGACTCGGGGCCGCGTCCTGGCCGAAGGACCTTACCGCGAGATCGCCAACGACGCCGAAGTGCGCGAGGCTTATCTCGGTACCGGTCATGCGTAGCGCCGCGGCCGCCGATGCTTTACTCGAGGTGCATGGGCTGGAAGCCTGGTACGGTGAATCGCACGTTCTGCACGGCGTGGACTTCGCGGTAGCCGCCGGCGAGGTCGCGACCCTGCTCGGCCGCAACGGCGCCGGCAAAACCACGACACTCAAATCGATCATGGGCATCCTGCCGGAGCGCCGCGGCACGATCACCTTCGCCGGGCGCGCCATCATCGATCTTCCGGCCTATCGCATCGCGCGGCTCGGCATCGCCTATTGCCCCGAGGATCGTGGCGTCTTCGCCAGTCTCACGGTCGAAGAGAACCTGATGCTGCCACCGGTGATCGCTCCGGGTGGCATGCCAGTCGACCAGATCTACGACTTGTTTCCCAACCTGCTCGAGCACCGGATGAGCCAAGGGACCAAACTCTCAGGCGGCGAGCAGCAGATGCTGGCGATCGCCCGTATCCTGCGCACCGGCGCGCGGCTGCTTCTGCTCGACGAACCCACCGAGGGCCTCGCGCCGGTCATCGTACAGCAGATCGGCGCCGCCATCGTCCGACTCAAGCAGGCGGGCTTTACCATCCTGCTGGTGGAACAAAACTTCCGCTTTGCCGCGACCGTCGCCGACCGCCACTATGTGGTCGAACACGGCCGGATCGTCGACATGATCCCGAACGAACGGTTGGAGGCCGAGACCAACAAGCTGCACGAATATCTCGGCGTATGAAACGCATCAGGGGAGAGGAAACATGAAACGCAGATCGCTTTTGGCCGTGGGGTTTGCCGCGGTGTTGGCGTTCGGCGCGGCGGCTCCGGCTGCCCGGGCAGCGAACGACAAGGTGGTCATCGGTGTGATGAACGACATGTCGTCGGTCTATTCCTATCTCGGCGGCATGGGTTCGGTTGCGGCGGCGAAGATGGCCGTGCACGATTTTGGCGGCAAGGTTCTCGGCAAGCCGATCGAGGTGATCTATGCCGATCATCAGAACAAGCCCGACGTCGGCGCTGCGATTGCGCAAAAATGGTTCGACCAGGATGGCGTCGATGCGATCGTCGATCTGCCGACCTCGTCGGTGGCCATCGCCGTGCAGCAAGTGGCGAAAGAGCGCGGCAAGGTCACGTTGATTTCGAACGGCGGCTCGTCGGAACTGACGGGTAAATACTGCTCGCCGACCGGCGTGCACTGGACCTACGACACCTATGCCCTGGCGCACGTCACCGGCAAGGCGATCGTGCAACAGGGCGGCAAGAGCTGGTTCTTCATCACCGCCGACTACGCGTTCGGCCATCAGCTGCGTGACGACACATCGGCGGTGGTCAAGGCGGCGGGCGGCCAAGTCCTCGGCTCAGTCAACGTGCCGTTGAACAACGCCGACTTCTCATCCTTCCTGCTGCAAGCACAGCAATCGAAGGCGCAGGTCATCGGCCTGGCCAACGCCGGCGGTGACACGGTGAACTCGATCAAGCAGGCGGCCGAATTCGGCATCGTCAAGGGCGGCCAGCGGCTGGCCGGCCTGCTCGTGTTCATTGCCGACGTCAATGCCCTCGGCCTGCAAACCGCCCAGGGCCTGATGCTCACCGAGGCTTATTACTGGGACCAGAACGCCCAGACGCGCGCCTTTGCCAAACGATTCGAGGCAGCCTATGACGGCAAGGTGCCGACCTCCGGTCAGGCAGGCGTCTACGGCGCGGTGATGCACTATCTCAAGGCGATGGCGGCCGCCAAGACTGAAGACGGCGTCAAAGTGGTCGCCGAAATGCGCAAACTGCCGATCAACGACTTCATGACGCACAATGGCAAGGTGCGCATCGACGGCCGCGTCATCCGCGACATGTATCTCTTCCAGGTCAAGAGCCCGCAAGAGTCGAAATATCCGTACGACTATTACAAGCAGCTCGCGGTGATACCGGGCGATCAGGCGTTCCGGCCGCTCAGCGAGAGCGAATGCCCGCTCGTGACGCACTGACCGCGTCGCGCGCGCCGGGCTGAGGCCGATGCTGGGCTGGTTGCATATCGCCGTGCCGCCGGCACCGGCGTTGTTCGGCCAGCTCCTCATCGGCCTCATCAACGGCGCGTTCTATGCGATGCTGAGCCTCGGCCTCGCGGTCATTTTCGGGCTGCTCAACATCATCAACTTCGCGCATGGCGCCCAGTACATGCTGGGCGCTTTCTGCGCTTACCTGGTCCTCAATTATCTCGGCATCGGCTACTGGCCGTCGCTGCTGATCGCGCCGATCGTGGTCGGAGCGTTCGGCATGTTGCTCGAGCGGTTTTTCATCCGTTGGATTTACCGCCTCGACCATCTCTATGGCCTGCTGCTCACCTTCGGCATGGCCCTCATCATTCAGGGCGTGTTCCGCCAATATTATGGCAGCGCCGGTCAGCCCTATTCGATTCCGGACCTGCTCGCCGGCGGACAGGATCTGGGCTTCATGTTCCTGCCGAATTATCGCGCCTGGGTGATCGCGGCGTCGTCGGTGTGCTGTTTCGGCACGTGGTTCGTCATCGAGCGCACGCGGCTCGGCGCCTATCTGCGCGCCGCGACCGAGAATCCGACGCTGGTTCAGGCCTTCGGCATCAACGTGCCGCGCATGGTGACGCTGACCTACGGCTTCGGCGTCGCCCTGGCGGCGCTGGCCGGCGTCCTGGCGGCGCCGATCTATCAGGTGAGTCCGTTGATGGGATCGAACCTGATCATCGTGGTTTTCGCGGTCGTGGTGATCGGCGGCATGGGTTCGATCCTCGGCGCGATCGTCGGTGGCTTCGCGCTGGGAATCATCGAAGGTTTAACCAAGGTCTTCTATCCCGAGGCCTCGTCGACCGCGATTTTCGTCATCATGGTGGTCGTGCTGCTGGTGAAGCCAGCAGGCCTGTTCGGCCGGACCGTCTGACATGAACGAAACCGCCACGATGCGCACGGCGCGGCGGTTCGCTCTGCTCGGCGCGGCGCTCGTGGCGCCGGTCGCGTTCTATCCGATCTTCCTGATGAAGGCGCTGTGCTTCGCGCTGTTTGCCGCGGCGTTCAATCTGCTGATCGGTTTCGCCGGCCTGTTATCGTTTGGGCACGCCGCCTTCTTCGGCAGCGCGTCCTACGTAACGGCCTATGCCGCCAAATCGTGGGGCGTCCCGCCGTTGCTGGCCATTCTGGCTGGCACTGTCGTCGCTGGCATCATGGGCGTCGTGTTTGGCTGGCTCGCCATTCGCCGCAAAGGCATTTACTTCGCGATGGTGACGCTTGCGCTGTCGCAAATGGTTTATTTCTACGCCCTCGAATCCCAATATACGGGCGGCGAAGACGGCATCCAGGCGGTGCCACGCGGCGACCTGCTTGGGTTGATCGATCTCAACCAGCCGCTGGTGATGTACTACTTCGTCCTGGCGATATGCTTGCTCGGATTCGGCGTCGTCTACCGCGCCATCCATTCGCCGTTCGGCGAAGTCCTGAAGGCCATTCGCGACAACGAGCCGCGCGCGATCTCGCTCGGCTACCATACCGACCGCTACAAGCTCCTGGCCTTCACGCTTTCCGCCACGCTGGCGGGCCTTGCGGGCGCGACCAAGGCCCTTGTGTTTCAGCTGGCGTCGCTGACCGATGTCACCTGGCAGATGTCGGGCGACGTCGTCCTGATGACGCTCATCGGCGGCCTGGGCACCATATGGGGGCCGGTGGTCGGCGCCTTCATCTCGATCACGATGGAAAACTATCTCGCCGAACTCGGTTCGTGGGTGACCGTGATCCAGGGAACGATCTTCGTCGTCTGCGTGCTGGCATTTCGCCGCGGCGTGATCGGCGAGGTCGTCCATTTCGTCAGCCGCCGGCAGCGCAAGCCGCAACTTGTCGACGAACCTGGAATACATCGGGCCTCATGATCCGCAGGCTCAAATCCGGCAAGTACCGCCTGTACTCGCGCAAGAAAAACCCCAAGACTGGCAAGCGCCGCAATCTCGGCACGTTTACCAGCCGGGCCGCCGCTTTGCAGCACGAACGCGCGATCCAATTCTTCAAGCGTCGGCACTAGGCAAAGTGCGCTGCCGGGCAGTCTCGACAGTGGCGCTTGCCGGCGATTAAGCTTGAGTGGTTCCGCGGCCGTCGCTCCGGAGGAGCGCGCCATGGCTTATGGCCTTGAACAATTCGTTGCCGATTGCCGTACGGCGTTGAAGCGCGACGCCGGGCCAGCGGGACGGGAAGTCATATGCCAGAAGCTCGAACGCCTGCTCCGCGACAAGGATTTTCTCGCGCGTTATTGCGCCGACTCGACGCCGGCCGGGCTTCGCGTGCTGCATGACGACGCCGAGCTCGGCTTCCAGATCCTCCTCCACGTCAACGCGAAGGCGCGCGCATCGGCGCCGCATGACCACGGCAAATCCTGGGCGATCTACGGTCAGGCCGCCGGCTATACCGACATGGTTGAATACGAGCGGATCGACGCCGGCAGCGACGCCAGCCGCGCCCGGATCCGGATCAAACGAATCTATCGCCTGAATCCCGGCGAGGCCGGAATTTTCCAGGACGGCGCCATTCACTCGATTGAATATCCGGACGGCGCGCGCTTCGTGCGCGTCACCGGCACCAATCTCGACAAGATTCCACGTGCCATGTTCGACATTGCGACCGGTGATGTAACGCCCATAACGCCACAACGCACGACCTGACGGCCGATCAATCTTCGGCGTCCGCGTCCGTTGCCGCCGCCAGATTGGCGCGCAGCCGGGTTAAGACGCGCTTCAACGCCTCGACCTCGGCCGCCGACAATCCGGCGGTCGCGATGCGGTTGACTGTGCGCGCTTCCGGCAGCAACAGCGCGCGCAGCTCGCGTGCGGGCTTCGTCAGATAGATGTTCGATTTGCGCCGATCTTGCTGGTTTTGTACCCGCGTGACCAAGCCACGCCGTTCCATCGCATGGAGCGCGGTGACCGTGGTGGGCTCCGCGGTGCCGGCGCGCTCGCTCAGCTCGCGCTGGTTGAGCCCGTCCTCTTCCCACAGGACGCGCAGGAAATACCACATGCCGAGTGTGACGCCATACGGCCGGATGTG
>JAGXBG010000130.1 GCA_018971215.1 Alphaproteobacteria bacterium
GGCGCCGTTCGGGTCGCCGATTTGCAGTTCGGCCAGGGCGCGCCGTCCGGCCGGCTGGTTGGCCATGATTCCGGCGTCGAGGCCGGTGAACGGCGCATCGGCGAAATCGAAGCTGGTGTCGACGCCGAGCAACCGGCGGGCAAGCAGCCCATAGAAGGTGTGCGGGTGGTTGGCGGCGAGGCCGAGCCAACGGGCGACATTCGCCGGATGGTGCGACCGGAGTTCGACCCGCGCCGTCCAAAAGGCCGCGGCCGAGGTCGTCCAGGGCGATTGCGCTGGCGTCGTGGCGAGCGTCGAGAACGCCTTGCGCGCTTCATCAAGGCGGCCGGCGCGCCAGGCGGTCAGTCCCGCCTGCCACAAGCCGTTGGGCGCACCGCCGGAATCCGCGTCCGGGTGGACCGGATGCGGATCGAGGTCGCCGCCCGCCAGGGCCAGCGCGGCTAAGACGCCCTGGGCCGGTTTGGCCAGTTTGGCACCGTCGGGCGCGCGTTTGACCGCCAGACCATAGACGCGGCCGGCTTCGGGCTCGTCGCCATAGGTATCGAGCCAAGTCGCAAGCTCAGCATAGCTCGACCGGTAGCGCGGATGGATATAGCGCTGGGCCAGGACATGGCCGAGCAACACGCGGTCCTTGAGCAAGCCGATCTCGCGGTCGGCCGCTTGCCACTGACCGAGGCGCTGTTGCAGCTCGATCAACCTATAGCGTTCCGCGTCCGCCCCACTCAATACATAGGGCAGGTCGGTATCGCGACGTAGATCGCTTGGAGGCGTCAATGCAGCGGATTTGAATCCGCCGTTGAAATCACCTGCCGACGCGTTATGGAAGGCGAACAATGCTGCTGAAAAAACTGCAATAACAAACAGCGCAGCGTAAGTCTTGCTCGACCGTGGCCGACGTTCCCCGCCATTCATTCGGCAGGCCTTAAACTATCTTGTGGGCAAAAGGCAAGTAAAAATTTTATAAAGTTCCGCGATACGACGATTGGATTTACATCACAGTTAAAACTTCTACAAAATAGACGATTATTACTTTAAAGAATTCAGCCTAGACTGTATCGACAAGAGATCACGCCAGGATTCACTTTTGTGTGCAGGTGCACGCAAAAGAAAAGACGGGTGATAGGTTGCCAGGGCCGGTATCGGCCCGAGGTCCGGGACCGACAGATCGAACCACCGACCGCGCAGCCGGGTAATGCCGTCGCTGCGGTTGAGCAGGGTGGCGGTGGCGGTTCCGCCGCACAAAACCACGATTTTCGGCCGCTTCAGGGCGATATGCCGCCAGACGAAGGGCAGGCAGATCGCGGTTTCCTCGGGTGTCGGCTTGCGATTGCCGGGCGGCCGCCAGAACAGGACGTTGGTGATGTAGGCGTTCTCGGTGCGTCGGACACCGATCGCGACCAGCATCCGATCCAAGAGCTGACCGCTCCGGCCGACGAACGGCAGACCGATCCGGTCCTCATCGGCGCCGGGCGCTTCGCCGATCAGCATCAGCGGCGCTTCCGGGTTGCCGTCGGCGAATACGGTATGTGTTGCCGTCCGCCGCAGGGAACATCCGTCGAACGATTCAACGGCGGCGCGTAGGGCGGCAAGATCCTTGGAGGCGTCGGCCATTTCCTTGGCGCTCGCCAGCATTGCGCTCTGCGGCGCGGGCGCAACTGGTGTCGTTGCCGTGGCGGTTGGAGCAGCTGGCGGAACCGCTGACCGCCGCGGTTCGGCGGCTTTCGGCTCCGGTCGCAGCCGGTCGCGCGGCGCATCGACGACGGCGTCGTCCGCGCCCATCGCGGCCTGCCATTCGAGAAGCCGCAGCAGTGCGGCGCGATCTTGCATGCGCTGAGCTTAGAGCATGATCTTTCCCGATAAAACCGCCTGCGTTGCGGCGCGGGCGCCGGCTCCCGCCGCAACCCGGAGGGCCGGGCGCTTTGGCTGCGCGGGGCGTCGCCGGGCTGGCGCGTAGTCCCCGCTACGCGCTGTGCCCGGCTCCTACTCGGTGCCGCAAAATCCCGCCGGCGCAGACGATTCTATCGGGAAAGATCATGCTCTGGCGTCGCTGGTTCTTTGAAGACCACCGGCTATAGTCGCGGCCATGCAGCGTGAGCGCATGGACTACGATGTGCTGATCGTCGGCGCCGGACCTGCCGGCCTTGCCGCTGCCATCCGGCTGAAGCAACTGCAACCGGCGATTGCTGTCTGCGTCATCGAGAAGGGTTCGGAGGTCGGTGCGCACATCCTGTCGGGCGCGGTGTTCGAGCCGCGCGCGCTCGCCGAGCTGCTGCCCGACTGGCGTCAACGGGGCGCGCCGCTGTTGACGCCGGCGACCGACGATCGATTCGTATTTCTGACCCGGCAGCGCGCTTGGCGCCTGCCGACGCCGGCGCCGATGCGCAACCACGGCAACTACATCATCAGCCTCGGCAATCTCTGTCGCTGGCTGGCGAAGGAAGCAGAAGCGGCCGGGGTCGAGATCTATCCCGGCTTTGCCGGCGCCGAGGTGCTCTACGATGCTGACGGAAGTGTCGCCGGCGTTGCTACCGGTGAGATGGGCATCGGCAAGGACGGCCAGCCGACGGCGGGTTTCCAGCCGGGCGTCGAGCTGCGCGCCAAGATCACCTTGTTTGCCGAAGGCTGCCGCGGCTCATTGACCAAGTCGCTGGAAGTGCGGTTCGGCCTCCGGGCCGGGTGCGATCCGCAGACCTATGGCATCGGCGTCAAGGAGCTGTGGGATGTCGCCCCGGATCGCCATCACGCCGGCCGCGTCATCCACACCGTCGGCTGGCCGCTCGACGCGCAGACCTATGGCGGTTCGTTCCTCTATCACCTCGAGAACAACCAAGTCGCCGTCGGGTTCGTCGTCGGACTCGATTACGCCAATCCTTTTCTCAACCCGTTCGAGGAATTTCAGCGTTTCAAGACGCATCCGGCGATCCGGCCGACTTTGGCGGGTGGTTGCCGCATCGCCTATGGCGCGCGCGCGTTGAACGAAGGCGGGTTCCAGTCGATCCCGGCGTTGAGTTTTCCAGGCGGCCATTTGATCGGCTGCGCCGCCGGCTTCCTCAACGTGCCGAAAATCAAAGGCAGTCACACGGCGATGAAATCCGGCATGGTTGCGGCCGAGACCGTGGCGCGACAACTGGCTGGCGAGCCCGCCGATTTCCGCGCGGCGCTGGCGGCGTCGTGGGTCTGGTCCGAGCTTCGCGCGGTACGCAACGTCCGGCCGGCCTTTCGCTGGGGCCTCTGGGCTGGTCTCGCCCACGCGGCTATCGACACCTATATTTTGCGCGGCAAGGCGCCTTGGACCTTGCACCAGACCGCCGATCACCTCGGGCTGAAGCGTGCCGATGCGGCGGCGCTGATCGCCTATCCCAAGCCGGACGGCGTCGTGAGCTTCGACCGGCTCTCGTCGGTTTACCTGTCGAATGTCAACCACGAGGAAAACCAGCCGCCGCACCTGCGCCTGCGCCGGCCGGAAGACGCGATCGCGGTCAATTACGCGCTCTACGATTCGCCCGAGACCCGGTATTGTCCGGCCGGCGTGTACGAGATCGTCAAGAACCCGGTCGGCGCGCCGCAGCTCCAAATCAACGCGGCCAATTGCGTCCACTGCAAGACCTGCGACATCAAGGATCCGACGCAGAATATCGACTGGACCGTGCCGGAAGGCGGCGGCGGTCCGAATTACCCCAATATGTGACGAATAGGCTGACCCAAGCACGGGCGGGCGGTGTAATCTCCGCCCACCACACGATCGGCCGGATGGTGCGATGAAGCTGCGATCTAACCTCGCCCGCGCTGCGGTGGCGGGCATTGTCCTGGGACTGGCCGTTTGCCCGGGCGTCGCCGCCGAAAATCCGACGACCGCACCGTCGCTCAAGCCGGAAAGTGCGTTCGGCGGCTACTTGGCGGCGCTGCACGCGCAACAGGATCACGACTATCGCGGCGCGATGGCGTACATCGATGCGGCGCTCGCCGCGGATCCCGACAACTACAATTTGATCCGCCGCGCCTTCGCGTTACGCGTGTCAGCCGGTCGCATCGACCAGGCGGCGCCGCTGGCGAAGAAGATCGCAGCACACGATGGCGCCGGCGGATTGGCCGGGCTGGTTCTGGTCGAGCAGGCGCTCAAAGCGGGCAACTACGCATTGGCCGTGAGCCGAGCCGCGTCCCTGCCGCAGGAAGGCGCCCAACGCTACGCCGTGCCGTTGTTGGTCGCCTGGGCCGATATCGGACGCGGCGACCGGACGCGGGCGCAGCGCGATCTTGATGCGATGGGCGATACGCGCGGCCTCGGTCCGCTCAAGGCGCTGCACCAGGCGCTCATCGCCGATTTCGCCGGGCAGGCAACGGCCGCGTCGGCGCTTTATAAGAAGGTATTGGCGGCCGAAACGCCGCCGCCGACACGGATCGCCGAACTTGCCGGCAATTTTTACGAGCGCCAGCACGACGGCATCGCCGCGCGCTCGGTCTATCAAAGCATCGTGCCGATCGACGATTCCGACGTCGGCGTCGCCGGCTTGGATCGCCTGGCGCACGGCGTGATCCCGCATCCGCTGATCGCGACCGCCGCCGACGGCGCCGCCGAAGCGCTGTTCGATCTGGCGAGCCTGCTCAACCAGGCCGAGACCCTCGATGCCGCGCTCATCTATGTGCGGCTGGCGCTCGACCTCAAACCCAATCACCCGTTGGCGCAACTGCTCACCGGCGAGATCCGCGCGCAGCAGGATCAGCCCAACGACGCGCTGGCGCTCTATCAGCGCATCGAGCCGACGTCGCCTTATTCGTGGACGGCGCGGATGCGTGTCGCGCTCACGCTCGATTCATTGTCGCGCACCGACGAGGCGATCAAGTTGCTTGAGACGCTGGCGGCCGAGCAGCCAACCCGCGCCGCGCCGCTGGTCGAGCTCGGCGACATCCTGCGGTCGCACAGCCGCTTCGCCGACGCGATCGGCGCCTACGATCGCGCGCTGGCGCGCACTTCGAACCCACAAGCCGACGATTGGCGCATCTATTACAGCCGCGGCGTCTCGTTCGAGCGCAGCGGACAATGGCCGCGCGCCGAGGTCGATCTCGAACGCGCGCTCAAGCTGCGGCCGGAGCAGCCGCTGGTGCTGAACTATCTTGGCTATACCTGGATCGACAAAGGCGAAAAGCTGCCGCAGGCGGTCAAGATGATCCAGCGCGCGGTCGACCAGCGCCCCAACGACGGCTACATCGTCGACAGTCTCGGCTGGGCGTATTTCCGGCTTGGCCAGTATGCGCGCGCGACCGAAACGTTGGAGCACGCGATCGAACTGGTGCCAGAGGATCCGACGATCAACGATCACCTGGGCGACGCCTACTGGCGCAGCGGCCGCGAAGCCGAGGCGCGCTATCAATGGGAGCGCGCGCTTCAGTTCAAGCCGGAGGCCGATGAAGCGAAGACCATTCAAGCCAAGCTCGACCACGGGCTCGACGCGGCGCCGGCGAAGGTGAGCGGCGGCTGAGCTTGCTCGCGCCGGCCAAGCTCAATCTTTATCTGCATGTCGTCGGCCGTCGCGCCGACGGCTTTCATCTGCTCGACAGTCTCGTGGCCTTCGTCGATATCGGCGACCACATCACGGTCAGTCCCGCGCACAGCCTCAACGTTGCCATTACCGGCCCGTTCGCCAAAGAGCTCGCGGCGCACGATCCGAGGCAGAATCTCGTTTGGCGCGCCGGCGAGGCGCTCGCGCGCGAACTCGGTCAGCCGCCGGGCGCGCTAGTCATTCTCGAAAAGAACCTGCCGATCGCATCGGGCATCGGCGGCGGCTCGAGCGACGCGGCGGCGACCCTGCTGTCGCTGGCGAACCTCTGGAGCGCGAAGCTCGCGCCCGAGCGGCTCGCGGTCCTCGGTGCCACGCTCGGCGCCGACGTGCCGGTTTGTCTCGCGGGGCACGCGGCCTTTATCGGCGGCATCGGCGACCAAATCGTGCCGGCGCCGGCGCTGCCCGAAGCGTATCTGGTGCTGGTCAATCCCGGGCGGCCGTTGCCGACGCCGGACGTCTATAAGTCGCGGCAGGGTCCGTTCGGCCAATCGGCACGTTTTACCCATGCGCCGAGTGATGCAGCGGAACTGGCGGCGATCCTGAAGCAGCGCCGCAACGATCTCAGCGACGCCGCCCGCGCGATCGTGCCGGAAATCGACGACGTGCTCGCGGCGCTCGCGTCGTGCGACGGCGTGCTCCTGGCCCGCATGAGCGGCAGCGGCGCGACTTGTTTCGCGCTCTTTGCTGACGACGCCGCGGCAAGCGCGGCGGCAGCGCGCGTGCGCGGCGCCAATCCAGGCTGGTGGGTGGCGAACGGACGGCTGATGTCGTGACGCGACGGGCGGGCGCTGCCCAGGCGCCCGCGCCGATCAATCAAGGCGTCGCGGCGTTGGCCTTCTGCGAATTCGTCGGGCCGGCGCCGGTTTGGATCGTCTGCTGGAGCTGCGCCGCACGCGCCTGTGCTTTCTTGAGGTCGTCCGGTTTCAACGCGCTGGCTGTGATCGCGCCGTTGCGCCGCGCGCCGGGGCGGCATTGCGCGCTTCCGGGGAAAGCTGATCGAATTGCCAGAGAGCGGGTGCCGTCACGGGCCTAGCTCCTTACGTCGTTGCCATTAGTTGCGACTATGAGATTAAAGGCTAATACTCCGTTATCGGAATTGCACAATAAGTGCCTGCTTGCGTTGACGTTTCCTTTGCAAACCGCCTAGAGTCGCAACTTCACCTTGGGGGACGTGGGCGTGGGGCGACTCGAACAGGCGGCCGGTCGACTGGAACAGGCGGTAATCCGCCTCGAATCGGCGGTTGCCAGCGTTTCGGGCCGTGCACCGGCGCGCGCCGATACCTCCGCCGGCAAGCCGCCGGCAGACGTTGCGGCGCGAATCGATGCGGTGATCGGCCGCCTCGATCGGGTGTTGGAGGGCTAATGCCGCAAGTGACGGTCGCCATCAACGGTCGGTCCTATATCATTGCCTGCGAACCGGGCGAAGAAGACCGCGTGCGTCAGCTTGGCCGCAGCATCGACGCCAAAGTCGTCGGTTTTGCCAAGGATGCGCCACAGGCCGGCGAGGCGCGGCTGCTGGTGATGGCGGCGCTGATGCTCGCTGACGAGCTCAGCGAGGCGCGCGAAACGCTCCGCCGCGCGCGCGGCTCGTCGAACGGTCCGGCGGCGGTCGACGAGGAAGCCCTGGCCAGCGGCATCGAACGGCTGGCGTTGCGCATCGAAACGGTTGCGGCGCGTCTCGAAGCAACCCAATTATAGCGTACGAGGATGGGGCTGCGCGGTGCGTTAGGCGCATGAAACCCCGGGGCCGATATCGACACCTCGGGGACTGTCCCTACCGGAGC
>JAGXBG010000131.1 GCA_018971215.1 Alphaproteobacteria bacterium
CGCTCATCGTGGTGCGGTCGACGATGTTGTTGAAGTTGCCGTAATATTCGACGCCCGGCTCGAAGAACGGATTGATGTCGATGCGCGACTGCCACGCGACGGCCATTGGCGTCGCGTCGTTGCGGTTGCGTCCGACCTGCTTCGAGACGAACAGGTTCAGCGTGTGCAGCGTCGCGAGCTTCGAGCCCAGCGTATCGTTCCATTCGTGCTGCACGGTGGGACCGAAGGTGATTTGGTCGGCGTTGGCGCGCGAAGCGGCGTGCGAATATTGGGCGAAGAATCCGGGCGTCAGCCAATATTCGCCCGCTTCGGCGAACTGGAACGTGTTCTCGAGCGTGAAGCCGCTGAACGCGTTGTTCGCGCCCGGCGGAGCGTTGAACGGCGCTTCGATCTCGGGTTCCCACCACGGAAACAGGCCGTAACCGAGCTCGAAGGTGTAGCTCTGATTGTTGTTCTTGGCCGAGCGGCTGTCGAGGCTGGTCGAGCCGTTGTGCTCGAATTCGAACTCACGGTAGTCGACGATCGGATAGCGGATTTCGAAATCGGCGTAGGCGTAGCTCGTCAAGAGCGAAGCCGCGGCCACGGTCGCCGCGGCGATCAATTTATTTCGCAACAATGTGTCCTCGCGCCGTCGGATTGAAGTCGTCGAAGAACGCGTAGCGTCCCGGCGTCAGCGGGCCGAGATAGACGGTGACCGTGCCGCCACCCACCACCACCTTCTCGCGGTTGAGGTCGGTGCTTTCGAATTCGGATGGCACCTTGTCGAGGTTCTTCACCGTCAGCGTGAATTTGACGTTGGCCGGCACTTGCAGCTCGGCGACGTTGAATTTCCGATCCTTGATGGTGAGGGTGAAGTCGGCGTCGGCGGCGCGGGCGGCGAGCGGAGCCACGAGCGTCGCGAGCAGGGTAAAGGCCAAAAGGCGTTGTTTGAGCATGATTCCAGACGCTATTGCGAATGACTTGCAATTGCAATAGCTCTTTATGGCACGGAATGTCGCAGGGGTGAACCGGGCACAAACGACGCCATCACCGCGGTCCTGCGCATGGTCGGCATCCGGGACCGCGGATTGCCTGACCGGCGCAAATGGCTTAGAGGTCAGCCCTTCGCAAATCCCTTCCGACAGCGCGAGGCACGGCATGGCGAGCGGTTCCAACGTTCACACGATCGGCTGGATCGGCACCGGCCGCATGGGCTTCCCGATGGCCGAGCGCCTCGCCAAGAATGGCTGCAACCTCACCGCTTTCAACCGCACCCGCGCCAAGGCCGAGCCGCTGACCAAGTCGGGCGCCAAGCTCGCCGGTCGCCCCGCCGATCTCGCGTCGTGCGACATCGTCTTCACCATGGTCTCGGCCTCCGACGATCTGAAAGCCGTGACGCTGGGCAAGGACGGCGTGCTCGCCGACGGCGGCAAGGCACCCAAGATCCTGGTCGATTGTTCGACCGTGTCGGAAGAAGCGTCGGCCGAAGTCCGCGCCGCCGCGCTAAAGCGCGGCACGCAGATGCTGGCGGCGCCGGTCTCGGGCAATGGCAAGGTGGTGAAGGCCGGCAAGCTCACCATCGTCGCCTCGGGCCCCAAGGCGGCCTACGACACGGCGCTGCCCTATCTCGAGATGATGGGCCGCGGCGCCTCATATGTCGGCGAAGGCGAGCTCGCGCGCATCGTCAAGATTTGCCACAACGTTTTCCTCGGCGCGGTGATTCAGAACCTGGTCGAGGTCACCGTGCTGGCCGAGAAATGCGGCGTCAAACGCCACGCCTTCCTCGACTTCATCAACAAAAGCGTGATGGGCTCGATCTTCACCACCTACAAGACGCCGGCGCTGGTCAATCTTGACATGACGCCGACCTTCACGCCGGTGCTGCTGCGCAAGGACCTCGATCTCGGCCTAGCCGCGGCGCGTAAGGCCGACGTGCCGATGCCGGTGACGGCGACGACGCGCGAGCTGGTGCAGAATCTGATTGGCTTGGGATTCAAGGATCAGGATTTCGCGACGCTGCTGCTGCAGCAGGCGAAGAATTCCGGCCTCGATATCAAGCCTGAGAACGTCAAGGTCGGCGACGGGCTGAGCTGAGTGTACAAAAAATGACGGCCCCCGACATGGGGCCGTCTGTCCCGAGAACCTAGAGAAACGTCGGAAGAACCGAGCCGGAAGAATCGGCTAGGACAGTTTGCGCCTGACCCAGGCCGCGCCGCAGGCCGAAGATTCCGGATCGGTTCGTGACGAATTAAGCTTGACGAAAATAAAGCAAATTTTTCCGCTGGCGCCGGCTCACAGCGCTGGCACGTCGGCCGCCAATCCCAGTGCGACCCGGCCATAGAGCGTGCCCGCCGCGTCCCAGTTGACCACGACGTGCGCGGCGGCGGCGTGAACGTCGCGCCAGGCGCGTTGCAACGGATGGGTCAGATAGATCGCATTGCCGCCGGCGCCGGTGAACAACAGGTCGACCGCTTTGACGCACATCTGCGTCGTATAGGCGCCATCGCGGCGCCAGCGCGCCCGCGTCTCCGGCGGAATGTCGCCGCCGGCCTCGGTCAGCCGCATGGCTTCGTCGCAATCGGCGAGCATCAGCGTCTCGGCCGCATCGGCGAGCGCGGCGGCCTCGGCTAGGCGCAGTTGCAAAGTCGCAAGCTCCGATACGCGCTTGCCGGTATAGGTCGCTGCCCGCGCCCGCATCGAATCGGCGAAATCCGCAATCGCGCCTTGCGCAATGCCCAGCGCCACGCCGGACAAGATGAACGGAAAGACGCTGAAGGTCGGCAGGCGATAGAGCGCACCGTGGTTGATGGCGCTTCCAGGCGTCGGCCCGCCGGCGATCGCATTGACCGGCAGGCTCCGATGCTCCGGCACGAAAGCGTCGACGATCGCCACGTCCTTGCTGCCGGTGCCGGCAAGGCCGGCGGCATGCCAGTTGTCGATGACGGTGTAGTCCTTCTGCGGCACGATGAAGATGCGCGGTTCGGCCGTCGCACCGTTCTCCTCGACCAGCGCGCCGATGATGTTCCAGCGCGACGGATCGATGCCACTCGAAAACGGCCAACGGCCTTTGAGCCGCCAGCCGCCGGATGTCTTGCGCGCGCGGCCGGCGGGAAAGGCGAAGACCGAGCCGATCAGAACGTCGGCCGCGTCGCCGCCCCAGATCTCGTCCTGCGCCTGCTTTGGCCACATGCCGAGCATCCAGTGGTGGCTGGCGAGATTGGTCAGCACCCAGGCGGTCGAGCCGCAGGCGCGCGCAACGATGGCGCCGACATCGACCAGCGCGCGGTACGGCGCCTCGCTGCCGCCGACGCGCTGCGGCTGCAGCATGCGGAAAAGACCTGCCGCATGCAGATCGGCGATCGTGGCGTCCGGAATGCGGCGCAGGGTCTCGGTTTCCGCCGCCCGTTCGCGCAGCCGCGGCAGCAACGCGAGCGCCCGGCGCTTCATCTCGGCGAGATCGGGCGCCGGGCTCACGCCGGTTGCGCTCCGGTCAGCGTCGCCATCTCCTTGGGAATGCCTTCGAGGAAGGTCACGATCATGGCTTCGATCACCGGATCGATGTTTTCGGGCACCGGCAGACCGTAAATCCAATGCCGGATGCCGATATAGAAAATCGCCGCGTGCAACATCCAAACCAGCTCGGCCTCGGTCTCGCTCATCGGCACGCGGTCGAGCGGCGGCAGACCGTTGGCCTCGCGCACCTCGCGCACCACCGCGACGAATACGTGCTCGCGCAGCATTTTGAAGAAGCGGGCGTTGAGGTCGAGCCCGCCTTTGAGGCCCGCGAGGATGAACAGGCGCACGCGCTCGTAACCGACGGCCGTGCGGGCGTATTCGCGGTAGAAATAGATCAGCCGTTCCTTGAGCGGCCGGCGGCGGTCGGCGAGCGCGACGAACCACTCGTCGCGCCAGGGGTCGACGAAGACCTCGCGATAGACCCGTTCGATCAGCGCGTGTTTGCTCGGAAAATAGCGGTAGAGCAGCGGCTGGGCGATACCGAGCCGGCGCGCCAATTCGCGGGTCTGCCCTTCGAAACCCTGCTCGGCGAAGAAGTGCACCGCCGCCTGGGCGATTAGGCGCTCGCGCTCATCGGGCGCGAGTCGCCGCCGTCTATTGCCTTGCGACCGCGCCCTCGCGTGTCGTGCCGGTTTGCGCGTCATGCCTCCCTGCCTCGACGCCATTCGCCCGCACGATGTCAGGGCTTGGTTGACGGCGTCTTTTGTCGCGCCCATTCTTGGAGCAAGCCGGAGGAACAGGCAACCGGCGCGGGGAGGTTGGTTGAAAGCGCCGCCGTTCCGTTATGCCCGGCCGCGCACGCTCGATGCGGCGCTCCAGTTGCTGGCCAAAGGCGGCGGCGAGGCGCGGCTGCTGGCCGGCGGCCAAAGCCTGGTGCCGGCGCTCAACATGCGGCTCCTCGAGCCGACGCTGCTCATCGACATCAACGGATTGGACGAGCTGAACGGCATCAGCGAAAGCCGCAGCGGCGTCCGCATCGGCGCGCTGACGCGCCAGGCCGTGCTCGGCGCTTCGGATATCGTCGCCCGCCGCGCGCCGTTGCTGACGACCGCCGTACCCTTCATCGCCCATGAAGCGATCCGCAACCGCGGTACCTTCGGTGGCAGCCTCGTGCAGGCCGACCCGGCAGCCGAGCTGCCGGCCTGCGTCGTGGCGCTCGATGCCCAGCTCGAGATCGCCGGGCCACGCGGGCGTCGCTGCGTCGCGGCGCGCGATTTCTTCAAGGGCGTTTATGAAACCGCGCTGGCGCGCGACGAGATCCTGGTCGCGGCCGAGATTCCGGCGCAGCGCGGCGTGACACTGTTTCTCGAGCTGGCGCGGCGCCAGGGCGATTACGCGATCGCCGGGCTCGCCGGCTGGGCGGCTTTGCAGCACGGGTGGATCGCCGAGGCGCGGCTCGTGTTCTTCGGTACCGATATTCGCGCCGTCGAAGCCAAGACGGCATCGGCGGCGCTTCCCACCTCGCTCGAGGCGGCGATCGCGGCGCTCGACCGCGATCTGATGCCGGTTGCCGACATCAACGCCAGCGCGGCCATGAAGCGGCACCTTGCGGGCGCGTTGTTGCGCCGCGCCTGCGCCAAAGTGATGGCGCGGGCGGCATGAGCGAGACGGTTGCCATTCGCCTGATAGTCAATGGTACGACGGTCGAGCGCGGAGTCCAGCCGCGTCTCAATCTGGTCGACTTCCTGCGCGACGAACTCGGCCTGACCGGCACTCACTGGTCGTGTGAGCACGGCGCCTGCGGCGCCTGCACCGTCCGGGTCGACGGCGAGATCGTCCGCGGCTGCCTGATCTTCGCGGCCCAGCTCGACGGCGCCACGGTCGAGACCATCGAAGGTTTGACGGAATCCGGCGCACTGGCCGAGTTGCAGGCGGCGTTTCATGCCCGCAACGCCGTGCAGTGCGGCTTTTGCACCGCCGGCATGCTGTTAACCGCCGATGCGCTGTTGCGGCGCGAGCCCGACCCGACCCGCGAGACGATCCGCGCCGCGCTGTCGGCGAATTATTGCCGCTGTACCGGCTATCACGCGATCGTCGACGCCGTTGCCGATGCCGCACGCGAGCGTGCCAAGCGGCCATGACCGGGCCGCTCTCGTCCCTCGACCGACCCGTCAGTTACATCGGTAAAAGCGTGCCGCGGCCCAATGCGAAGCGGCTGCTCGCAGGGCGCGGCCGCTATGTCGACGATGTGCGCCTGCCGCGGCTGGCGCACGTCGCATTTCTGCGCTGCCCCTATGCGCACGCCCGACTCACATCGCTCGACGTCGCAGCCGCTGCGCGCGCACCCGGCGTGATCCGGGTGGTGACGGCCAAAGATCTCGCCGGCCGGTATGCGCCCTGGGTCGGCACGTTGACGCACTTCAAAGGCATGAAATCGGCACCGCAGCATCCCCTGGTGATCGAGCGGGCTACATGGCAGGGCGAGCCGGCCGTCGCCGTGGTCGCCGAAAGCCGCGCGCTCGCCGAGGATGCCGTCGCGCATGTCGTCGTCGCCTGGGAAGAATTGCCGCCGCTCACCGACATGCACGCAGCCCTCGAACCGGGCGCCGCACCGCTGCATGCCGAGCTTGGCGATAATTTGTGTTTCACGCGCACCATCGATGCCGGCGCGGTCGACGCCGCCTTTGCCGCCGCCGATTGCGTCGTCGAGGAGTCCTATTCCTTCGCCCGCCATACCGGCGTTTGCCTCGAGCCGCGCTCGATCCTCGCCGATTTCGATCCCGCCGCCGGCAGCCTGACCGTGCACTACTCGAGCCAGGCGCCGCACATGATGAAGGAGATTTTCGCGCGCCATTTCCACCTGCCGGAAAGTGCGGTGCGCGTCATTTGCAACGATGTCGGCGGCTCCTACGGCATCAAAATCCACGTCTATCCCGACGAGATGGCGACCGTGGCGATGGCGCTGCTGCTCGGCCGGCCGGTCAAGTTCATCGCCGACCGCCTCGAATCGTTCGTCTCCGACATCCATGCGCGCGAGCATCGGATCAAGGCGCGCATGGCCTTGACCAAGGACGGCACCATCGCGGCGCTGGCGATCGACGACGTCACCGGCATCGGGCCTTATTCCACATATCCGCGCACCAGCGTCGTCGAAGGCAATCAGGTGGTCGGGCTGGTGGGCTCCTGGTACCGCTGCCGCAACTACCGTGGCCAGCTGCGCGTCGCGTTTCAGACCAAGCCGCCGACGACGCAATACCGCGCCGTCGGCCATCCGATCGCCACGGCAGTGACCGAGGCGCTGGTCGACCGCGCCGCAGGCGCGCTCGGCCTCGATTCCGTGGAGCTGCGCCGACGCAATCTCATTCCCGACGATGCCTATCCCTGGACGACGGCTTCCGGCCTCAAGTTCGAGAAGCTGTCGCAACAGGTGTCGCTCGAGAAACTGCTCGCGTTGATGAATTACGACGGTTTGCGGCGCGAGCAGGCTGCGCTGCGGCAACGTGGCGTCCATCGCGGCATCGGCCTCGCCTGTTTCGTCGAGCTCACCAACCCGGGCCCGGCGTTCTACGGCGTCGGCGGTGCGCCGATTTCGTCGCAGGACGGCTGCACGATCCGCCTCGATCCGGGAGGAAGTGTTACGTGTGCAACGGGCGTCACCGAGCAGGGCCAGGGCACCGAGACGATGGTGGCGCAGATCGTCGCGTCGACGCTGGGTCTGACGCTCGACAAGGTGCGCGTGGTCACCGGCGACACCGAGCGCACGCCTTACGGCGGCGGCACCTGGGCGTCGCGCGGCTGCGGCATCGGCGGCGAGGCCGCGCTGCAAGGCGCGCTCGCGCTCAAGGCGAACATCCTCGCGCTCGCCGGCGCGATGCTGCAGGCCGATCCCGCCG
>JAGXBG010000132.1 GCA_018971215.1 Alphaproteobacteria bacterium
CCGCCGATAAGATCGGGAATCGCCGGCACCAACGTTTCAAGGCAACGGCCGGACGATTGCCGCGTCGCCTCCTTCTTGCGCTCGGCAGCAAAGGCCTTGGCAGTATTCGTCAGCGCGTCCCGCCAACTCGCCGGCAGGTCGCCTTTCATCCGCCGCGTCAGCTCGTCGCGCGCTTGCGGGTCGGCCGCGGTCAGGCGCTTGCGCCACGCGGCATGCGGCGTGGCGCCGCGCGCGCCGGCGACCCGCCATGCCTTCATCAGGTCGTCGGGAATGACGAAGGGTGGCGAATCCCAGCCGAGACGTCGGCGCGCACCGGCAATCTCTTCGGCGCCGAGCGGCGAACCGTGCGCCGCGGCGGTGCCGGCCTTGGTCGGCGCGCCAAAGGCGATGATGGTGCGGCAAGCGATCAGCGTCGGCCGGTCGCTTTGTTGCGCCTTGGCGATAGCGGCGGCAATTTGGTCGGTGTCGTGGCCGTCGATGGCGATCGTGTTCCAGCCGTGCGACTTGAAGCGCGCGATCTGGTCGTCGTCGGTGGCGAGCGACGTCGCGCCGTCGATCGAAATCGAATTGTTGTCCCAGAAGAGGATCAGCTTGCGCAGCCGCAAATGGCCGGCAAGCCCGAGCGATTCATGGCTCAGGCCCTCCATCAGGCAGCCGTCGCCGGCCATGACATAGGTGTAGTGATCGACCAGATCGTCGCCGAAACGCGCGTTGAGGATGCGCTCAGCCAGCGCCATACCGACCGAATTGGCGATGCCTTGGCTCAGCGGCCCGGTCGTGACTTCGATGCCGGGCGCGTGACCGCGTTCGGGATGGCCGGCAGTGCGACTGCCGAGCTGGCGGAAATTCTCGATCTCCGTGATCGTCATCTGCGGATAGCCGAGCAGATAGAGCAACCCGTAGAGCAGCATCGAACCGTGACCGGCCGACAGGATGAAGCGATCGCGGTCCGGCCAATCGGGATCGGCGGCATCGAACTTGAGAAACTTGGTGAAGAGGACCGTCGCGACGTCGGCCATGCCCATCGGCATGCCGGGATGGCCGCTCTTGGCTTTTTCCACAGCGTCCATCGCCAGCGCGCGCAGGCAGTTCGCCATGCGAAACAGAAACGGGTCGCGCGGCTTCGGTAGCGGCGGCGCGGCGGCGGTTTTGACGTCGGTGGTGGCGCTCATGGAAGCGAACGATTCGCGGCTCGGAATTCGAAGGAACGCGCGGCACCTTCGCCTGTCGCGGCGGGCGCCGTCAACCCGGATATCCGGTGACAAATCAGGACTCGGGCCGGTTCGGTTGCGGCTCGCAGCCGCAGCGGCTAAGGTCGCCCCGACACGCGACTTGGCCGCGTCGTGCAGCCGGATTGGGGCGTCGCCAAGTGGTAAGGCAGCGGATTTTGATTCCGCCATACGGAGGTTCGAATCCTCCCGCCCCAGCCACGCAACCGCGACAACCTGCCGCCCGTTTGATCGCGGCGAGGCGGTATGGCCGACCCATCCTTTGAGACGGATATTCCGGCGCGGCTCGATCGCCTGCCCTGGCAGCGCTTCCACTGGCTCGTCGTCACCGCGCTGGGCGTGACCTGGATCCTCGACGGGCTCGAGGTCACCCTGGTCGGCTCGCTCTCCGGCGCCTTTACCGGCCCCGACGGGTTGTCGATGAACGAGAGCCAAGTGGGCTTTGCCGCCAGTGCCTATATCGCCGGCGCGATCCTCGGCGCGCTCGGCTTCGGCCAACTGACCGATCTCTACGGCCGCAAGCGCCTGTTCAGCGTGACCGTGCTGGTCTACGCCGTCGCCACCATCGCCACTGGGTTTTCGTGGAATTTCGCTTCTTTCGCGCTATTCCGTTTCTGCACCGGAGCTGGTATCGGCGGCGAATACGCGGCAATCAACTCCGCGATCGACGAGTTGATCCCGGCGCGAGCCCGCGGTTGGACCAGTCTGGCGATCAACGGCACGTTTTGGATCGGCGCCGCACTGGGTGCCGGCTCTTCGCTGATCCTGCTCGATCCGCATTTATTGCCGCCGTGGCTTGGCTGGCGTCTTGCCTTCGGCATCGGCGGCGCGCTCGGTTTCGGCATCGTCGTGCTACGGCGGTTCGTTCCCGAAAGTCCGCGCTGGCTTATGACGCATGGGCGGATCGCCGATGCCGAGCATACCGTGCGCGCGATCGAAACGCGCATTAGCGAACGCGCCGGCGCGTTGCCGTCGCCGACCGGCAAGCCGATCCGACTTGCGCCACGCGGACCGGTGAGCCTCATCGAACTTGGCGCCGTCCTGTTGCGCCGCTATCCGCACCGGACCCTGCTGGGCCTGACGCTGATGGCGGCGCAGGCCTTCTGCTACAACGCCGTGTTCTTCACCTATGCACTGGTGCTACGCCGATTTTATGCCGTGCCGACAGACCGCGTCGGCGCCTATATCCTTGCCTTTGCCGCCGGCAATTTCCTCGGACCGCTGCTGCTCGGGCGCTTGTTCGACACGATCGGACGTCGCGTCATGATCACGCTCACCTACGGCATCGCTGGCGGCCTGATGGCGGCGACGGCGCTGTTTTTCGCCTTCGGCGAACTGGGCGCCGCCGGTCAGACGGCGCTATGGACGATGATCTTCTTCGTAGCCTCGGCAGCCGCGAGCGCCGCGTACCTCACCGTCGGCGAGACCTTTCCGCTTGAGCTGCGCGCGCTGATCATCGCTTTGTTCTATGGCTTCGGCACCGCCATCGGCGGCATCGCCGGCCCGGCGCTTTTCGGTGTCCTGATCGAAAGCGGCTCGCGCCTCGCGCTGATGTGGGGATATCTCCTGGCAGCGGCGTTGATGATCGCTGCCGCCATGGTCGAGGCCGTAATCGGCGTCGATGCCGAGCGGCGTGCGCTCGAGGACGTGGCCGCGCCGCTCTCGATCCAGCCCAGGTCATGATGGATGTCACCGACGCACGACCGCACTTTGGCGTTGTCGAAGACGGGCGACGACATCGTGAAATTCCGTCCAGCGCAAACGCCCAAGAAGCGGGCGCATGCCTCCCTGCACAATAACTCATTTAGTCGCCGGCGCAGAACCGCGATAGCTTGCCGCGAGAGTCCGCCGGGAGCCCTCAATGTCCGCCGAAACTGAAGCGCGCGTCGCGCCATATCCGCGTCCGCGGCACGCCGCGATCGCCGGCATGTCGGCATTGTTGCTCGGCATCGGCTTGTCGCGGTTCGCGTTCACGCCACTGATCCCGGCGCTGGTACAGGCCGGATGGTTCACAGCAGCGCAAGCCGGCTATCTCGGTGCCACCAATCTTGCCGGTTACCTCATCGGCGCTGCAATCGCCCGGCGCGCGGCGCACCACGTTCCGGCGATGGCGCTGGTGAAGGCGGCGATGATTCTCGCTGCGGCGAGTTTCGCCGGCTGTGCGGCGCCGCTCGGCTTCGCCTGGTACTTCGGCTGGCGGCTGATTTCGGGGATCGTCGGCGGTGTGCTGATGGTACTGGCGCCGACCGCCGTGCTCGCAGCGACATCCGTGTACCGTCGCGGCCGCGTCGCCGGCATCGTGTTCACCGGCGTCGGCGCCGGCATCGCCTTGTCGGGCACCGCGATTCCGTGGCTGGTGCGCGCCGGATTGCCGACCACCTGGATGACATTAGCCGCTATTGGTATCGCCTTGACGCTGCTGGCGTGGGGCGGTTGGCCGCATCACGCGCACATTCCCGACGCGCGCAGGCCATCGGCGCGGCCGCCACTATCGCCGACTATCGTGCGGCTGGTGATTTCATACGGCGTCATCGGTCTCGCCTTCGCGCCACCGACGGTCTACTGGACCGACTTCATCGCCCGCGGCCTCGGCTTGGGCTTGGGCGTCGGCGGATTCTTCTGGCTGGTGCTCGGCCTTGGCGCCGCCTGCGGTCCAATGCTGACCGGCTTCGTCGCCGAACGTTTGGGTTTCGCACGGACCTACACACTGATTCTCGTCGCGCTGGCTGTCTGCATCGGTGCGCCGGCAGCATGGCCAGGTATGCCGGTGCTGTTGCTGGCGTCGTTCGGCACCGGTGCCTGCGGTCTCGCGACCACGTCGCTCGGATCGGGCCGCGCCGCCGAGTTGGTGCCGATCGAGCAGCATCGCCAGCTTTGGGGTTGGATGACCCTCGCCTATGCGATCGTGTACGCGGCCGGCGGCTATATCAGCGCCTTCATCTTCGCCCGCGCCGGCTCCTATGCCCTATTGTTCGCGTTCGGCGCGGCGATGGCGCTGGTATCGGCGCTGTTCGCATGGCTGTCGGCGCGCAGCGAACGGACCGCAAGCTCGATTTAAATCGCAGTCATCGCGCCACGCGTCACGACACCACGTGAAACGCCGTACGCGGCGCATTGCCGTGCCCCCAGGATCGCAGCATGGCGGAAAAACGGCGAAGCCGTGGCGACATGATGGCGCAGCCGAATCATCGGCGTGCCTGCCACCGAATAAATGCAACCGACCCGGCGCACCGTCGTTAAGACGGCCGCCTTCGCATGCGTTCAGTTTGACCGAGGTGCGTCATGCTCAACGAGAATGTCGGGCGCCGCGTTGTCAATCGGGTCGGGAAAATCGGTCTCATACTATGTGGCTTCGGGATCGTGACCGCGCTCGTCCTGTCGGTCGACATGGGAGCGCTGTGGCACGATCTCATCGCCATTGGTTTCGGTCTAGCAATCATCCTCATCTTGCACGTGGCGTTGATGGCGATCGACGGCATGGGATGGTGGACGCTATTGCCTGAACACGATGCCGGAACGTTTGTCCTGTTGGTATGGGCTCGCTGGGTGCGCGAATCCACGAACCTGCTTTTGCCGGTGGCTCAGGTCGGGGGCGACGTCGTCGGCGCGCGACTCCTGGTGCTGAACGGCGTGAGCGTGCGTCACGCGGGCGCCAGCGTCATCCTCGATAAGCTGGCTGAGGGCATGAGCCAGCTGCTGTTCGCGGCCGCGGGGTTGGCCGTTCTGGTCACAATGAACGGTCCGAGTGATTTGGCCCTCGAGATTGGCGCTGCGATCGCGGTCATCGGCGTCGCCGCGATTATCATTGTCGGCATCCAGCGCGCCGGCGGTTTTTCTGGCGTCGAGCGGTACCTATATGACATTGCCTGGAAGATCCACCCTCGCGCACTCGGCGCGATCGCGAGCATCACAGAAGCCACCAAATCAATGGGCCGCCCGCGCTCCCTTGGCATCAGTGTCGCCCAGCACCTGGCGGCATGGTGTCTCGGCAGCGCCGAGGTCTGGCTCGCGTTGCGGTTCATGGGGCATCCAATCAGCGCGCCGGCGGCGCTGGTGATCGAGAGTCTCGGCAGCACGATGACTGCCGCCGGATTCATGGTGCCGGGTGCCATTGGCGTGCAGGAAAGCGGCTACATAGCCATCGGTGCGGCTCTGGGGCTGCCGGCCGAGCTCGGACTGGCGATGTCGCTCGTGAAGCGCGCGCGCCAGGTTCTACTCGGCCTGCCCGCACTCGCCTCGTGGCAGGCCAGTGAACTCGGTTGGCTGAGATTGCGGCGACATCCGCGCGCTCGAACCGGAAGATACGTTCCTCCTCCCAGCAGCGCATCCAACGCCTATGTCCGACGCGCAATTCGGATTCTGCTGCGGCCCGTTGCGGACACGGGTCTGACGCCGAACCATCTCACGGCGTTACGCATCATCACCGGCCTCGCCGCATGCGCAAGTTGCTGTATTGGCACGGCGGAAGGTTATTGGTGGGCCGGCGGACTGTGGATTGTGTCATGCCTGTTCGATCGCGCCGATGGCGAATTCGCCCGTCTCATCGGACGATGCAGCCGTTTGGGACATCTTTATGACTACGCTGGCGATGCGGCGCTCAACGCCGGAATCTTTTTTGCGATCGGAATTGGATTGCGCTACGAGGCCGGCTTTTCTTGGACAATCGCTCTTGGTGCGTGGACGATGATCGCCATCGGCACGGCGTCGATCCTCGCCGAAACGCTGGAAAGGCGCATCGGCAAAAAAAGCTTCCCGTCGCGGGCCGGGTTCGATTTCGACGACATCGTGTTCGTCGTCGCACCCGTGTTGTGGTCTGGGCATGGGCTGGCGTTGCTGATCGGCGGCGCTATCGGCGGGCCCACGGTGGCATTCGTTCTGTACGCGCGTCTGAATCGTCTGAGCACGGCGCCGCCGCGCGTTATGGCAGCCGAATAAACCAAATACAACAACGTGTACGCCGCCGACGGGCGAACCCGGACGGTTCGCAGCGGCGACGCAATTCCGCCGCACTGGTACCTGGGCTGGTTCGGCGCCGGCCCTAGGACCGCAGTGACTCCGCGCTGATGATCAAGCTATAATCAACACACTGGTTAGTGGATAAAAAAACTCGTCTCGGGCGTCATGCTAACCAAGGAGAAAAATCGATGTCGGGAGGGAACTTACGTGCGCGCGGGGGCACGTTTCTTGCCCCGCTGATTGCCGCCGCCGTCCTGTTCACAGCCGCGGCGCACGCTCAGAAGCCGATCGTCGTCGGCGCTTCAATTTCCGAAACCGGACCGCTGGCCGTCGACGCGGCCTATCATCTGAAAGGCATTCAGCTCGGTATCGCGGATGCCAACGCGCATGGTGGCTGGCTCGGTCGCAAGCTCGAGCTCAAATTGTACGACGACCAGAGCAATCCCGGCACGGCGGTGCGGCTTTATACTCGCCTGATCACCGAGGATAAAGTCGACCTGCTCGTCGGGCCGTATTCGAGCGGCATCAGCCAGGCCGTCGCGCCGCTGATGAACAAGTATGAGCACGTGACGCCGATGCCCGGCGCGTCGCTGCCGGCGATCTTCTCGGCCGGCAACAAGTGGGCCTTCCAGCTGCTGCCACCGGCCACCGGCTATCTCGACGGCATGCTGCCGATGACCAAAGCGATGGGCGCGCATAAGGTCGCCATCCTCCAGGCGCAGCTGTCGTTCACACTGGCCTGCGGCCAGGCGCGGCTCGACCAGGCGAAGGCGCTCGGCATGGACGTCGTCTACAGCACAACCTATGCGATGCCGCCGCCGGATTTCTCGTCGATCGCGCTGGCGATCAAGAGCGCCGATCCGGACGTCGTGCTCGTGTGCTCCTACTATCCTGACGCGGTCGGCTTGGCCCAGGCACTGCATCGCATCGGCTATGCGCCGCGCTTTTTCGCCGAGACCATCGGTCCGGCCGAGGACCAGTTCATCAGTGCGCTGGGGCCGATCACCAATCGGATCATTTCCAACACGAGTTGGTGGGCGAGCCTGAAGACCC
>JAGXBG010000133.1 GCA_018971215.1 Alphaproteobacteria bacterium
GCGGCGGTGCGCTCGAAGCCGGTCACCGCGATCACCAGCTCGGCGCGCAAGGCCAGATTCTGGCCGAGCCGGTCGGGCCGGGTGAATAGCGCGCGTTCGACGCCGGCCGCACCGTCGAGGCGCAATGGTCGCAAATGAAAGTGGAAGCGGATTGGGAGGCGTGCGTCGTCGCGCGGCACGGCGGCCAGTGCGGCAAACGCCTTGAACAGCGCCTTGCGGTCGCGATCGAGATCGCCGGCGACGGCTTCGGCCTGCGCCAAAGCTTCGCGATCGATCACCGGTTGGGAGCGGCCGAGCTTCTTGAGGTCGGCGAGATCGGCGGGCTGCACGCGCGAAGCCAGCAGATCGTTGCGGCCGACGACGTGAATCGTCTGCAGCGGCATCGCGGCGAGCGACGTCGCGATTTCGGGATCGAGATCGGCCTTGGCCAGCTCCTTCGGCGCGCGCGCCAGCAGCCGCGCCACTTCGAGCGCGACGCTCCCCTGGCCGACGATGATGACGTTGCGGACGCGATCGAGCGCCGGCGGCGCCGCAGCGATTTCGGGATCGCCGTTGAGCCAGCGCAGGAACGCGCCGGCGCTCCATACGCCCGGCAGCTGGTCGCCCGGCACGCCGAGCCGCCGGTCGGCGCCGGCGCCGGTCGCGACCACCACGGCGTCGTAGAGCATGCGCAGATCGGCCAGATCGAATTCGCGGCCGAGCGTGACGTTGCCCCAGAACGCGACGGGTTTCGCTTTCAGCGCGCGCCCGAACAGGTTCGCCAGCTTCTTATCGAGAGGTCGGTCGGGTGCCAAGCCGTAGCGCGCCAAGCCGCAGGGCACCGGCAGCTTCTCGATGACGTCGATGCGCGCCTGCGGCGCCTTGCGGACGATGCGCTCTGATACCGCGAGTCCGGCGGGGCCGCTGCCGACGATGGCGATGGACAGGGGCAAGGTCGCCTCAGGCGAGGCGGACGTATTCGTAATCCGCCGGCAGGCGGTTGACGCCGCGCTCCGGCGGCGCGATCCAGCCGGCGACCTTGCCGGGCGCGGTGACCGGCCGCATCAGGCTTTTGACGAAGGCCTTATCGGCAGCCGACGGCAGCCATTCGTCACGTCGCGCCTGCCATAGGGATTCGCCGACGGGCTCGCCCGCCGGATCGGCGAACCGATTGGCCCAGGCGCCGATCGTGCGGTGAAACCGCGGACTCGGCAGCGCCAGGCTGAACGAAAATCCCGCCTGCGCGATCATCTTGCTCCAGCGCTGCACGCCGTTGTCGCAGTCCTTGATATAGGCTTGGCGCGTGACCTCGTTCATCGCGTTGCGGAGCGGCACGTCCTGCGCGCCGTCGGGCGCTTCGACCGCCAGCACGCCGTCGCGGCAGACATGGTCGTCGTAATGCCCTTCGTCGGGCCGGCCCTTGATGCCGGTGGCGAAGTAGGACGCCGCGTTGGTCGAAACTTCTGCCCCAAAAAGATCGAGCGACGAGCTGAACCAGAAATTGACATAACGCTGCAAGGTCGGCAGATCGACGACGCCGGCGGCGCGCAATTTGTCAGGCTCCTCGGTCTTCATCTCTCTCATCACCTCGAGCGTGCGCTGGACGATGCGCGCCACGCCGTTGACGCCGACCATCATGTGATGCGCCTCTTCCATCAGCATGAAGCGGCAGGTGCGCGCCAGTGGGTCGAAGCCGCTTTCGGCGAGACTCATCAGCTGGAACTTGCCGTCGCGGTCGGTGAAATAAGTGAACAGGAAGAACGACAGCCAGTCCTCGATCGGCTCGTTGAAGGTCGAGAGGATGCGCGGCCGGTCGGCGTCGCCCGAGTGCCGCGCGAGCAACGCTTCGGCCTCCTCGCGGCCGTCGCGGCCGAAATAGGCGTGCAGCAGGTAGACCATCGCCCAGAGATGGCGGCCTTCCTCGACGTTGACCTGGAATAGCGAGCGCAGGTCGTAAAGCGACGGCGCGGTATGGCCGAGCAGCCGCTGCTGTTCGACCGAGGCCGGCTCGGTGTCGCCTTGGGTGACGATCAGCCGGCGCAGCGTGGTGCGGTGCTCGCCGGGCACCTGCTGCCAAGCCGGCGCGCCCATGACGTCGCCGAAACCGATCGTGCGGTCGGGCTCGGGCTCGGCAAGGAAGATGCCCCAGCGATAGTCCGGCATCTTGACCTCGCCCCAGCTCGCCCAGCCTTTGGCGTCGACCGAGGTCGCCGTGCGCAGATAGACCGGAGCGGCGAGAAAATCGCTCGGCCCCATCTCGCGCCACCAATCAAGAAAGCGCGGCTGCCAGTGCTCGAGCGCGCGTTGCAGCGTCGCATTGCCGGCGAGATCGACGTTGTTGGGAATGCGTTCCTGGTAGTCGATGGCCATGACCGATTCTATGCCTAGACGCGCTCCCAGTTGAAGCGCGGTCGCGCGCCGGTGCCGAAGCGCTTCAAGGCGCCGTCCTCGCCGACCGCGTTGGGCCGCGAGAACACCCAATTCTGCCAAGCCGACAGCCGGCCGAAAATGCGCGTTTCCATCGTCTCGGGACCGGCAAAGCGCAGATTGGCCTCGAGCGCGGAGAGCGCGTCGGGCGACAGGCTGGCGCGTTCCTCTAGGACGAGGCGCAGCTCGTCGTCCCAATCGAGCGCATCGGGCGTCGCCGTGACCAGGCCGAGCGCGCTTGCCTCGGCCGCCGCGAGGTTTTCGCCGATGTGCTGGCGCGCCGCCGCGACCGGCGGAGCGTCGCCGCAGAAGCGGGTGGCGAGCCGCGTCTGCCCGTTGACCATCGGCAGTGCGCCGAAATTGAAGGCGCCGAGTGCGATACGCGGCGGATCGTTCGCCTGAGGATCGTCGAGCATGTAGGAACGATCGGCGGCCAGCGCGAGCTCGAACAGCGAGCCGGCGAAGCACGAGCCGCGATCGATCACGGCGATCAAACTGCGCGATGAAACGTCGAAACGCCGCAATGTGCGGCGCAGCAATCCCAGCGTCGCACGCACGAGCCAGTGCCGGCGCTCGGCATCCAGCAACGCATCGCTGCCAAGCACCGCCGCCGCGTCGCCGTGCGTCTTAAGCACCAGCGCGCCAAGCTCAGGCTCGTTGAGCCGCAGCAGCAGCAACGCGTCGTCGAGCTCGCGCGCCATCTGAAGCGGCCACCACGCCGCCCCTTGCGCGACCGCTTCCGCCAGCGATGCTGCCGCTGTTTCGGGCGCCTTGACCGTGACCGTCGCGATGCGCGTATTGCGATCGAACGCGACGTCGACGTAGCGATACCGATAGCCGGTTTCGTCGGCCGTGCGGTCGAGCGGCGGCAGTTTGACGCCTTCGGCGCGATCCGGCCGGTCGCTGGTTTGCGCCAACGTCAGCGCGCGTTCCTTCACCGCGGCGGCGAATTTCTGCGGCGTTGCCACCGCGTCGACCAGGCCCCACTGAAGCGCGCGGTCGGCGCGCACGCCTTCGGCGGTGGTGCAGAAGAGATCGGCGAGATCGCGCCGAACCTTGCGCTTGTCGGTGAGGCGCGACAGCCCGCCGGTACCCGGCAGCACGCCCAAGAGCGGCACTTCCGGCAAACTCACCGTCGACGAGCGATCGTCGATCATCAGGATCTCGTTGCAAGCGAGCGCGACCTCGTAACCGCCGCCGGCACAAGCACCATTGACCGCGGCGAGGAACTTGATGCCTTCATGCCGGCTCGAATCCTCCATGCCGTTGCGCGTCTCGTTGGTGAACTTGCAGAAGTTCACTTTGAAAGCGTGCGACGACGACCCAAGCATGTAGATGTTGGCGCCGGCGCTGAACATGCGGTCCTTGGCGCTGGTGAGCACCACGGTCTTCACCGTCGGATGCTCGAAGCGGATGCGGTTGAGCGCGTCGGCAAGCTCGATGTCGACGCCGAGATCGTAGGAATTGAGCTTCAGCTTGTAGCCCGGCGCCAGGCCGCCGTCCTCGGCGACGTCGAGCGCCAGCGTGGCGATCGGGCCGTCGACCGACAATCGCCAATGACGATAGCGCGCGGGCGCGGTATCGAAGGTGATCAAGATTGCCTCCTCGGCCGACGGCGCAAATTATGCGCTTTTGCCGGACGATAGTGCATACTCGCGGCCGGTCAAGAAGCGGGGGAAATTTGGCCGCTGCGTCGCGTCATTGCGGGGATTGTCGGTAGCGCCGTGCGCGTGCTTCACCTCTTTCCGCGCTTCCGGCCGAACTTCGCCGGCGACGGGCTCTATTTCGAGAAACTGTGGCTGCATCTGGCCGCCGGCGGCAGCCACGACGTCTTGGTCTTCACCACGCCCGCACCGGCGGAATTCCCGGCGGTCGCGCCGCCGGGCATGAACCTGATCTATCTGCGCCGGTCGGAAGGCGAATCCGTGCGCACCGTGCTGCTGCGCTATTATCTTTGGCTGCTGCGCAACATCCGTCGCTACGACATCATCCACGCGCGCACGCACATCGACCGCTTCTTCGTTTCGAACTGGATCGCCCGGCTCGTCGGCGTCCGTTTCATCTATTCGGCGACGCTCGACGATTCGCCACCTTACATTCTGAAGACCTATCGTCCGATCGGCCGCAACGCCCGTGCCAAGGCCGCCGGCGATTATTCGATGGCCGCGGTCGCCAAGACTTATACTGCGTTCTACGGATCGGTTCTGGTGCACGGTTAGACGCCGGGCGCGTATAATCGGGCGTGGCTCAGGAAGGTCAGGAGTACGTCGACGTCGCGGCGCTGACAAACCCGGCGCTCCGTCGTTTGTACGCCGAGTGGGAAGCGCGCCGCCGCGCACCCAGCTTGCCGTCGCGTGCCGATTTCGACCCGGCGGCGATGCGGTACATCATCGGCAATCTGTCGCTTATCGAGGTGCGGCGCCACCCGCTGCGCTTCTATTTTCGGGTGCACGCCTCCAACATCGCGGCGCGCGTCGGATTTGACATGACGCGCAAGTTCCTCGACCAGAATCCGGATAGCCAGCTCCGCGCGCTGATCCTGGACCATTACCTGCGTACGCTCGACGAACACCGACCGATCGCCGCGCGGCGCAGACAATTGTCGACCGACAAGACGATGATGCTCGATTGCGAAGCTCTGTCGTTGCCGTTGGCGAACGACGGCACCAATATCGACATGCTGATGACTGGCTTCGTGTGGTGCGCATGACCCGCGCTGGCCGCTGGCAGTAAGGGCTTGACGGCGCCTCACCCCTCGCCAAACATCGATGCGGACGGTGCCGAAAAGGCCGCAACAAGAGCCGCGCCGCAGGGAGGAGGGCATGACCGCCGACGGTTCGGCCGCGGTGGCGGCGCGGATCGCGATCCCGCGCGATTTCAATGCCGCGAGCGATCTGATCGACCGCAACCTGGCGGCCGGTCGCGACGACAAGCTCGCCTTCGTCGACGACCGCACCAGCCTGACCTATGCCCAACTCGCCGAACGTGTCGACCGCGCGGCCGGCGCGCTGCGTCGGCTTGGGGTGCAGCCCGAGCAGCGCATCGTGCTGTGCATGCTCGACACCGTGGATTTCCCGGTCGCGTTTCTCGGCGCGATCAAGGCCGGCATCGTGCCGGTGCCGGTCAACACTCTGCTCACGGCCGGCGACTATGAATTCATGCTCCGTGACAGCCGCGCCAAGGCGCTCATCGTCGCCGACGCTCTCTATGAAAAGATCGCGCCGGCGCTGGCGACGCAGCCCGCTCTCGAACATGTGATCGTCGCCGGCGCGGCGCCCGCCGGACGCCTGTCGTTCGCGACGCTCCAGGCCGACGCGCCAGCCAAGACGCGGGCAGCGGCGACGACGTGTGACGACATCTGCTTCTGGCTCTATTCGTCGGGCTCGACCGGCGCGCCCAAAGGCGCGATGCATCTCCATTCGCATCTGACGCTCACCGCCGAGCTTTATGCCAAGCCGGTGCTCGGCATCCGCGAAAGCGACGTCGTCTATTCCGCCGCCAAATTGTTCTTCGCCTATGGGCTGGGCAATGCGCTGACCTTTCCGATGGCGGTCGGCGCCACGTCCGTGTTGCTCGCCGAACGGCCGACGCCGGTTTCGGTCGTCCGTATGCTGCGCGAGAAGAAGCCCACCATCTTCTACGGCGTGCCGACGCTCTATGCCGCGCTGCTCGCGAGCGCTGACCTGCCGAAGCGCGGCGAGTTGGCGCTGCGGCGCTGTGTGTCGGCGGGCGAGGCATTGCCCGAGGACATCGGGAAGCGCTGGACGGAGCGGCTGGGCGTCGAGATCCTCGACGGCATCGGCTCGACCGAGATGCTGCACATCTTTCTCTCCAACCGGCCCGGCGAAGTCCGCTATGGGACGACCGGCGTGCCGGTGCCCGGTTACGACATCCGATTGGTCGACGACGAGGGTAAACCGGTCAAGGACGGCGAGATCGGCGAACTCCAGGTCGCCGGTCCGACCAGCGCCGCCGGTTATTGGAATAACCGCGGCAAGAGTCGCGAAACCTTTCTCGGCGCCTGGACGCGCAGCGGCGACAAGTACATGCGCGACGCGCAGGGCTATTACACCTATGGCGGCCGCACCGACGACATGCTGAAAGTGAGCGGCATGTACGTCTCGCCGTTCGAAGTCGAAGCGGCACTGATGAGTCATGCCGAGGTGCTCGAGGCGGCGGTGATCGGCCGCGCCGACGAGCAGCAGCTGATCAAGCCCAAGGCGTACGTCGTGCTCAAGCCCGGCTACAATGGCTCGCCAGCGCTCGCCGAGACGCTGCAAGCGCACGTCAAGGCACGCCTCGCGCCGTACAAATATCCGCGTTGGATCGAGTTCGTCGGCGATTTACCCAAAACCGCCACGGGCAAGATCCAACGCTTCAAACTGCGCGAACGCGACCGCAACTGAAACGGACGACCAGGGCAACTTAGGGGGACCAGCATGACGCAATCGACCAGGAAGGCTTCACGGCGGCGGGTACTCGCCGGCATGGCGGCAGCCGGCGCAGTCGCGGCAACCGGCTTCGTGCCGACGCGTTTCGCCATCGGCCAGCAGGCCAAAATTCGGCTCGGGCTGATGCTGCCCTATACCGGCACTTACGCCGCGCTGGGCAAGAACATCGACGACGCGCTGCGCCTCGCGATCCATGAGAAGGGCGGCAAGCTCGGCGGCCGCGACATCGAATACATCACGCTCGACGACGAATCCGATCCTGCGAAGGGCAGCGACAACGCCAACAAGCTGGTGGCGCGCGACAAGGTCGA
>JAGXBG010000134.1 GCA_018971215.1 Alphaproteobacteria bacterium
GACCGCCGTCTGGGCGGTCACCCGTGGGCGAGAATGAACTCCCGCACCTTGGGGTAAATCTCGGTACGCCAGCGCCGGCCGTTGAACACGCCGTAATGGCCGACCTCGGCCTGGACGTGGCGCGCTTTCTTGCCGGCCTTGAGTCCGGTGAGCAGATCGTGCGCTGCCGCCGTCTGGCCGACGGCGCAAATGTCGTCGTTCTCGCCCTCGACGGTCAAGAGCGCGGTGCGTGCAATCGCGGCCGGCTCTACGCGTTGCCCACGCCAGTCGAATGTGCCCAGCGGCAGCGCGTGATCCTGGAAGACACGCCACACCGTCTCGAGATAGTAGTCCGCCGGCAAATCCATCACCGACATGTACTCGTCGTAGAATTTACGCGTCGCCGCCGCGCTTTCGCCGTCGCCGCGCACCAGATGGTTGAACAGATCGACGTGCGCGGTGACGTGACGGTCGAGATTCATGGTCATGAATCCGGCGAGCTGCAAAAAGCCCGGATAGACGCGGCGGAACGCGCCGGGATAGCGCGCCGGCACCGCGGCGATGACGTTCTTCTCGAACCAGGACGGCGACCGCGTAGTCGCGAGCTCATTGACGGCGGTCGGATTGACGCGCGTGTCGATCGGTCCGCCCATGAGCGTCATGCTGCGGGGCTGCGCCGGATCGTCGGCAGCCGCGAGCAACGCGACCGCCGCCAGCACCGGCACCGCCGGCTGGCACACGGCAATGACGTGCAGATCGCCGCCAAGGTCGCGCATGTACGACAGCACCAACGCGATATGGTCGTCGAGATCGAACTTCCCGTAGAGCATCGGTACGTTGCGCGCGTTGATCCAGTCCGTCACGTAGACGTCGAAGTCCGGCAGCATGGTTTCGATCGTGCCGCGCAGCAGCGTGGCGAAGTGGCCGGACAGCGGCGCGACCACCAAGACGCGCGGTTGGACCGCGGTGATGCCGTCCTTGCGGAAGTGCCGCAACGTGCAGAACGGATGGCAGGCGGCGACCTCTTCGTGCACCGGCAGCACACGGCCGCCGACGGTTACCGATCTGATTCCGAAGGGCGGCCGCTCGTGCCACATGCCGGCGCGCGCCACCATCTCGCAGGCGGCGGCGGCGGCCCGCATCATCGGGTGGTGCGCGACCAGCGGCCAGGGCTGGCTCAACACGCCCTGGACGGTTTGGGCCAGGATTCGGATGGGCGCAAAGGCGTCGCGGTGCGCCTGGTAGGCCTCATACAGCATCGCCACGCCCCTCCCCCAGGGACTAAAACCAAAAACCAAGGCTAAGCGCGGCGCATGCCGCCGTGCCGGCGGGAAATCCGATCGCGTTCGATGTAATCGGGTGTGTTTCGAGGGTCAAGTAAACTTAACCCGCTCACGAATCGAGCAAATTCACGGCTCATTAACGCCCGCAACCCATTATTGGCCGTTTCCATGTCGAGACCGAAATGCCTGCTATGCCCATTGTGCAGAAGCATATTTCGCCGGATGCCGATTCGGCTGTAGCGACCAGCGACCTTGCGGCAAGCCTGGCTACGGCCGAAGCGCGCATCGCCTCGACCGAAGCCAAGCTCGTCGATGCCGAGGAGATGCTGCACGATTCGCTGCAGAGCTCGCTGTCGTGGCTTTGGGAATCCGATGAACGCCTCTGCTTCACGCGCATCGTCGGCTCGGTCGAACAGCTGCTCGGCACGCGGGCCGAGGGCTTGATCGGCAAGCCAATCGAGGATTTCACCCGCGCGCCCAACGATCCGCAGCTTCAGCATCATTTTGCGACGATCAAGGCGCACAAGCCATATCGCGACGTCATCACCTCGATCAACACGCGCAAGGGCGTGCGCTGGATCAAGGCGAGCGGCAAGCCGCTGTTCGACGTCGAAGGCAAGTTCCTCGGCTACCGCGGCATCGCCAGCGACGTCACCGCCCAGGTCGAGAGCGAGCGCCGCGCCACCGAAGCGCACCGTCGCTTCATGGAAGCGATCGAGATCGTGCCGGCGAGCCTGATGCTTTTCGACCGCGACGACCGGATCGTGTTCTGCAACAGCGCGACGCAACGCTATTTCCCTACCGCGTCGCATTTGCTGGTGCCGGGCACCAAGTACGAAGAACTGCTGCGGGCGCACGCCGCCAGCGGCTATGTCGATGGCATCGGCGACGATCTCGACGGCTGGATCGCCGAGCGGATGAAGGCTCATCGCGCCGGCAACACCAACATCGTCCGCAAATATAAAGGCGGCCACTGGTCACACATCATCGAACGCCGTACCTTCGACGGCGGCCTCATCTCGGTGCGCACCGACATCACGGAGCTTAAAAAACGTGAAGTCGAGCTTGAGGCGCTGGGCGAAACCTTGCGCAAGAACCAGGAACATCTGGCACAAGCACAACGCACGTCGGGCACGGGCAGCGTCGAGCGCAATCTTCAGACCGGCGACGTCAAATGGTCCGAGGAATGCAGCCGCATGTTCGACCGTGATCCGACCCTGCCCGCGCCGTCGCGCAACGAGTTCCTACATCTGGTCCATCCCGAGGACCGCGCAATTTATGAAGCATCTATGATTGCCTCGGAAAGCGGTCGCGACTCCGATCCGTTCAAGTTCCGGGTGACGCACGCCGACGGGTCTATCCGCTGGCTTCATTGCGAGACCTCGCTGGTGAAGGATGCCGAGGGCAAGCCGTGGAAGCGCATCGGCACCTATCGCGACATTACCGAGGAGCAGAAGGCCGCCGACGCGCTCAAGGCCCTGGCCGACAAACTGCGGCGCAGCCAGGAATATCTTTCGCAGGGGCAACGCCTCGCGCGCATGGGCAGCGACTTCCGCGACCTCCGTTCAGATGTCGCCGAATGGTCGGACACCTGCTACGAGATCTTCGGCGTCGACAAAGCGACGTTCGTGCCGACGACCGAGAATTTCCTCAAACTAGTGCATCCCGACGATCACGCCACAATCGCACGCACGCGCGGGGAAATCGCCGCCGGCAAGAATCCCGAGCCGTTCGAGTACCGCATTATCCGGCCGGACGGCGGCGTGCGGTACATTCACCGCGAAGTCGCGGTCGAATTCGACGCCAAGGGCAAGCCGCTCTACATGATCGGCACCATCCGCGACGTCACCCAGCGCCACGCCATGGATGAAGAGATCCGGCGCAAGAGCCGCGAGATCGAAGAACGCAATCAGGAGCTCCAACGCTCCAACGCCGAGCTCGAGCAGTTCGCCTACGTCGCCTCGCACGATCTGCAGGAGCCGTTGCGCATGGTGGCGAGCTACTGCCAGCTGCTGCAGCGCCGTTACAACGACAAGCTGGACAAGGACGCCGGCGAGTTCATCGGTTTCGCTGTCGAAGGCGCAAACCGGATGCAGCGCCTGATCAACGATCTCCTGTCCTACTCGCGTGTCGGGCGCAAAGGCGGCGATCCGGTGACGTTCGAATTTGCCGATGCGGTGGCGACGGCGCTCGCCAATCTCAAGGGTACGATCACGGACAGCAACGCGACGATCAACGTCGGCCCGCTGCCGCGCGTCGTCGGCGTCCGCATGCAGCTGACGCAGCTCATGCAGAATCTTATCGGCAACGCGATCAAGTTCCACCGCGAAGGCGTAACGCCGGTGATCGCCGTCTCGGCCACGATCGAAGGCCCGATGTGCCACATCGTCGTCGAAGACAACGGCATTGGCATCGAACCGCAATATCTCGAGCGTGTGTTCCTGATCTTCCAGCGTCTGCACGAGCGCAACAAATATCCCGGGACCGGCATCGGTCTCGCGATTGCCAAGAAAGTGATCGAATTCCACAGCGGCCGCATCTGGATTGAATCGACGCCGGGCCAGGGCAGCCGCTTCCATTTCACCCTTCCGGCCGACATCCAGAATGGAGCCACCAATGGTTGAAGCCGTCTCCAGCCGCGCGATCGAAATTCTGCTGGTCGAAGACAATCCGGGCGACGCACGCCTGACGCAGGAAGCGCTGCGTGAGGGCAAGATCCGCAACAACCTGTATCACACGCGCGACGGCGTCGAAGCGCTGGCGTTCCTCAAGCGCGAGGGCGAATACGCCAAAGCGCCGACGCCCGATCTCGTGCTGCTCGATCTCAATATGCCGCGCAAGGACGGACGCGAGGTCCTTGCCGAAATCAAGGCAGATTCTCGGCTGCGATTCATCCCCGTCGTGGTGTTAACGACATCCGAGGCCGAGAACGACATTGTCCGCAGCTACGAGCTGCACGCTAATTGCTACATCACCAAACCGGTCGATCTAGAAAAGTTCACGGCCATCGTGCGCATGATCGAAAACTTCTGGCTTGAGGTCGTTACTCTGCCGAACCGCAACGAGAACGCGGCGTAGGGGTCTGCTGACCATGTCAGCCACCGGCGCCCCATCGACGCGCACGCTGCATATCCTCCTGATGGAGGACAATCCGGGCGACGCTCGGTTGACGCGGCTGCTGCTCGAGGAGGCCAGCGATTTCCCCTTCAATCTCGTCCACGTGACGAGCTTCGAACAGGGAATGTCCGCGCTGGCAAACGGCGATTTCGACATAACACTAGTCGACTTGTCGCTCGGCGATTCGTACGGCATCGACACCGTCCAGAGCATGCGTCAGCGCGTCCCGCTGATGCCGATGATCGTCCTCAGCGGCCTCGAAGACGAGACGATGGCCGTCGCGGCGCTACAGGAAGGCGCACAAGACTATCTGGTCAAAGGCCAAGGTGACGGCAATTTGATCAAACGTTCCATCCGCTATGCGATGGAGCGCAACCGCGTCGAAGCGCAGCTGGTCGAAACCAAAAACGCCGCCGAGGCGGCGAGCCGTGCCAAGACCGAATTCCTGGCCAATATGAGTCACGAGTTGCGGACGCCGCTCAATGCCATCATCGGCTTTTCCGAGATTTTGAAGCAGGAGCCGCTGGGACCGCTCGGCCATCCGTCGTATCGCGACTATGTCCGCGACGTCTACGAAAGCGGCGTCCACCTGTTGCACATCATCAACGACATCCTCGATCTGTCCAAGATCGAGGTCGGCAAGCTGACGCTCAGCGAAACGCCGGTCGATCTGCGCGAGGCGATCGATTCCTGCATGCGCATCGTGCGCGAACGCGCCGACAATGGCGGCATCGCTCTGGTCGCCGAGCTGGCGCCGGATCTGCCGACGTTCAACGCCGACGAACGTATGGTGAAGCAGGTGCTGCTCAACCTGCTGTCGAACGCGATCAAGTTCACGCCTCCCGGCGGATCGGTGCGCATCATTGCGCGGGTCGACGACGCGGACGGATTGATCGTTCAGGTCGTCGACACCGGCATCGGCATCGCAGCCGCCGATATCGAGCGTGCCCTTCAGCCCTTCGAGCAGATTGACAGCTCGCTGCACCGCAAATATCAGGGCACCGGCCTCGGCCTGCCCCTTGCCCGCTCGATGTCCGAATTGCACGGCGGCCGTTTCGCGATTGAAAGCACGGTAGGCCAGGGCACGACCGTGACCGTGCATTTCCCGCCGGAGCGCAGCCTGCGCAAGGCACCGGCGATGGGCGCGCGCGACGTCGCCTAGCACGCCGCCGATCTAGAACGTTCCCGGATAGGCACCGCCATCGATCAGAAGGTTCTGGCCGGTGATGTAGCCGGCCTGCACGCTGCACAGAAACGCGCAAGCGGCGCCAAATTCGGCCGGTGTGCCCGCGCGCCCGGCCGGGATCGTTGCCAGACGGCGCCGCTGCGCCTCCTCGACGGAAATCTTCGCGTTGCGCGCCATCGTTTCGGTATTGGCGCGCAGCCGATCGGTGTCCATCGCGCCCGGCAGCAGGTTGTTGACGGTCACGTTGTGCGCCACGGTCTTGCGCGCCAAGCCGGCGACGAACCCGGTCAGGCCCGTGCGCGCGCCGTTCGACAAGCCGAGAATGTCGATGGGCGCTTTCACCGCACTCGAGGTGATGTTGACGATGCGGCCGAAGCGGCGCGCGATCATGCCGTCGACGGTGGCTTGCATGAGCGCAATCGGCGTCAGCATGTTGGCGTCGAGCGCCTTGATCCAGATGTCGCGTGTCCAGTCGCGAAAGTCGCCCGGCGGCGGCCCGCCGGCGTTGGTCACCAGGATATCCGGCGCCGGACACGCCGCGAGCGCAGTGGCGTGGCCGTTCGGCGTGGTGATGTCGCCCACGACCGCTGTGACTTTGGCGCGATAGCGATCGCGCAACTCGGCCGCTGTCGCCTCGAGCGCTTCGCGACCGCGCGCGGTGATCACAATGTCAACGCCTTCGGCCGCCAGCGCCGCCGCACAGCCTTTGCCGAGCCCCTTGCTCGCAGCGCAGACCAACGCTGTCCTGCCCTTAAGACCCAGATCCATGCGCCCTCCGGCCCCTCTCGCAGTGATGCGAGGCTAATCCCTAGGGGTGGCGTGCAGCGGCGGCAAGGATTTGAGATAGACCGCGATCGCCTGGCGGTCGGAATCGGTCAAAACCGCGGTCCCCGCGACCGTGTCGCTCATTTGTCGGTCGATCTTATCGCCATCGGGCGTCTGACCGGTTTTGAGCAAGGCCGCGATGTCGGCAACGCTCCACTGGCCGATGCCCGTGTCCTTATCCCGCGTGATATTGGACGAGCGTAATCCATCCGGTCCATTGGGATTGCCAGCGTAGGCATGTTCGCCGGTTTCGAGCGCGCCGAGGAAATTGCGCGGCGTATGGCATTCCTGGCAATGCGCCACGGCCTCAGACAGGTAACGGCCACGGTTCCATTCGACACTCTTGCCAGCAATCGGCTGCAACGGTCCTGGCGTGAAATACAGCGTCCGCCAAACCAGCAGCAGCGGCCGGAACTTAAACGGAAACTTGATGGCGTCGGGTTTGTTCGCCGCCGGATCCGGCTTTTGCGTCATCAGGAAGGCGTATAGATCGGCGATGTCGCTATCGCTCATACCGGAGTATGAGGTGAACGGAAAAACCGGATAGAGGTATGTGCCATTGCGGCCAATGCCGTCGCGCAGCGCGCGGCGAAAATCGACGAGCGACCAGCGGCCAATGCCGTTGACCGCGTCCGGCGTGATGTTGGGCGTGTAGAACGTGCCAAATTCCGTGACCAACGCCCGGCCGCCGGCCAACGGCGCACCATGATTCGTGGTGTCGGTGTGACAGGTGGCGCAATCCGCCG
>JAGXBG010000135.1 GCA_018971215.1 Alphaproteobacteria bacterium
GCCTGGCGGAAAAACCGCAGGCTGATGACTCCTACCGCGTAACGCGGCGGGGGTGTGTCCGAAACCCGCCAGTGGCGGGTTTTTTCGCGCCCGCCGGAACCCGGACCCAACGGCGCAGGAGGACGCGCGGTGACGACTTATCTCTGGATTGCATTCGGCAGTGCGCTCGGCGGTGTGGGGCGATTCTGGCTCGCGGGGCATGTCGACCGCCTGATCGGCGAAACCTTCCCGTGGGGCACCGTGCTGGTCAACATCACGGGCTCGTGCGTCATCGGCTTTATCGGCGCGCTCAGCGGCCCTGAAGGACGCTGGCTGTTGCCGAGCGACGCGCGCATCTTTCTGATGATCGGCGTGTGCGGCGGCTACACGACGTTTTCATCGTTCAGCTACCAGACGCTGAATCTGGCACGCGACGGCGAATGGCTGTGGGCAGGCGCCAATATTGCGATCTCGGTGATCGCCTGTCTCACCGCGGTATGGCTTGGCCACGTCGCCGCCGCCGCCATCAACCGCTAGCCGACGGAGGGTCCCATGCAAATTCCCAAAGATGCGGTGCTGCTGCGTATCTTCATCGGCGAAAAAGATCGGCACGGCCACCTGCCGCTCTATGAAGCACTGGTGCTGAAGGCGCGCGAGGTGGGCCTTGCCGGCGCGACGGTGATCCGCGGTCCGCTCGGCTTCGGTCAGTCGAGCATCCTGCACACGGCCAAGATTCTCCAACTCTCAGAGGATTTGCCGATCATCATCGAAATCGTCGACGCCGAGGCGCGGGTCGAAAGCTTCCTGCCGACGCTCGACAGCATGATGACGAGCGGCCTCGTCACCATCGAGAAAGTGCGCGTGATTCACTACGGCAAAGCCGCCAAGGGCTGACGCTGGCCTCGCTGCAATCGGCTTCGCACAACTGCAATCAAAGCGTGATATTGGCAGCGCACGGCTGAATCCGGGCACGAACGGCCGCTGCAGAGAGGGGATGACGATGACGATCCTGAGGCAGGACCGCCGGAATTTTCTCAAATCGGTCGCGGCCACGGGCAGTGCGGCTTTGCTCAATACGCGCTTTGCGCCGCTGGTGCGCGCGGCCGAACCGACCGCGCCCGATCTGCGTCAGCTGCGCGAGAAGATCGACCATATCGTCGTGATCTATCAGGAGAACCGCAGCTTCGATCATTATTTCGGCGCCTATCAATCGCCCCACGGCGCCACGGTCGCCGGCCTGCTCGACCGCAACGGGCACATCGATCCGCGCTTCACCGGACAACAGAAAAACCCGGCCGGCGTTCCTTACGCCTATCTGCCGCTGCCCTATCAAATTCCCGGCTTCGCCCGCGCCGAGCTCGAGAACAAACCGTTCCATATGGCGCCGTACATCCCGGCCGATGCCAACGTGCCGTGGGACCCGATGCACCATTTCTATCGGATGTTCGCGCAGATCGATCACGGCAAGATGGATTACTTCGTGGCCCTCGCGCTGAAGGGTAAGCACGAATTCTTCGACAAGGGCCCCGGCACCGATCCGGTGAAAATGATGTTCGCCGAATCGACGCCGTCCGGCGCAGTGCTCGGCTATTACACGCGCGCCGACCTGCCGGATTATTACCAGCTCGCCGACGAATACGTGCTGTTCGACCACTTCTTCCAGGCGATGTCGGGCGGTTCGACCGGCAATGCGCTCTATCTCGTCGCGGCGCGCTCGGCCGCGTGGTCGAAAGCGCCGGCGAATAAGATGAGCAGCCTCGAGCCGCCGGTCTTCGATCGGCCATACGATAAGCATGGCGTGTTGATTAACGACGCGCCGCCGGTGAACGGCCCGACCGAAACCTTCGCCGCCTCGATCGATCTGTCGCCGCCGCCCGACGAGCAGACCTTTCCGACCATCGGCGACCGGCTCGACGCCGCGTCGCTCTCGTGGGCCTGGTACAATGAAGGCTGGAACGCGGTGAAGCCGTGGGCGACGAAAACCGCGTTCGACGCCGGCGACGGCTCTGCGGTCGTCGACACGGCCGATCTCTATTTGCCGCACCACAATCCGTTCCAATATTTCCCGACCTGGTTCGGCAACGTGAAAAACGGCCGCTTCCGCGACAGCAGCGATTTCTTCGAGGACGTGAAAAGCGGCCGCCTGCCACGGGTCTCCTTCCTCAAAGCGACCGGCGGACGTGACGAGCATCCGGCGAATTCGGCGCCGCGTTGGGGCGAACAATGGGTGATGAGCTTGCTGAAGGCGCTCGGCGAAAGCCGCCTGTGGGAGAAAACCGCGGTCGTCATCACTTACGACGAAGGCGGCGGTTTTTGGGATCACATCGCGCCGCCGATGCCCGACGCCTATGGCTGCGGCACGCGGGTTCCGGCGCTGCTGATCAGCCCGTGGACGCGGCGCGGCTATGTCGATCACCGCATCGCCGACACCACGTCGGTCCTGGCGTTGGTCGAGGCGCGGTTCGGGCTGAAGCCGTTACAAGACCGCGACGCCAGGGCCTACAATCTGCTCGACGGCTTCGACTTCACGCAAAAGCCGCGACCGCCGGTATTCGGCTGAGCCGTTGCCCGCGTTTATTGCGGACGTTCGACCGACCGGACCGCCTCGGCGCTGGCCGACGCGGCCGGTGCCTGGGCCGGAAAGCGCACGCGCAGATCGGCGATCTCCTGCAGCGCGGCGCGGCCGATGCCGGTCGTCAGGCCGAGAACGTGACCGCAGCGCGTGCCGTCGGCGGTGATGAAGTGGAAGTGCCAGCCGGCAACGTTGACCGAGCTGGCGGCGACCGGAAAGCGGAAACCGATCAGCGTGCCGTCGACCGCGCCCAAATCGTGGACCACTTGCTGCGTCTTGATCACGTCGGCGAGCGGCCGGTAGGGCGGCGACTGTTTCGGCTCGCTGCGGACCTGCATGCCTTGAAAGTGGCCGACGATACGCACGGCGACGATGCGCGACTCGCTTGCCGGCAGCGCGTCGAGCGTCGCCTGGAGCCGGGTGAGCGACTGGCCGGCTGGCACGGCTACGGTGGTTTGCGGATGGAAGTCGGTCACGACGGCAAACGGCGTCCGCGTCGCCGCTTTCACCGGATGGGCGACCGCATCGACCGAGCAGCGATAGGCCCGGCCGGCCAGCACTACCATCTCGCCATCGACGCCGTTATAAGTCCCGAGACCCAAATTGCCGTGCCGCAGCAGCTCGCCGACCGTGACCGTGCCGTCGTAACCGCCGGCGAGCAGGCTCGAAATGGTCGAGACCTGATAGACCTCGGCGGCCTGCGCCGGCGCCGCAGCGACGATCAACACGAAGACGGCGGCCAGCGCGCGGCGGCTCATGATTAATCGTTTTCCTTTGGATCGACGGCCCCGCCGGGGCGGATGGTGGAGCAGAGGGGGATCGAACCCCTGACCTCGACATTGCGAACGTCGCGCTCTCCCAACTGAGCTACTGCCCCGCCCGCGTGGCGCGGAATATGGGTCGCGGTCGCGCGGACTGTCAAGGTGGCCCCGTGACATCGGCTGGCCTTGCACCGGCCGGAGCCGATGGCTAGGGTTCGCCAACGCCGCGGGCGTGGGGAGGAATCGGGAGATGGGTAACTTCCTGGTGCCGGTGATCGAGGTGATCATCGCCCTGATCAACATTTATTGGTGGGTCGTCATTGTTGCGGCGGTGTTTTCGTGGCTCACGGGGTTCGGCATCATCGACACGCGCAATCACGCGGTCCGTACGGTCGCGGGCTTTCTCTATCGCGCGACCGAGCCGGCCTTGCGCCCGATCCAACGCATCCTGCCCAGCTTCGGCGGCATCGACATCTCGCCGGTCATCCTGTTGCTCATCCTGTGGTTCATCGAGATGGAGCTGCGGCAGCTCGCGGTCTACACGTTGATGCACGGTTGACCGGCCTGATGACATCACCGTTCCGACTCGGGCGCGACGGCGCGACGCTGGCCGTGTTCGTTACCCCAAAAGCTGCGCAAAGCCGCGTCCTCGGCCTGAGTGAGGGGCCCGAGGGCGCCGCGCTGAAACTCGCGGTGCACGCGCCACCGCGAGACGGTGAAGCCAACGCCGCGCTACTTGCACTGCTGGCGCGTCATTTCGGCTTGCGCAAAAGCAACTTGCGGATCACGGCCGGTGCCGCTGGACGCCGCAAATTGATTCATATCGATGGTGATCCCGCCGCGCTTGCGGCGCGGCTTGAACAAGGATTGAAGTCATGTCCGAAGCTCGATTAATCGATGGTAAGGCCGTCGCGGCCCGGCTGCGCGCGACGGTTGCAACAGCCGCCGCGACGCTCAAGGCAGCGCACGGCGTCGTGCCCGGCCTCGCGGCGGTTCTGGTCGGCGACGATCCGGCGAGCCAAGTCTACGTCAAGAGCAAGACCAAGGCGACCGACGACGCCGGCCTCAAAGGCATCACCCATCGCCTGCCGGCTTCCACCAGCGAGGCCGAGCTGCTGCGCCTGGTGGCGCAGCTCAACGCCGACGAAGCGGTCGACGGCATCCTCGTGCAGCTTCCCTTGCCGAAACAGATCGACGCGCAACGGATCATCGAAGCGATCGCGCCGGCAAAAGACGTCGACGGCTTCCACGCCGAGAATGTCGGCCGGCTGTGGAGCGGCGGCAAGGCGCTGGTGCCATGCACGCCTTATGGCTGCCTGCTGCTGGCGCGCGAGAGCCTGGGCAAGAACCTCGCTGGCGCCGAAGCGGTGATCCTGGGCCGCTCCAACATCGTCGGCAAGCCGATGGCGGCGTTGCTGCTCGGCGAGCACTGCACGGTGACCGTGGCGCATTCGCGGACGCGCGACCTGCCGGCGGTGGCGCGTCGCGCCGACCTGCTGGTGGCGGCGGTCGGACGGCCGGAGATGGTGCGCGCCGATTGGATCAAGCCGGGCGCGACGGTGATCGACGTCGGCATCAACCGCGTCGCCACGCCGGACGGCAAAGGCAAGCTGGTCGGCGACGTCGCCTTTGCCGAAGCGCAGCGCGTCGCCGGCGCGATCACGCCGGTGCCCGGCGGCGTCGGACCGATGACCATCGCGTGCCTGTTGCGCAATACGCTGGTCGCCGCCTGCCGCCGGCGTGGATTGCCGGAGCCCACGGTTTAGCCGAACGCGCAAAGCAAAACCCCCTCGGGATCGCTCCCGAGGGGGCAGTGTCTCAGCGAAAGGTGACCGTCAGGCCGGTTACTGTTCCCAGGCCGGCTTGCCGAGATAGACGTTCGACGGGCTGGTCGCCATACCGGTCAAAGCGCCGGCGCCGGCACCGATCGCCGCACCTGCCAGAGGCGCGCCAACCAGCGCTCCGACCACGGCACCACCCGCCGCGCCGATACCGGCACCCGACAGGCCTCGGTCACCCGGTGACGTGCCGCAAGCCGAAAGCAGCATCGCAGCCGCCACCATCAAAACGCCAATACGCGAACCCATGGTTCCGTCCCCTTTTTGCTATGGGCGATGGCCCGAAGATGAGGACCGATCATGGCAAAAACAAGGTTTTCGCGGGGTCAATTCGGGGCTAGGATTCGCCTTATTCGCCTTTCATATCAAATACATACACATAAATGCCTGAATCGAACTGAAAAGTTCTGGACGACGGCGCAGGAAACTATTTTTTCGGCCGTAGCCGTGCGCCGAGTCGCAGCCGCAACGCGTTCAGCTTGATGAAGCCTTCCGCGTCGCGCTGGTCGTAGACCTGATCGGCCTCGAACGTCACATGCGCCAGGCTATAGAGGCTGTTGGGCGACTTGCGGCCGACCACGCGCACCGAGCCCTTGTAGAGTTTCAGCCGCACCGTGCCGGCAACGTTCTCCTGGCTCTTGTCGATCAGCGCCTGCAGCATGGCGCGCTCGGGCGAGTACCAGAAGCCGTTGTAAATCAGCTCGGCGTAGCGCGGCATCAGCTCGTCCTTGAGATGCGCCGCGCCGCGGTCGAGCGTGATGCTCTCGATGCCGCGGTGCGCGGCGTGCAGGATGGTGCCGCCGGGGGTCTCGTAGACGCCGCGCGACTTCATGCCGACGAAACGATTTTCGACCAGGTCGAGCCGGCCGATGCCGTGCTTGCCGCCGAGCTCGTTGAGCCGCGTCAGTAGCGCCGCCGGCGACAGCTTTTTGCCGTCGACCGCGACCGGATCGCCCTTGGCGAATTCGATCTCGACATATTCCGGCTGGTCCGGCGCCTTCTCCGGCGCGACCGTCCGGCTATAGACGAATTCTTCCGGCTCGTGCCACGGATCCTCGAGCGCCTTGCCCTCGGCCGAAATGTGCAAAAGGTTGGCGTCGGTCGAGAACGGCGCCTCGCCGCGCTTGTCCTTGGCGATCGGAATCTGATGCCGTTCGGCATATTCGATCAGCTTGGTACGCGAATCGAGTTCCCATTCGCGCCACGGCGCGATCACCTTGATGTCGGGCTTGAGTGCGTAATAGGTCAGCTCGAAGCGCACCTGGTCGTTGCCCTTGCCCGTCGCGCCGTGCGCCACGGCGTCGGCTCCGGTGGCTTCCGCGATCTCGATCTGGCGCTTGGCGATCAGCGGCCGCGCGATCGAGGTGCCGAGCAGGTACTGACCCTCGTAGAGCGCATTCGCGCGGAACATCGGAAACACGAAATCGCGGACGAATTCCTCGCGCAGATCCTCGACGAAGATCTGTTTTACGCCCAGGAGCTCAGCCTTCTTGCGCGCCGGCGCGAGTTCTTCGCCCTGGCCGATATCGGCTGTGAAGGTCACCACCTCGCAGCCATAGGTTTCCTGCAGCCAACGCAGGATGACGGAGGTGTCGAGCCCGCCCGAATAGGCAAGCACGACCTTCTTGACGGTGTCGCGGGGTTTCTTGGTAGCGGTCATGGCGGCGCAGTATCGTGGAGCGCCGCGCGCGCGGCAAGCCTAGCGGCAATCAGCCGCGGGCGATCCAGCCGCCGCCCAGGACGCGGGCGCCGTCGTAAGCGACGCAGGCCTGGCCGGGCGCCACGCCGAATGCAGGCTCGTCGAGCATCGCCGCGCCGCGATCGCCTTCGAGCTGCAGCGTGGCGAGCACCGGCGGCTGCGCCGACCGCAGCTTGACTGCAACGCGGATACCTGCGGCATCCGGCTGCGCCGCCAGCCAGTTGACCCGATCGAACGGCACGCGCGTGACGCCCAGGCTGGCG
>JAGXBG010000136.1 GCA_018971215.1 Alphaproteobacteria bacterium
ACAAGGCGGGTTCGGTGGGCATTGTGTCGCGCTCCGGTACGCTCACCTACGAAGCGGTGGCGCAGACCACGGCGGTCGGATTGGGCCAGTCGACCTGCGTCGGCATCGGCGGCGATCCGGTCAATGGCACCAATTTCATCGACTGCCTCGACAAGTTCCTGGCGGATCCGGCGACCAAGGCGATCATCATGATCGGCGAGATCGGCGGCTCGGCCGAGGAAGAGGCGGCGGATTTCGTCAAGCGCAACAAGGTCAAGAAACCGATGGTCGGCTTCATCGCCGGCGCCACCGCGCCACCGGGCCGCCGCATGGGTCATGCCGGCGCAATCATCTCCGGCGGCACCGGAACGGCCGCTGACAAATTCGAGGCGATGAAGAGCGCCGGTATCGCGGTGTCGGATTCGCCCGCCGCTCTTGGCAAAACCATGCTCGGTCTCCTAAATAGATAGCAAGGACTAACCAATGCCCGACTCAGGTCGCACGCCGCCACGCTCCATCCCGCCGGGTTCCGGCCGGCGCGGCGGCCGCGACCTGCCGAAGGGCCGGCAGGTCGATCCAGTCGCGCGCGAGGAGATCGTCAAACTCCTCGGCGACCGGCCTCGGCGGCGCGACCTGCTGATCGAGCATCTGCATCTATTGCAGGACCATTTCGGTTGCCTGCACGCGCGGCACCTGGCGGCGCTGGCGGAAGCGATGAAGTTGTCGCTGGTCGAGGTGTACGAGGTCGCGAGTTTCTACGCGCATTTCGACATCGTCCTCGACGGCGAAAGCCCGCCGCCCACTTTGACCGTGCGGGTGTGTGACTCGCTCACCTGCGAGCTATTCGGTGCCCAGAAGCTGCTGGCCGAATTGCCGGCCCAGCTTCCAGGTGTCCGTGTCGTGCGCGCGCCGTGCATGGGCGGCTGCCACAACGCGCCGGTGACCGCCATCGGCCATGCGCTGCATGAACATGCGACGGTCGACAGCGTCGTCAAAGCGGCCAAGGCGAAGGAGATCCATCCGCATCTGCCCGCCTATCCCGATTTCGCCGCCTATCGCAAAGCCGGCGGCTATGCGCTGCTCGAAGCCTGCCTCTCGGGCCAAAAGACGCTCGAAGACATCCTGAAGGCGCTCGAAGATTCGAACCTGCGCGGCCTCGGCGGGGCGGGCTTCCCCACCGGCCGCAAGTGGCGGCTGGTGCGCGCCGAGAAGGCGCCGCGGCTGATGGCGGTCAACGCCGACGAAGGCGAGCCGGGCACGTTCAAGGACCGCCACTATCTCGAAGTCGATCCGCACCGCTTCCTCGAAGGCATGCTGATCGGCGCCTGGGCGGTCGAAGCGCCCGACACCTATATCTATCTGCGCGACGAATACCCGCAATGCCACGAGATCCTGCTGCGCGAGATCGCTGCGATCGAGAAAGCGGGCTTGTCGAAGCACACGCGGATCCATCTCCGCCGCGGCGCCGGCGCCTATATTTGCGGCGAAGAATCGGCGATGCTCGAATCGATCGAGGGCAAGCGCGGCCTGCCGCGCAACAAGCCGCCCTATCCCGCGCAAGTCGGTCTTTTCGGTCGGCCGACGCTCTGCAACAACGTCGAAACCTTGTGGTGGATCCGCGACATCGTCGAGAAGGGTCCGGCCTGGTTCGGTTCGCAGGGCCGCCGCGGCCGCAAAGGGCCGCGCAGCTTCTCGGTTTCGGGCCGGGTCAAGAATCCGGGCGTCAAGCTGGCGCCCGCCGGCATCACGGTGAAAGAGCTGATCGACGAATATTGCGGTGGCATGGCCGACGGCCACACGTTCAAGGGCTATCTGCCGGGCGGCGCCTCGGGCGGCATCTTGCCGGCCTCGATGGCCGATCTGCCGCTCGACTTCGGCACGCTCGAACCGCACGGTGCGTTGATCGGCTCGGCGGCGGTTGTCGTTCTGTCCGACAAAGACGATATGAAAGCCGTGGCGCTCAATCTGCTGCGGTTCTTCGCCGACGAAAGCTGCGGCCAATGCACGCCGTGCCGCGTCGGCACCGAAAAGGCGGTGATGCTGATGTCGCGACCCAAGTGGGACGGCCCCCTGATCGAGGAGCTGACACGGGTGATGATGGATGCGTCAATCTGCGGCCTGGGCCAAGCTGCGATGAATCCGGTTAAACTGGTTCTCAAGCATTTTCCGGAGGAAGTGTCATGAGCGACGGCTCCGGCGTGATTGGCGATCCCATCAAGTTCCTGCTCGACGGCGAGGAGGTCGAAGCCCGGCCGGGTGAGACCATCTGGCAGGTCGCGCACCGCAAAGGCACCGAGATCCCTCATCTCTGCTACAGCCCGGAGCCTGGCTATCGGCCGGACGGCAATTGCCGCGCCTGCATGGTCGAGATCGAGGGCGAACGCGTCCTCGCCGCCTCGTGCCTGCGCAAGCCGACGCCCGGAATGAAGGTCCGCTCGGCTTCCGAACGCGCCAAATTCTCCCGCAAGATGGTGTTCGACCTGCTGGTCTCGGATCAGCCGGCGCGCAACGCCCATCCCGATCCGGATTCCAAGTTCTGGCGCTGGGCCGACAAGGTCGGCGTCGCCGCCGGCCGTTTCCCGGCGACCCATCATCCCAAGCCCGATCGCAGCCATCCGGCGATGGCGGTGCGGCTCGACGCCTGTATCGAATGCAATTTGTGCGTCCGCGCGTGCCGCGAGGTCCAGGTCAATGACGTGATCGGCATGGCGGCGCGCGGCCACGACGCCAAGATCGTCTTCGATTTCGACGATCCGATGGGCGCCAGCACCTGCGTCGCCTGCGGCGAATGCGTGCAGGCCTGTCCGACCGGCGCGTTGATCGAATCGACGTTGGTCGACGAACGCGGCGTCCATGCCAAGAATCCCGATCGCGAAGTCGATAGTGTCTGCCCCTATTGCGGCGTCGGCTGCCAGATCACCTACAAGATCAAGGACGACAAGCTGCTTTACGTCGATGGCCGCGAAGGCCCGTCGAACCTCAATCGTCTTTGCGTCAAAGGCCGCTTCGGCTTCGATTACGTCAGCCATCCGCAGCGGCTGACCAAGCCGATGATCCGCAAGCCGGGCGCCAAGAAGGATGCACACGCGCCGTTCGACCCGAGTAACCCGTGGGCGCTGTTCCGCGAGGCGACGTGGGATGAGGCGCTCGATGCGGCGGCGGCTGGACTCAAGAAGATCCGCGATGCGCACGGCTCCAAGGCTCTGGCCGGCTTCGGCTCGGCCAAGGGCTCGAACGAAGAGGCCTATCTCTTCCAGAAGCTGGTGCGCACCGGCTTCGGCACCAACAACGTCGACCATTGCACGCGGCTGTGCCACGCCTCGTCCGTCGCCGGCCTGCTCGAAGGCATCGGTTCGGGCGCGGTGACGGCGCCGTTCATGGCGGCCAAGGACGCCGACGTCATCGTCGTCATCGGCGCCAACCCGACCGAGAACCATCCGGTCGCGGCGACGTTCCTGAAGAACGCGACGAAGCGCGGCGCGACGCTCATCGTCATGGATCCGCGCGGCCAGGCGTTGAAGCGTCACGCGACCCACATGCTCCAGTTCAAGCCGGGTCGTGATGTTGCCATGCTGTCGGCGATGCTGCACACGATCATCGCCGAGGATTTGGTCGACAAGCAGTACGTCCAGGCATTCACCGAGGATTTCGAGAAAGTCGCAGCGAGCGTCAAGGACCGCACGCCCGAGAAGATGGCGGAAATTTGCGGCATCGATGCCGAGACGCTGAAGACGGTGGCGCGCAAATTCGCGCGCGCCGAGGCGGCGATCATTTTCTGGGGCATGGGCGTGTCGCAGCACACGCACGGCACCGACAACACGCGCTGTCTGATCGCGCTGTCGATGATCACCGGCCAGGTCGGTCGGCCGGGGACCGGTCTCCATCCGCTGCGTGGCCAGAACAACGTGCAGGGCGCGTCGGACGTTGGTTTGATCCCGATGTGCTTCCCTGACTACATCTCGGTCGAAGATCCGGAACGGCGGGCGTTCTACGAGAAACTGTGGGGCACCAAGCTCGATCCCAAGGCAGGCCTCACCGTGGTCGAGATCGTCAATGCGATCCACGCCGACCAGGTCCGCGGCATGTACGTCATGGGCGAAAACCCAGCGATGTCCGACCCCGACGTGCAGCACGCGCGCGAGGCGCTCGCCAAGCTCGACCATCTGGTCGTGCAGGACCTGTTCCTGACCGAGACGGCCTCCTACGCTGATGTGTTCCTGCCGGCGTCGGCCTGGCCGGAAAAGACCGGCACGGTGAGCAATACGAACCGTCAGGTGCAGATGGGCCGCCAGGCGCTGCCGTTGCCCGGCAACGCGCGGCACGATCTGTGGATTATCCAAGAGCTTGCGCGGCGCATCGGCCTCGACTGGAAGTATGCCGGTCCGGCCGACGTCTTCGCCGAAATGAAGCAAGCGATGCCGTCGCTCGACAACATCACGTGGGAGCGGCTGGAACGCGAAAACTCGGTCACCTATCCGTGCCCGGCGCCCGATCAGCCGGGCCAGGACATTGTCTTCGGTGACGGCTTCCCGACCAAAACCGGTCGCGCCAAATTGGTACCGGTGGAAATCCGTCCGCCGGCCGAGGAGCCCGACAAGAATTTCCCGATGGTCCTGACCACGGGTCGCCAGCTCGAGCACTGGCATACCGGCGCGATGACGCGCCGGGCCAGCGTGCTCGACGCCATCGAGCCCGAGGCGCACGCCTCGCTGTCGCCCGGCGATATGCATCGCATGGGAATCGACGCGGGCTCGATCGTCCGTGTCGTCACGCGGCGTGGCGCCATCGAGCTCAAGGCGCGGCCCGATCTCGCCATCGCGCCGGGCATGGTGTTCATCCCGTTCTGCTACGTCGAGGCGGCGGCGAACATCCTGACCAATCCACAGCTTGATCCGATGGGCAAGATTCCGGAGTTCAAGTACTGCGCCGCGCGGGTCGAGCCGGTCGTCGCCAAGGTCGCGGCGGAATAGGACCTCGCCGCCGCGCCTAGTGGCCGCGTTCGCCCGGGCTTCCCATCATCGGCTCGAACGCGCCGCTGGCCGGATCGCGCACCAGCAAACGTCCCGTCGCGACGCCGAAATAGGCGCCATGCAAGGCCAATGCACCGGCTTCGACGCGCCGGCGAACAAACGGGAACGTCATCAGATTCGTCAGGCTCAGCTCGACCGACGCGCGTTCGAGCCGGCGCAGATAGGCGTCGTGATCCGGGCCGCGCGCGCCGAGTGCCTCGGCGGCTGGCGCGATCTGCGCCATCCAGCGGCCGATGAAGTCGCCGGCCGACAGCGGTTGCTGTTCGTCGACGAAGGCGCGAATGCCGCCGCACAAGGCATGGCCGAGCACGACGACGTGCTTCACCTGGAGCGCCTGGACGCCGAATTCGATCGCCGCGCTGGTGCCGTGCTGGGTCTCGCGATGCGGCTCGAACGGCGGCACCAGATTGGCGACGTTGCGCACGACCAGAATTTCGCCCGGCGCGGCGTCGAAGATAACCTCGGGCGAAACGCGCGAATCGACGCAGCCGATGACCATGATCTCGGGCCGCTGTCCGGTCCGTGCCAGCGTCTCATAGCGCGTTTGTTCGCCGACGAAACGGCCGCTGAGGAAGGCGCGGTGGCCTTGCAGGAGGCGTTCGGGAAAGGCGGGCGGTGCTGCGGATTTGGCGTCGGCGGTCATGCGGCTGTTACAAAAAAAATCGGCGGGTGGTGGGATAGTAGCCCGCCGCCCGCCGTTGGTGTTGAGGTGTTTGGTCTATTCGGCCGGGGCCGCGCGCGCCGGGGCGGCGATTTGCCGGGAGCGCAGGGGCTTGAGGACGAAGAGGGCGAGGGCCACGACCGCGAAGTTCATGATGGCGGTGATGACGAACACCATGTGCCAGCTGCCGGTCATCGTCTTGATGACGTTGGCAAGGGGCACCAGGAAGGCCGAGGCGCCTTTGGCGGTGTAGAGCAGGCTCAGGTTGGTGGTGGCGAACTTGGGCCCGAACGTGTCGGTGCAGGTCGACGGGAACAGGCTGAAGATCTCGCCCCAGGTCAGGAAGATGAGCCCGGCGAACACCACGAAGGCCCAGGGCGAGGTGCCGGCCGAGCCCAAGAGCCAATAGGCGATGCCGCCCAGGCCGAAGGCGATCGCCATGGTGTTCTCGCGGCCGATATTGTCGGAGATCCAGCCGAAGATCGGCCTTGCGGCGCCGTTGCACACATTGTCGACCAACAGCGCCACGGTCAGCGTCGTGCCGCCGAGGAAGATCACCGTATTGGCGACGTTGTAGTCCTTGGCGATGAGCGCAATCTGCGCCGTCGCCATCAGACCGCTGGCCGAGACCAGGATGAACATGACGTAGAGAATCCAGAACACCGGCGAGACCAGCACCTGACCCGGCGTATAGCTCTGCGCCGTCTGGATGACCTTGACCTCCTTCGGCGTCGGCACCTCGCCCGGTTCTGGGCTACGCAGGTACCACGCCACCACGAACACCACCGCCCCCTGGATCAGACCGAACCAGAAGAACGCGGCGGAGTAGCCGCTTGCCGCAATCACCGCCCGAATCGGAATCACGGTCAACGCCGCGCCGGCGCCGTAACCCGCCGCCGTCAACCCCACCGCCAATCCACGGCGGTCCGGGAACCATTTCACTGCGTTGCCGACGTTGGTCGTGTAAATCGCACCGGCACCGGTGCCCGAGATGATCGCGCCCAGGTACAGAATCGCCAAGCTGTCGGCATTAGCGTTGATGATCCAACCCACCGCCACCATCACGCCGCCAACCGCCACCACCAGCTTCGGACCGATCTTGTCCGATAGCCAGCCCGCAAGCGGCGTCAGCCACGTCTCCAGCGCAATGAAAATGCTGAACGCAATCTGGATCTCGGCAATACCCCAGCCATGGGCCTGGTTCATCGGCCGGACAAACAACGTCCAGCCATACTGCAAGTTCGCAATCATCACCTGGCAGATGATGACTGCAATCAACTGTCCCCAACGATTGGGCGCACTTCTGGCCATGTTCTTCCCCTTGTGTGTGGT
>JAGXBG010000005.1 GCA_018971215.1 Alphaproteobacteria bacterium
CTCCGACGCCGCCAATCGGCACACACCCCTGAGCCGATAACGGACGATCATGGTATTCGGGCGCAAGCAGAAAACGGGGCAGCGGGGCGACGCCGCGACGGCCAAGCCGTCGCTGTTGCGCCTCTTCCTGCCCGGCGCTGCGCTCGGATTGCTGCTCTTCGTTATCCAAGGCACTGCCTTTGATGAAGGCGTCTCGCCGTGGAGCATCGGCGCGGTCATGGCGTCGCGGCTGGTCGCGGACGCGGTGGTCGGCGTCGTTGCGCTGTGTGCGTTCTACATCGCGTTTTATGCCGCCCGATGGATTCTGGCGCAGGTCTGGGGCTGGACGCGCGCCACCGTGACGCGGCGCGGCATACGGTCATGATCAAGCGGCTCAAAACCCGCGACGCGCGCATCGCTCGCTGGCATGCGCCGTCGCTGGTTCCCGACGAGGCCGAGGCGCCCCGCCTGTCGCACAAGTCATCGGCGGCAGAACCACGTCCGCCCGCGGCCGAGCCCACAAAGTCCGAGGCGGACGAAGCTGCGGCCGCAGCGGCTGCCGCCCTCGAAGCGCTGCGCGCCGAAAAGGCCGCTGCCGGTTATGCCGAAGGCTTGGCGCGCGGCGTCGAAGAAGGGCGGGCGCAAGGCCACGGCGCGGGGCTTGATGCCGGCCGCCGCGCCGCCGAAGCCGATGCGGCGACCGCCGCCGCCCGGTTCGCCAAGCTCTTCGACGCGCTCGGCGGCGAAATCAAGGTGCTCGACGACGCGGTCGAGGACGCCGTCGTGGCGCTGGCGCTCGAACTCGCGCGCCGCGTCGTCGGTGCCGAGGTGGCGCGCAGCCGCGAGGCGCTCGCCGGTCTCATCCGCCAGGTCTTGGCGGAAATCCCAATCGACACCGGTACGCCGCGCGTCCTGCTTCATCCCGACGATCTTGCCGCCTTGCGCACGCATTTGCCCGACATCGGCAGTGGCAAGGTCGAGCTGGTCGCGGACGAAACCATCGAACCTGGCGGCTGCCGCGTTTTGGCGGACGGCGTCGACAACGCTACCCGGCCAGATCGGCGCTGGATCGAACGCAGCAGCCTGTTCGAGGGCGATCTGACGCTGGCGGCGCGCTGGCGGGCGGCGATGCTGGCCCTTTTCGACTAGCGAACGAAGATGCAGCTCACTGCCGAAGACAATGTTCGCCTGGTCGACGCCTTGCACCGTTATCGCGGCCGCTTCGCGAGCGCCGAACGCATCTCCCATGTCAGCGGCATCCTGACCCGGATCGTCGGTTTCGTCATGGAGGCACGCGGCATCCGCGTCAGCGTCGGCCAGCGCTGCTTCGTCGAGAGCGCGAATGGTCGGCTGGTGCCGGCCGAGGTCATCGGATTCGACGGCGGCCGCTCCTTTCTCATGGTCGAAGGCCACGCCGACGGATTGGCCGCGGGCGCCCGGGTTATTCCGGCCGGCTCGGCGACCGAGGTGCCGGTCGGCAAGGCGCTGCTCGGCCGCGTCATCGACGGCGCCGGCCGGCCGCTCGACGGCAAGGGGCCGGTGCGCTGCACCGAACACATGCCGCTGTTCGGTCGTCCGACCAACCCGATGGCGCGCACCATCATCGATCAGCCGCTCGACGTTGGCGTGCGCTCGATCAACGCACTGTTCACCGTCGGCGAGGGCGCGCGGCTCGGCCTGTTCGCCGGCAGCGGCGTCGGCAAAAGCGTTCTGCTGGGCATGATGGCGCGCTACACCGCCGCCGATATTGTCGTCGTCGGCCTGATCGGCGAGCGCGGCCGCGAAATCAAAGAATTCATCGAACGCAACCTGGCGCCCGAGGCGCTGGCCAAGGCGGTCATCGTCGCGGTGCCGGCCGACCAGTCGGCGCTGGCGCGCGTGCATGGCGCGCTGCGGGCGTCGACCATCGCCGAATATTTCCGCGACCAGGGCTGCAACGTGCTCCTACTCATGGATTCGCTGACGCGTTTCGCGATTGCGTCGCGCGAGATCGCGCTGGCGGTTGGCGAGGTGCCGTCGAGCCGCGGCTACCCGCCGTCGGTCTTCGGCCGGCTGGCGTCGCTGGTCGAGCGCGCTGGCACCGGCGGACCGCTCAACGGCAGCATCACCGCGTTCTACACGGTCCTGGTCGAAGGCGACGATCTCAACGATCCGGTGGCCGACGCCGCCCGCGCGATTTGTGACGGCCACATCGTGCTGTCGCGGCGCATCGCCGAACGCGGCCATTTTCCCGCGATCGACGTGGCGGCGTCGGTCAGCCGCGTGATGTTCTCCGTGGTGGCGCCGGCGCAGTTCGCTGCCGCCCGCGACTTCAGGGAGCTGCATACGCGCTACGAGGAAAGCCGCGACATGATCGCGATCGGCGGTTACCGGCCGGGGCACGACGCCGTGCTCGACCGCGCCGTCGCGCTGCACCCCGCATTCGAGCGCTTCCTCCAGCAGGAAATGACCCAACGGGTCGTGTTCGCTCGGAGCATCGAAGACCTTTCGCAGACACTCGGTAAATCAGGAGGCGGTTGATGGCGTTGCATGCAATGGGAAAGCTGGCGGAGCGGCAGGTCGAGGAGGCGCAACGGCGATGGGCCGTGCTCGCCAAGGAATGCGCCGCCGCGCGCCGCAAGCTCAACCTGCTTCGCCAATACGGCGATTCCTATCGTGCGCAGCTCGAGGACGGCGGCCGGCAGGGCGTGGTGGCGTCGCAAGCGGCGTCGGTCGCGGCGTTCATCCGCCGCGTCGCCGACGTGGTGGCGCGTGAAGAGGCGCAGGTCCGGCAGCTCGAAGGCGCTTGCGAGCGCGAATGGGCCGACTTGGTCGTCGCTCGCCGCAACAAGCGCATGATCGAGATCCTGGTGGAGCGCCAGATGCTGCGCGAAGCCGAAGAGGCGCTGCGCCGCAGCCAGAGCGAAATCGACGACCTGATCGCGCGGGCCGGTATCTTCACCCGGGAATCGCGCGCGTGAGGAGCCCAACGCGCGCCGCAGACGGGCGAAAATCGGCGCCCAAAGCCTTGTGCCGCCGGCGGTTTTGCGGCATGATATATTGCCAAAAAAAGGAAAATCGGCAATGGCAACCATAACACGCGATCCGCCCGCGGCGCGCCGGCGCACGCGCAAATCCGGCCGCTGGATCGTCATGCTGGCGGGGCTGGTGGTGGTCGCGGCCGGCGCCGCCGGTGGCTGGTATTACTGGCAGCACCGGAAGACGACGGTCGTCGAGGCGCCGCCGCAGCCGATTTACGTCGTGATCAAGCCGTTCGTCGTCACCATGCTCGACGACAATCAGACGACGCGCTTCGTTCAGGTCGGTGTCGATCTCGAGGTCACGGACAAGGCCGCGAAAGAGCGCGTCGAGCAGGCGCTGCCGGCGATCCAGGACGCGATCCGCCTGCAGGTTCTGCAAAGCAAGGTCGCCGAGGTTACCTCGCCGCAAGGGGTCGAGCAGCTGCGCAAGTTGCTCATCGCCCAGGCCAACAACACGGTCAATTCCGTCATGCCGCTGCCGGCCGATCCGCACACGCCGCCGGCGAAGCCGGGTCAGGCCCCCCCGCCGCCGGTGCACAACGTCTTCTTCACCGAGCTCGTCGTCGAATGACCGGCCTTGGCGGCCTGACCGCGGATCCAAGCCACGCCTCGGTCTTCAGCGGCCTGATGCCGTTGCTCGTCGGCATGGGCGCCGTCGTGCTGGTGCTCGGCGGATTGCTCTGGCTGGTGCGCCGCCGTTTCGGACCGACCGGCCCGACCAAGATCGACTGCTCCGTGGTCGGCGGCCTGGCGGTCGGGCCGCGCGAACGCCTTGTCGTCGTGCGCGTCGAGGGCAAGCGATTGCTGCTTGGCGTCACCGGCAGCGCCATCGGCCTGCTGTGCGAATTGCCGGACGTTGCCGCCCCGCCGTCGGTGCCGGCGCCGGCCGGTTTTAGCGCGGCGCTGGCGCAGGCGTTCGATCGCTGGCGCGGCGCCAAGCCTATGGATGGCGGCCATGCGCCTTAGCCGCATCCTCGTCGGCGCCGCCGGATTGTTTGTTCTGCCCATGGCCGCGCATGCCGCGCCGGCCGGTCTCGATGCCTTGATTGCCACGCCGGCCGCGCACGGCGCCGTGTCCTACACCGTGCCGATCCAGATTCTCTTGTTCATGACCGGGCTGGTGTTCCTGCCGGCCGTGCTGCTGGCGATGACGTCGTTCACCCGCATCATCATCGTGCTGTCGCTGCTGCGCCAGGCGCTCGGCCTGACTCAGACGCCGCCCAACCAGATTCTGGTCGGCCTGGCGCTTTTTCTCACCATGTTCGTCATGGCGCCGGTGTTCAACCAGGTGAACACGGCGGCGCTGCAGCCGCTGCTGCAAAACAAGATCTCGGTGGAAGAGGCTGCGACCCGCGCCGAACCCGAGCTCAAATCGTTCATGCTCAAGCAGACGCGGTCCGACGATCTCGGCATGTTCATCAAGCTGGCCGGCGGCCAGACCTACGACAAGGCCGAAGACGTGCCGATGCGCCTGGTGGCGCCGGCGTTCCTGACGTCGGAGCTGCGCACCGCCTTCCAGATCGGCTTCCTCATCTTCCTGCCGTTCATGGTGATCGACATCGTGGTGGCGGCGGTGATGATGTCGCTCGGCATGATGCTGCTGTCGCCGGTGACAGTGTCGCTGCCGCTCAAGCTGATGGTCTTCGTGCTGGTCAACGGCTGGATGTTGGTGATCGGCTCGCTGGCGCAGGGATTCTTCTCGTGAACCTGACCGGCGACATGGTGGCGCTCGCCGCCAACCGCATGCTGGTCGAGGCGCTGATCCTGGTGAGTCCGCCGCTCGCTGCCGTGCTGCTAGTAGGCCTGGTAGTGAGCCTCATTCAGGTCGGCACGCGCATGACCGATCTCACACTGGGGTTCGTACCGCGCTTTGCTGTCATCCTGCTGGTCACCGCGCTGACGCTGCCGTGGATGGGCGCGCGGCTGTCGGCCTATTTCGTGTCCAACGTGGCGCAGGCCGCCGACCGGCCTTAGGCGCCATTATGCTCGCCCTCACCGACGGCGACATCGCGCACTGGCTGGGCCTGCTGGTCTGGCCGCTGCTGCGCGGCCTGGCGCTGTTCGCTTTCGCGCCGGCCTTTGGTTCGAGCGCGGTGCCGGCGCCAGTGAAGGTCGCACTCGGCCTGGCGGTGGCGGCGGTCATCGGCGGCGTCGCCGGACCGATGGCGCCGCTCGATCTCTCATGGCAAACCGTGGCGCTGGTGTTCGAGCAGATTCTGGTCGGCGCCGCGATCGGCTTCGCCATGCGCGTGACCCTGTCGGTGATGGCGTTCGCCGGCGATCTCAGTGGCCTGCAGATGGGCTTCGGCTTCGCCACGCTGCTCGATCCGCAGGTCGGCGTGCCGATGCCGGCGATGGCCGATTTCTTCGATCTGCTCGGCACCGTGTTGTTCCTGGCGATCGGCGGTCACCTGCTGCTGATTGCGGCATTGGTCAAAAGCTTCCAGATCGTGCCCGTAGCCGCGACCGTGGGCATCGTGCCCGCCGGCTGGGGCGCGCTCGCCGCATCGGGCGCTGCGCTGTTCCAGCTCGGCATTATTCTCGCGTTGCCGGTGGTTGCGGTCATGCTGGCGATCAATATCGCGATGGCGGTGGTGTCGCGCGTTGCGCCGCAGCTCAACATCATGTCGGTGGGTTTCGCGGTGTTCCTGTGGACGGGCATCGCCGCGACCGCGCTGCTGATGCCGTTCGTGACGCCGACCGTCGAGCACCTGGTCGATGTCGGCTTGCGCCTGATCGAAGCGACGTTGCGCGGCGGGTGAGCCATGGCCGACGATCAGGCGAGCGAAAACAAAACTGAAGAACCGACAGGCAGGCGCCTGAGCAAGGCGCGCGAAGAAGGCTCGATCGCCCGGTCGCGCGAGCTGCCTTCGGCGATCATGCTGATGACCGGCGCCGCAATCGTCTTCTGGGGCGGCACGATCGCGGTGTCGCTGCTCGAACGGATGGTCGCCGCCGGCTTGCATATCGATCCGCTGCTCGGCCGCGATCCGGCGCGGCTGCTGACCGGGGCGTGGATGATCGTCAAGCCGGCGCTCGAGGTCATCATCGTCTTCGGCGGCGGCATCGCGGTAATCGGCACGCTGTCGGCGTTACTGGTCGGCGGCCTGATGTTCTCGTGGCGGCCGGTGATGCCGGATCTTGCGCGGCTCGATCCGGTCCAAGGGTTCGCCCGGCTGTGGTCGCGCGACGCGCTGATCGAGATCGTCAAATCGGTGGTCAAGCTGCTCGGTGTCGCGGCCGTCGCCTATTGGTGGCTGCGCGGCGAAACGCGCAATTTCGCCGACTTGGCGCGCGCCGGCTGGCCGGGCGGCCTGTGGCAGGCCGGCAGTCTGCTCGGGCAACTGTTCCTGCTGACCTCGTTCTCGCTGGCGGTCGTCGTCCTGCTCGAAGTGCCGTACCGGATCTGGAGTCACCGTCAGGATTTGCGCATGAGCCGCCAGGAATTGCGCGACGAGGCGCGCGAGGTCGAAGGCAATCCGCAGACCAAGCGGCGCGTCAAGCAACTGCGCCGCAAGGTGGCGCGGGCGCGCATGATGACGCAGGTGCCCAAGGCAGACGTCGTGTTGACCAACCCATCGCACGTCTCGGTCGCGCTGCGCTACCAGCAGGGCACGATGCGGGCGCCGCGGATGGTCGCCAAAGGCGTCGGGCTCGTGGCGTTGCGCATCCGCGAAGTCGCCGCCGCGCACGAGGTGCCAGTGGTCGAGGCGCCGCCGCTGGCGCGTTCGCTGCACCGCTACGTCGAGATCGAGGATGAAGTACCGGTCGCGCTCTATCGCGCGGTCGCCGAGGTGTTGGCGTTCGTCTATCGCCTGCGTGCGGCGCAGGCGGCCGGCAAGCCGGCGCCGACCGCGCCGAGCGCCAGCTTCGATCCGCCGGATGAGTTGCGGATCTAGGCCTTGCCGAGTGAACGGCGCGACGCGGCCGCGCGTTCGCCGCCGCTGGGGCCGTAGGAAGGATGGCGCTCGAGCCGCTGGAGCGTCGCCAGACCGGCACGGAAATGGCGCAGCATCTCGCCAGCGATAATGGCGTTGCCGCGACCGAGGCGGCGGATTTCAGTCAACAGGCCCGTCAGCTCGGCGTTGCGGCCGAGCGGACCCGGCGTCACGTCGGCGAGTTGCTCCGCCAGCGCATCAGTCTCGCCGGTAATGGCGGTGACGGCGCCGAAATCGCCACGCAACAACGCCTCGCGGCCGCGGACGAGCTTGCGTTTCGTCTCGCGCAGAATGCCGACCAGCCCGGAAGGAGCGACGACCATGACAACCTCCATCAAATCAAAGATGCATTTCGGCTTCACCGTCGGCGGTGACGGTCGCGCGGATGACCTTCTGGCTCCCCGGATTGCGCAGCGCGATGACGTCGCCGGCGCGGCCGTCCTGCTCGGCGACCACCGTGGTCTTCACCGTGACTGCGCCATCGTGCAGCGTGACGAGCACCCGCTGGTCGCGATGGACCAGGACCGGCGCCTCGAGCTGGGCGGCAAGGATCGGGCTGGCCGCCGGCACGTTGGTGCGCAACAGCTTGCCGATCGCGTCCGTCGGATCGCCGATGGGTGCGCTCGGCAGCGCCGCCGTATCGATGCGCGCCAGCGTCAGGTCGGCGGCGGTCAGTGGCCGGTTGGGCGGCAGCGCCGCGGCGGCGACGACGACGTTGCGCCATTGATGCAGCCGCACCGGCACATAGATTGTCCAGGTCGGCGCCGGGCAGGACACTTTCACGGTGATGAAGCTGCCACTCAGCGGCGGCACCGAAGTGGCCAGTGCCGGGCAGGCGGGCAGGTGGACTGCTGGATCGATGGCGGCAACGTCGACTTCGAGCATGGTCGCCGGCAGTCGCGGCGCCGCTTCCTGGACGGCGTCCGCCACGGCGGCGCGGATGGTTGCGGGATCGGCGTAGCCCGGGTCGGCCGCGGCCTTAACCGCCGGCGCCATGAGCATCACGGCGGCAAAAAGGGCCGTTCCAGCGCGGAAATCCATGCGCAAAAAACCTCTTGCAATCGGTCCGGAGGGAAATTACCCTAAAAACGAAAATTCGGCAAGTTCTCGCTCCCCATCCGAACGGGCCTTTGCCGGAAGCCGAAACCGCCGCGGTTGCCGCCCCTTACCCTTCCCAGGGCGGCGCTGCCGGCGGCGGCGAATCCCGCGGTGGCCGTTGCCGGCGCGGAACGACGGGGGAGCGCGTACGAATGCAAGGCCCACTTTCAACGGGTCTCGACTATTTCCGGACGGTTCTCGATCTGCGCAGCTATCGCCAGCAGATCCTGTCCGCGAACATTGCCAACGGCAGCACGCCGGGCTTCAAAGCGGTTGACCTCGATTTTCAGTCTGCCTTGGCGGCGGCTACGGCGGCGCCGGGCGACAGCGGACAGCCGGCAACACCGCCGTCACCGTTCCTGCTGGTCGACGATCCGCCCCAGATCGGTGGCAACCCGTCCGGCCCGGCGAACGCGCCGAGCACGGAATCGCGGATCGCGGCCGCCGTGCAGAACCAGGTCAAATATCAGACCGGCGCGCCGGTGACGATCGACGGCAACAGCGTCGATCTCGATCTCGAAAAGCGCGAGGCCGCGGTCAACGCGCTGCAATACGAAGCCGCCGCCACCTTCACCACCGGCCGCATCAACATGCTGATGACGGCGATCCGTGGCTCGACCTCGTCGACCACGAACGGCTAGAGGCCCGCTCATGTCGTTGCTTTCCGTGTTCCTGATCTCCGGTTCCGGCATGTCGGCCGAAACCGAGCGGCTCTCCGCGATCGCCAGCAATATCGCCAACGCCGACAGCGCCGCCAATTCGTCGGGCCAGCCCTATCGCGCCCGCGAAGTCGTGTTCACCGCCGCGCCGATCGCCGGCGGCGACGGCGACGTCCAGGCCGGCGGCAACGCCGCCGCGGCCGGCATGTCGGGCGTGCGCATCGCCGGCGTCGTCGAAAGCCAGCAGCCGCTGAAGCAGGTCTACGACCCGAGCAGCCCGTACGCCGACGGCAATGGCTACGTCCGGATGCCGAACGTCAATCCGGTGGACGAGATGGTGAACATGATTTCGGCGACGCGGAACTATCAGGCCAATCTCGACGCCTTCAACGTCGCCAAGACCCTCGCCCTGAAGACTTTGTCGATCTGATCACCCCGCGCAGGAGGACAGTGCAATGATCGGAAGCGCCATGCCGGTGAATATCACCAATCTTCCCACCGGCACCCAGCTGCCGTCGGCGTCGAACAGCGCCACCAGCGGCAGCAACACGACGCTGACGCAGAACGATTTCTTCCGCCTGATGACCACGCAGCTCGAGTCACAGGATCCGCTCAATCCGATGAACAGCGACCAGTACGCCGCGGAATTGGCGCAATTCTCGACTGCCAGCGGCGTGCAGCAGCTGCAGACGACGGTAAGCGGCATCGGCCAGCAGATCGCCTCGGCCGCCGGCGTTCAGGCGTCGAGCCTCGTCGGCCACGACATCGCGGTCAACGGCAACCTGCTCGTCTTCGCTGGCAGCGGTTCGGCGCCGGGCGCTTTCAACCTGTCGTCGGCCGCTTCCAACGTCACCGTGACGGTCAAGGACGCGAACGGCAACCAGGTTGCGACCATCAATCTCGGCGCGCTCAATGCCGGGACTCAGAACTTCACCTGGAACGGCGCCAAGACCGGCGGCGGCACTGCCGCGGCTGGGGCTTACACCTTCCAGGTCAACGCGCTCGACAGCAAGGGCAACGCGCTTACCGCCACGACGTACGCCGTCGTGCCGGTCGCCGGCGTGACCCTCAACGGCGCGAACGGCCCCACCGTCAGCCTCGCCGGCGGCCTCGGGTCCGTGACCCTCAACCAGATCCACGAAATCTACTGAAACATCGATTCAAGCCGAAGCCACGGAGGACCAGAACCATGTCGCTCAATACCGAACTGATGGGCATCAATGCCGCCCAGACGAGCATCGACACGATCGGCAATAACATCGCCAACATGAATACCGAGGGCTTCAAAGGCTCGAAGATGGAATTCGCCGACCTCATCGGCACCTCGCTCGAAGGCACCTCGGGTAACACGCTGACCCCGGGCCAAGGCGTCGTCGCCTCGAACCTCTCGCAGCTCTTCACCGAGGGCACGATCTCGCAGACCGGCAATCCGCTCGACCTGGCGATCAACGGCCAGGGTTTCTTCCAGATGCAGACAGACCAGGGCATCATGTACACCCGCGCCGGCTCGTTCCAGGTGAGCACGGGCGGCTTTCTCGTCGATCCGTCCGGCAACAAGCTGATGGGCTACACCACGGCCGGCAGCGGCTCGGCGCTCGGCGCCGTCGGCGACATCCAGGTCAGCCGTTCGACGTTGCCCGCGACGGCGACGACGACGCTCGGCCTCAACGTCACGCTGCCGACCACCGATGCGGCGATCTCGGCGGCGTTCAATCCGTCGAATGCGTCGACCTTCGACGAAAGCTCCGCCACCACCGTCTACGACAGCGTCGGCACCGGCTATACGCTCACCAGCTATTTCACGCGCGTCAGCGGCAGCGGCACGCCCAACAAATGGCAAGTTGATTGGCAGCTCACCGATTCAACTTCCGGCAAGGCTCTTGCGTCGGGCACCGGACCGCGGCTCACCTTCAGCAGCGCCGGCGCGCTGACCGGGGCGACCTCCGGCGCGGGCACGACCGTTTCGGTGCCGACCGCCAAGCTGCCGGATGGCGCGTCGCCGCTCAACGTTGTCTACAATTTCACCGGCACGGCGCTGTCGAGCCAGACCTTCGGCGTCAACTCGATCGCCAACAACGGCAACAGCGCCGGCACCTTCACCGGGATTCAGATCAACTCCACCGGTCAGATCGTCGGCCAGTATTCGAACGGCCAGACCAAGGCGTTCGGCACCATCGCGCTGGCCAATTTCGAGAATCCCGCAGGCTTGACACCGATGACCGGGACGTTCTGGCAGGCGACGCTGGCTTCGGGTCCGGCGCTGCTCGCCGCGCCGAACACGCAAGGTCTCGGCACGGTGCAATCCGGCGCGCTCGAGGGCTCGAACGTCGATCTCTCAACCCAGCTGGTCAGCCTCATCGTCGCCCAGCAGGCCTTCCAGGCCAACGCGCAGGCGATCAGCTACGAGCAGCAGAACATCCAGCACTTGCTCAACATCCAGTAATCGAGGCCGTACCGCGATGAGCGATCAGCTGATCTATCTGCTGATGACCGGCATGAACTCGATTCAGGACCGGATGACCGCCTCGACCAACAATCTGGCCAATGTCGGCACCACGGGCTTCAAGGCCCAACAGCCGGCGTTCGAGGCGGTGCCGTTCTACGGCCAGGGGCTGCCCAATCGCGCCGACGTCGTGACGCGCGAGGAGCAGCCGAACTTTGCCTCGGGACCGGTTCAGGTCACCGGCCGGCCGCTCGACGTGGCGGTCAACGGTCCGGGCTGGATCGGCGTGCAGGCGCCAGACGGCAAGACCGCCTACACTCGTGACGGCTCGCTCTACATCGCACCGTCCGGCGCACTGCAGACGGCGGGCGGCCATCCGGTTCTCGACCAGAGCGGCACGCCGATCGTGCTGCCGCCCTTGAGCCAGGTCACGATCGGCGCCGACGGCTCGATTTCGGGCGTGCCGCAGGGCCAGCAGCCCAACCAGATCATGGTCCTCGCGCGCATGGATCTCGCCAATCCGCCGGCGCAGAACATGCAGCGGCGACCGGACGGGCTGTTCCAGGACGGCAACGGCAAATTCAGCGTCGACGGCGGTGTGACGCTGCAGGTCGGCGCGCTCGAAGGCAGCAACGTCAGTTCGGTCGGCGTCATGGTCGACATGATCAAGAACACGCGCCTGTTCCAGATGCAGACGCAAATGCTCCACGCGGTCGCGACGATGGGCGCGGGCAGTCAAAGCCCGCTCACCCTGCAATAGGCATGTGACCGTCAACCCACGGATCAGAGGACATCATGATTCAATCTTTGGCGATCGTTCGCACCGGGCTCGAAGGCGAGCAAACCAAGATGGACGTCATCGCGAACAACCTGGCCAATCTCAACACCGCCGGCTTCAAGCAGATCCGGCCGATCTTCCAGGATCTGCTGTATCAGAACGCGACCCAGGCGGGCGGTTTTACCTCGCAGAACACCAATTATCCGTCGGGCTTGCAGACCGGCACCGGCGCCAACGTCATTTCCACCGAACCCATCATCACCCAAGGCGGCCTGCAGCAGACCGGCAACGCGCTCGACCTTGCGATCAACGGAAACGGCTATTTCCAGATTCTGATGCCGTCGGGCACGATCGCCTATACGCGCGACGGCAGTTTCGCGCTCAACGCCCAGGGCCAGGTGGTGACCGCGAACGGTTATCAGCTCCAGCCGCCGATCACGATTCCGCCCGGCGCGCAGTCGGTCACCGTCGGCACGGATGGCACGGTCAGCGTCCAGCTTCAGGGTCAGTCGACGCCGACGCAGATCGGCCTCATCCAGCTCGCCAGTTTCATCAATCCGGCGGGTTTGCAGTCGATCGGCAACGACCTCGCGATCCAGACGCAATCCTCCGGTTCACCGACGCCTGGCAAAGGCGGCAGCAACGGGCTCGGCTCGATCGATCAGGGTTATCTTGAGTCGTCCAACGTCTCGGTGGTCAACGAAATGGTCGACATGATCGAGACCGAGCGCGCTTACGAGCTCAATACCCAGGCGGCCAAAAACGTCAACGACATGCTCGGTTTCCTCAACAACGTGACCGGGTGAGCGAGCGATGAGGCGCGCATCGGCACTGGTCACGCTGGCCGTGCTCGGCGCTGGCCTGGGCGGTTGCGAACAGCCGCCGGGCCATTTGCCGATGGCGAGCTCGGCGTTCGGCCCGTTGCCGGGCGACAAAGGCGAGCAGCTTCCCGCCACCAACGGCGCCATCTACCAGGCGACGCCCGAAGGCAACGGCGGCCTCGAGCTGTTCCAGGACCATCGCGCCTATCAGGTCGGCGACATCATCACCGTGGCGATCGCGCAGAGCGCGGCGGCCAGCAAGAACGTCAGCCAGAATGTCGGCCGCAGCGACAGCATCACCAGCACGGTCAGCAACTTCTTCGGCATGCCGCTGGCTTTCGGCCGCAGCCACGACAACGGCACGACGGTGCAAAAGTTCAACCCGAACCTGTCGTACAGCAGCGCCAATTCGCTCAAGGGCAGCGGCTCGACCGCTCAAAGCGACAGTGTCATCACCACGGTTTCGGCGATGGTGCAGCGCATCCGGCCGAACGGCGACCTCGTCATCAAGGGCGAGAACGTCGTCCAGCTCGTCGGTGGCAAGGAATTTATCCGCATCGCCGGCGTGGTGCGGCCGGAGGACATATCCAGCAACACCGTATCGTCGACCCGCATGGCCGAGGGCTACATCGAGTTCAGCGGCGACGGCGAAACCTATCTGGCGCCGAAGATGGGATTCCTCCAGCGCCTTTTCATGACGGTCAGCACGCTATGGCCCGATTTCTAGCCCTGATCCTTGCGGCTTTCGTGCTGACGCACGCCGGCGCCGCCCAAGCGGAACGCGTCAAGGATCTCGCCACGGTCGAAGGCCAGCGCGGCAACCAGCTGATCGGCTACGGCCTGGTCGTCGGCCTCGCCGGCACCGGCGACCAGACGACGCAGATCCCGTACAGCGTGCAGGCGATCCGCAACATGATCGCGCATATGGGATTGACGCTCGATCCCAACGCATTTCTTCAACCGAACACGGTCGCGGCGGCGATGGTGACCGCGACGTTGCCGACCTTCCTGTCGGTCGGCCAGTCGATCGACGTGACCGTGTCGGCGATGGGCAACGCCCAAAGTCTGCGCGGCGGCGTGCTGCTGATGACCGAGCTGCGCGGCGCCGACGGCCAGGTCTATGCGATCGCCCAGGGTTCGGTCCTGGTCAGCGGCTTCAGCGCCACCGGCCAAGCGGCGTCGGCGACCGTCAACGTGCCGACGGTCGGCCATATTCCCGACGGCGCGACCATCGAGCACGCGGTGCGGGCGCAATATGCCTCCGCCCGCGACGGCAGCATCCTGCTCAATCTCGACACGGCGTCGTTCGGCAACGCGACGCGCTTGGCCGACGCGCTCAACCGCCGCTTCGGTGCGGATACCGCGCTGCCGTTGGGTCCAGGCCAGGTACAGGTGCGCGGTCCGGTCGATCCGCAGCGGCAAGTGCCGTTCATGGCGAAGCTGCTCGACGTCGAGGTGACGCCCGACAGTCCGCCGGCTGAGGTCGTCATCGACGCGCAAAGCGGCACGGTGGTCATGGGTGCCGACGTCACGCTGACGGATGCCGCCGTGGCCTATGGCAATCTCTCGATCGCCATCGCCGAAACGCCGCAAGTCGCGCAGCCGCTGCCGTTCAGCAATACCGGCACGACGCAGGTCGTGAATCGTACACAGATCAACGCCGAGGAAAAGACGGCCAAGATTCTGGAAATTCGGCCGGCACCGAAAATCTCCGACATCGTGCGCAATCTCAACGCGATCGGCGCCACGTCGTCCGACCTGATCGCGATCTTGCAGGCGCTGCGTTCCGCGGGCGCACTGCACGCCCATCTTAAGGTGCTGTGAGATGGATGCATCGGTGGCGCAAAGCCTGGCCAGCGGCATCGATCCGACAGCAATCGCTGCGCTCAAAGGGCATCCGAACGATCCGGCGGTACGCCGCGCAGTCGCCAACCAGTTCGGCGCGATGCTGATGGAAAATCTGATGCGCAACGCCGACGGCAGCGCGCTGTCGATGGTCGACGGCGTCGGCAGCGACACCGTCAACACGCTTTACGCCAACGTCATGAGCCAGGTCGCGGCATCGAGCAATCAGCTCGGTTTCGCCGACATGCTGCTGCAATCGATGCCGAAGGCCGCACCGCCAGCAGCGGCGAATGGCGCGGCGCCGGCTTCGCCTATGACGGCGCCGGCGACGACATCCGGCCCGGCCGCCGCCGGTCCGGGTTTCTCGCTTCAGCAGTATTGGCAGGGACACCACGTGAACGTCTCGCCGGGAGCGGCGTACGCGATCGCGCCGTCACCGACGGGTGCACATCCCGTGGCGCCGGCCAGCCGTGCGCCCGGCGCCTTGCCGAGCGCGCCGTCGACCGCAGCGCCGTCGCCCTACGACGGGCCATCGAGTCCGGCGGCGCAGCTCACGCCGTCCGGCGGCGCCACCGCGACGGCCGCCGATCGCCAGCGCTTCGCCGCGACCCTGGCGCCGTTGCTGCAAGGCGCAGCGCAGACGCTTGGCGTCTCGCCGAACGTGCTGCTGGCGCAGGCAGCGCTCGAAAGCGGCTGGGGCCGTTCGATGCCGGGCAACAATCTGTTCGGAGTCAAAGCCAGCGCCGGCTGGACTGGCGGCGCCGTGCAGGCCCACACGCACGAGGACTCCGCAGGCGGCGAAGTCGGCCAGATCACCGAATTCCGCGCCTATCCCAGCCTGGCGGCGGCGGTCGCCGATTACGTTCAACTGATCGCGCACAATGCACGCTATCGCGTCGCGCTCGGCGTCGGCAGCGATCCGCTGGCTTACGGACATGCGTTGGTCGCCGGCGGATATGCAACCGACCCAAACTATGCCGGTAAGCTTGCGGCCGTCGCCGGCAGTTCGACGATCACCGCCGCTCTCGCGACGCCGGCCCGTACCACGGTCGCACAGGCGGCGATCACCGGTGGTGCCGCATGAAAGGCGATCCGATGGTCGAGCAGGAGCGGCGCATGATGCATCGCCTGTTGCGGCTTTTCCGGCTCGAGCGCGACGGCCGTCTCGAACGCTGGCCGATCGGCTTCGTCTTCGCGCTGATCACGCGCCGCCGCCAATATATCGAAGAGTTGATGAGCCTCGATGCCGAACGCCGCCGTCGCGGTGCCGCAACCGACGGCAGCTTGGATGACGCCGCGCGCGCGCTCGCACGCGAGATCGGCGATACGCTGCAACCGGCCGAGACACGCGCCGAACGGCTGCGGTCCGACGTCAAGGCGCTGCGCGGCGAGGGCACGAATTCGGGCGTGAAAGGCTTTTCCAGCGGTCGGGTTTTGGGACGAGGCTGACGATGGGCGGCATCAATCAAGTTCTCGACAGTGCGCTTTCCGGCCTGCTCGCGGCCCAGGCGGGCATGGCGACCGAGGCCAACAACACCTCGAACGTCAACACGCCAGGCTACGCGGTCGAAGGGCTCAACCAGATCGAAACCATGAGCGCCATGGGGCCGATCGGCGGCATCGGCACCGGCACGTCGGTGGTCTCGATCCAGCGCAGCTTCGACCAATACGTCTATCAGGAGATGGTGCAGGCGGATTCCGTGAACCAGGCCGCGCAAGTCGTGCTGTCGGGCACGAGCTCGCTGTCGTCAGTGTTTCCACTGGCGTCCGCCGGCGCCGGCGGGCTCGGCAAGGTCATCGGCAGTTTTTTCACGGCCGCAAATACCGTCGCGCAGGACCCGGCGAATCTCTCCAATCGCGACGCCTTCTTGAGCAGCGCGCAGCAGGTGACGTCGCTGTTCCAGTCGGTCGGCAGCCAGCTCGCTTCCAACATCAGCACGGTGAACGGCCAGATCACCCAGTCGGTGGCGCAGATCGACAATCTCGCCACCCAGATCGCACAAATCAACAAAGACATCTTGAGCAAGAGCGGGCCGTCGGATTCGGCGACCAACAGCCTCATCGACCAGGCGGACCAGCTCGTCCAGCAGCTCGGCGAGCAAGTCGGAATCACCGTCGCGCCGGGCGCCAGTGGCACCATGGACGTCTATCTCGCGAACGGCATGGCGCTGGTCAACGGCGCGACGTCGTACAGTCTTTCGACCGCATCCGGCAGCTTCAACGACGGCACCTTGGCGGTGAAATACGCGCCGAACGGCGAAGATCTGACCAATCGGATTTCCGGTGGCCAGCTCGGCGGCCTGCTCAGCATGCGCTCGCAATATGTCAGCGCCAATGACAGCGTCGGCGGTCTCGCCGTCGCCTTGGCGTCGGCGATCAACGGCCAGCAGACGCTGGGGCTCACACTGAACGGCCAGCTCGGCAAGGCGTTGTTCTCGGTACCGGCGCCGGTGGTTTTTGCCGGCGCCGCCAACACCGGCGCTGCCACCGTCACCGCCACGGTCTCCAATCCCAACGCCTTCACGTCCGGCGATTACGTCCTGACGCGCATCGCCGGCGGCTATCAGGCAGTCAACGTCGCGACCGGGCAGACCACGTCGCTCGGCGCCGGGCCGACGCTGTCGCTCGACGGCATGACGATCCAGGTCACGGGCGCGGCCAATGTCGGCGATTCCTTCGAGATCGAGCCGACGCTCAAGGCGGCCACCGGGATCGCGGTCACCACGACCGATCCATCGGCGATCGCCGCGGCGGCGCCTTATGTCGCGACCGCCGGCGTCATGACCAGCGGCGGCATCAAGAACACCAACATCGGCAACGTGACCATGACCGCCGGCGCGCCCACGACGAGCGGTTCGCTGCCGGCCGGCACCGTCATCCTGCCGGCGGCCGACTTCGGCCAGCAGATGAGCGTCAAATTCACCTCGGCCACGAAGTTCAACGTGCTCAACAGCAGCAACGTCGTCGTCGCGTCGGGTACCTACAGTGGCACCAACGGCGCCGAAATCGCGGTCGCCTATCCGTCGCCGCCGGCGCCAGCCGGCGAGGTGGCGACGCTCACGCTGTCGGCCGGAACGCCGGTGACCGGCGACAGCTTCGTAATGACGCCGGGCGGCACCGGCAGCAACGGCAACATGGTGGCAATGGCGAAATTGCAAACTGCCAGCCTGCTGTCCGGCCAAACGCTGAACGACGCTTATACCAAACTGGTGACCGACATCGGCGATCGCGGCGCCGAGGCCAACGCGGCCGGACAGGCGGCGCAATCGGTCTTCACCCGGGCGCAAAGCAACCAGCAATCCATTTCAGGCGTCAACCTCGACGAAGAGGCGGCCAATCTTGTCCAGTTGCAGCAGGCCTATCAGGCCAATGCCCAGGTGATCGGCACGATCCAGTCGCTGATCTCGTCGCTGATCACGGCGATGCACGGATAACGGAGCCGGCCATGCGCATCAGCACCAGCGAATTCTTCCTCGGCACGCTCAACGACATGCTGACGCAGGAATCGACCGTCAGCAAACTCAACCAGCAGATCGCCAGCGGCCAGTCAGTGGTCAACGCCACCGACAATCCGTCGGCGGCCGCCGCGGTGCTCGATACCGCGAACCAGATCGACCAGATCTCGACCAACATCGGCAACGCCCAGGCAGTGTCGAGCACCATGAACGAGACGCTCGGCGTGCTCAATCAGGTCGACAATCTGCTGAACCAGGTGCAGTCGACTGCGTTGCAGGGCGCGACGGCCACGTCGAGCAGCGCCGATCGTACGGCGCTTGCCACCGCCGTGCAGGGCTCGCTGCAGGAGCTGGTACAGCTCGCCAATACGCAATTGTCCAACGGCCAATATATCTTCGGCGGCTCGCAGGCGACCAACGCGCCGTTCCAGACGACGCCGACCGGCCAAGTCGTGTTCAAGGGCGACGCCGGCATCAACCAGATCGAGATCGGTCCCTCGCTGCTGGTGCCGGTCGCCGTCTCGGGCCAGTCGGTCTTCATGCAGGTTCCCGACGGCAACGGCAGCTTTGCGGTGGCCGCGTCGGGCACCAACACCGGGACTGGCGTGGCGGCGCTCGGCGGCGTTCTCAATTCGGCGCTGGTGACGTCCGAGCACCTCGCCAACACCCAGTTCGAAGTCTCGTTCACCGCGGGCGCCGGCGGCACGCTCAACTACAAAATCGCCAGCGGAACGGGCGCGCCGGGCAGCGTTTCGTTCATCGCTAGCAGCGGCACCATCGCCTCGGGCGTCTACAACAGCTCCAGCTCCAGCGCCGCGCTGTCGTTCGGCGGCATGGACATCACCTTCAGCGGCATGCCGGCGGCGGGCGACCATTTCATGGTCCGCACCAGCCAGGCGACCAGCGCCTTCCAGGCGCTGCAGGACGTGATCGCCGCGCTGCAGGCGCCGGTCGCCGGCGCCAGCGGCACGCGGGCGCGCGCCGATCAGTTGATCCAGGATGCGTTAGCGACGCTTAACCAAGTCCATACCAGCATTCTGTCGGCCGAAGCATCGCTCGGCACCAGCCTCAGCGAGATCAACGCGGTCCAAAGCCAGGACGGCGCCATCACGACAACCGATCAGGCCAACCTCGCGGGGATTCAGAGCGCCAGTCTGCCCGAGGTGATGACGCAGTTCAGCGAAGGCGTTACCGCGCTGCAGGCGGCGCAAGCGGCGTTCGGCAAGATCAGCGGCCTGTCGCTTTTTAAATATATTTAGCCCAACCGCCGGTTTGAGCGGTAGTCCGCGGCTTTTCCTGTCTTTGGAATTGCCAAAAAACGGAAAATCGATATATTCCGGAAAGTCATGCGCTGCAACAGGTGATCAGGTCGATGGACGCGATGGCTGCAATCGCCGACCCCGAGGTCGGCCCCGCGAAACCCACCGCCACGCAGGAGCCGCGGCCGGACAGCGCGCCAACCGAACGGCGCGCTGTTTTCGTGCTCGGCATGCACCGCAGCGGCACCTCGGCGGTGACGCGCGTGCTCAACTTGCTGGGCGTCGAGCTTGGCCACGGCATGATGGCGGCGTCGCCCGACAACGAGCGCGGCTATTGGGAGCACATGGCGATCGTGCAGGAGCACCATCAGCTGCTCGAGGCGCTGGGGTCGAGTTGGGACGACGTGCGCGCCCTGCCAGCGAACTGGATGAAAACGCCGGCGGCGGCGAGCACGACGCATCGCCTCCGCACCATCGTCGAGCGCGAATTCGCCGCGGCGCCGCTGTGGGGCCTCAAGGACCCGCGTCTGTGCCGCTTGCTGCCATTGTGGCTGCCGCTGCTGCGTGCGCTGCGGATCACGCCACACTTCGTCCTGGTTCTGCGCCATCCGGCCGAGGTCGCCGCATCGCTTGCCAAGCGCGACCGCAAAAGCAACGCCGCGGCGGCGCTGCTGTGGCTGCGGCATATGCTCGAGGCCGAGCGCGCCACCCGCGGCTTGCCGCGCACCATCGTCAATTACGCGGACCTGATCGAAAATCCGCGCGACTGGACGACAGAATTCAACCGCGTGGCGGCGGAATGCGGTCTCCGTTGGTCGAACGCGTATCACGCCGTCGACGAAGCGGTTGCGGCGTTTCTGTCGCCCGGCCTGCGCCACCATCAGATCGCGGAAAAAAGCGACGGGGACGTTTGCGGCGCCTGGGTGCAGTCGGTTTACGATGCCTTGCGAACGCCCAAATGCCAGACCGGCGAATGCGACCGCGTCGCGGCCGAAATTGAGCGCGCGGACGAGGTGTGGGGACGGCTTGCCGGTGTGTCCGCCGATGCCCAACGCGGCCTATCGCCTGAGGCGATGCACGACGAGATCACGCGCTTGGAACACGTCAGCGCCGAGCTGCGCGACGCGGTATCACGCAAGGATATGGAGCTGCGCGAACTGCAAGCCTCCGTCCGCAAGTACGGCCGCGGTCCGTTGGCGACGCTGACGGCAGCCGACGCTTACGCCAAGTGGATGGAAGGGTTCGCCAAGACGGCGACCGGTCGCGCCGACTGGGTCGCCGAACGCGTCGCGCAATGGCCGCAACTGCCGCGCTTTGTCTTCGGCATGGTGGTGCCCGAGGGCATCGAGAGCAACGTCGCGCTGACGGTTGCATCGCTCCAGGCGTTGACCGTCGGCGACTGGCGATTGTTCGTCGTCGGCGAGGGTCCGGCGCCGGCTGGAATCGCCGCCGATCAGCGGATCGTCTGGCAGGTTGCCGCCGACGAACGGCCGGTGGTGACGCTCAATCGACTGCTGCGCGACGCGGCGGCGGATTGGATCGGCCTGATCGACGCCGGCGACCAACTCGCGCCGCACGCTCTGTTCGCGCTCGCCGACGCCGGTTTCCGTCACGCCGACTGGTCGGCGATCTACTCCGACGAGGATCGGATCGACGGAAAAGGGCAATGCTCGAACCCGCAGTTCAAGCCCGATTTCAATATCGACCTGATGCGCAGCATGCCCTATGTCGGCGGCCTGCTGGTGGTACGACCGGCCGAATTCGCCGCGTTGGGCGGTTTCGATGCCGAACGCGACGGTCTCGAGGAATACGATCTGGCGCTGCGGGTGGCGGAGCGCCTGGGCGCCAAGGGCTTCGGCCACGTCGCCGACGTGCTCTACCATCGTCTCGCCGGTAGCGGCCGCACACGGCGCCCGATCCAGGAGATCATCGCCGAAGGTCCGCGCACGGTGGCCGCGCATCTCCAACGGCTCGGCTTCGATGCGACGGTTGAGTCCGGCGCGGTGCCGACGCAATTCCGCGTCCGTTATCGTCACGCCGGGCCGGAGCCGCTGGTCTCTATCATCATCCCGACCCGCGATCGGCTGCACCTGCTCAAGGAATGCATCGAGACGCTGCTCGGCAAGACGAGCTACGCCAACTACGAAGTCATCATCATCGACAACGACAGCACCGCCCGCGACGCCCGCGAATATCTCGATCTGATCGAGGCACGCCGCGGCGAGATCGGCTCGCGGTTGCGCGTCATCCGGCACCCAGGGCCGTTCAATTTCTCGGCGATGAACAACCGCGCCGTGCGCAACGAGGCGCGCGGCGACTATGTCTGCCTGCTCAACAACGATACCACGGTGTTCGAGCCGGAATGGCTCAGCGAGATGATGATGCACGCGCGCCGACCCGACGTCGGCGTCGTCGGCGCCAAGCTGTACTTTCCCAATCAAACCATCCAGCACGGCGGCGTGATTATGGGCGTCGGCTGGGGGGCGCCGGCCGAGCATCCCTATATCGGCCAGCCCGAGAATGCGCCGGGTTATTGGGGTCGCCTGACGGCCGTGCAGGATTTCTCCGCCGTAACCGGCGCCTGCCTGGTGACGCGCCGCGCCCTATACGACGAGCTCGGCGGTCTCGACGCCGACGCGCTGCACGACAATTTCCAGGACATCGACTATTGCCTGAAGGTTCGCCGCGCCGGCTACCGCGTCGTCTGGACGCCGTACGCGCGGCTGATGCACGAATCCGGCGTCAGCCGCCGCGACCGCGCGCGCAAGGAGCCGACGGCGGACCAACTGGCGCGCCTCAAACGCGAGCGCGACACAATGTACGATCGCTGGATGCCAGTGATCGCATTCGATCCGGCGTACAACCCCAACCTGTCGTCGGTCGGCACCGGTTTCGACATCGAAGCCGATCGCATGCGCTGCTGGAATCCGGAATTCCGGCCGCGGCCGCGCGTGATCGCGCACGCCGCCGATCGCGACGCTTGCGGCGAATACCGGATCATCGCGCCGAGCCGCGTACTGTTCGACGCCGGCGTGCTGCACGCCTGCGAGACCATGCGGCTGATGATGCCGCCCGAATATGCGCGCATCGCACCTGATACGGTCGTGTTCCAGCGCCAGATCGAAGACCACCAGATCGAGAAGATCGAGGAGATCAAACGGCACAGCCGCGCCTTTCGCGTGTTCGAACTCGACGATCTGCTCACCAACCTGCCGCTCAAAAGCATTCATCGCCCGAACATTCCGCGCGACGTCGGTCAGCGCCTGCGCCGTGCGCTCGCCGCGTGCGATCGTCTCGTCGTCAGCACCGAGCCGCTGGCGCAGGCCTATGGCGCGATGTGCGATCAGGTCGTGGTCCTGCCCAACCGGCTCGAGCGCAGCCACTGGCAGGGGTTGCGCGAGCAGCCGCGCACCGAAGGCCGGCCGCGCGTTGGCTGGGCGGGCGCACTCGGCCATCTCGGCGACCTGGAAATGATGGCCAGCGTGGTGGAGGAGACCGCGAAGGAAGTCGATTGGGTTTTCTTCGGCATGTGCCCGGATGCGTTGCGGCCGTTCGTGAAGGAGTTTCACGATTGGGTTCCGATCCCGGAATATCCGGCGAAACTCGCGTCGCTCGGCATCGATCTCGGCGTCGCGCCGCTCGAGTTCAATCCGTTCAACGAGGCCAAGAGCAATCTCCGGCTGCTCGAATACGGCGTGCTCGGCATTCCGGTGATCTGCACCGACATCGTGCCGTATCAAGGCAATCTGCCGGTCCGTCGCGTCAAGAACCGTCATCGCGATTGGGTCAAGGCGATCCGCGAGGTGGCGGCGGACCGCGCGGCGTGCCGGCGCGAAGGCGAGGCGTTGCGCCAGGCGGTGCTTGCCGACTGGATGCTCGATCAGCATCTCGACGATTGGCGCAAGGCCTGGCTGCGATGATGCGCGTCGCGCGCCAGCCGATCCCCGACATTCTCCTGCTGACGGGCGACCGTTTCCAGGACGGGCGCGGCTGGTTTCGCGAGACCTATAGCGGGCGCACGTTTGCCGAGGCGGGCATCGACGTCGCTTTCGTACAGGACAACGAGTCCTGCTCGGCCCGGGCGGGCACGGTGCGCGGCCTGCATTATCAACTGTCGCCGTTCGCCCAGGCCAAGCTGATGCGCGTCCTCAAAGGCGCGATCCTCGACGTCGCGGTCGATCTGCGGATCGGCTCGCCGACCTTCGGACGCCACGTCGCCGTGCGGCTCGATGCCGGCCGCGACGACGCGTTGTTTATTGCCGCCGGCTTCGCGCACGGGTTCTGTACGTTGGTCGACGACACGGTCGTCAGCTACAAGGTCTCGGCGCTCTATGCGCCGAAGTACGAGCGCGGCATCCGCTGGGACGATCCGGCGCTCGGCATTCCTTGGCCGCTCGCGGCGGCGCGCGCGGTCGTGTCGCCGAAGGACGCGGCGTGGCCGCCGCTCGCTGCGGTCAGCCGTGCCGAACTCTTCACCCGCCCGTCCGCCATCGGATTCGCGCGCAACGTGTCCGGCGTGGTGGCGTCATGAGCCGCACGATCCTCGTTCTCGGCAAAGGTAGCCAGGTTGCGCGTGAGCTGCTGAATGCGGCGTGGCCATGGGACATCAAGCCGATCTACGTCGGCCGCGAGATCGACATCGAGAATCAGGAGCTGGTGATCGGCCTGGCGCGCAGCTTGCGGCCGTCCCTGATCGTCAACACGGCCGCCTATACCGCCGTGGACAAGGCGGAAAACGAGCCCGACGCGGCGTTCGCGACCAACTTCGAGGCGGTCGTCAATATCGGCAAAGCGGCCGGCATCTGCGGCGCGACGGTGATCCATATGTCGACCGACTACGTCTTCGACGGCACCGGCAGCGCGCCTTATACCGAGACCGACGCCGTCAATCCGCAAAGCGTTTACGGTCGCAGCAAACGGGCCGGTGAATCCGGCCTTGCAGCGATCGGCGTGCCGCACGTCGTCTTGCGCACCTCGACTATCTTCAGCCAATTCGAGCGCAGCCTGTTGCAACGAGTGCTGGTACGGCAGCGGCTGCAACACGACCTCGCCGGCGTGACCGACCGCGTGATCTGTCCGACTTCGGCGACCGATCTGGCGAACGCGATCGTTGCCATCGCCGCGGCGCTGCCGCGTGTCGGCGCCGCCGGCCACGGCATCTTTCATTTCGCCGGCCAGCCGGCGACGTCGGTCTTCGAGTTCATCACCGCCGTGGTCGAGCGGGCGGCGCAGCTGGGGCTGGCGCCGGCGCAGCGGGTGCGGCCGACGGTGGCGGCGGAATGGCCCGCGGCCGCGCCGCGGCCAAGCAACGGCGCGCTCGACTGCACGAAAGTGGAGCGGGTCTGGGGAATCCGGCCACAGCCGTGGCGTGTCGCGCTCGACGCGTGCCTGCAACGCATGGCCAAGCAGACGACGGTGGCGGCATGAGCTTCGGCGCAGTCAACGAAATGAAAGGCATCGTGCTCGCCGGCGGCAACGGCACGCGGCTCTATCCGATGACCGTCGCGATGAGCAAGCAGCTCATCCCGGTTTACGACAAGCCGATGATCTACTACCCGATTTCGGCGCTGATGCTGGCGGGCATCCGCGAAATCCTGGTCATCACCACGCCGCGCGACGCGGCGGCGTTCCGCGCGCTGCTCGGCGATGGCAGCCAGTGGGGCATTTCGCTCGACTACGCGGTGCAGCCGGCGCCCGAAGGTCTGCCGCAGGCGTTCCTGATCGCCGAGCCGTGGCTCGCCGGCGCGCGCGCGGCGCTGGTCCTCGGCGACAACATGTTCTACGGCCACGGCCTGACCGAACTGTTGCGGCGGGCCGCGCTGTTGCCGGCCGGCGAGACGATCTTCTGCTACGAGGTCTCCGATCCGGAGCGCTATGGCGTCGCCACCCTCGCGCCGAACGGGCACGTCACCGACGTGGTCGAGAAGCCGATGGACCCGCGCTCGTCCTGGGCGGTCACCGGCCTGTATTTCGTCGACGAGCGCGCGTGCGATATCGTGCGGACGCTCAAGAAATCGAAGCGCGGCGAGTACGAGATCGTCGACCTGCACCGCGCCTATATGCGGATGGGTGCGCTGCGCGCCGAACGTCTCGGCCGCGGCTTTGCCTGGTTCGACATGGGAACGCCCGAAGCGCTGCTCGAAGCGGCGCAGTTCGTCCAGGCGATCGAACGGCGGCAGGGCCAGAAAGTCGCCTGTCTCGAAGAGATCGCCTATCGCCTCAACCTGATCGACGCGCGCGCCGTGGCCCATCTGACCAAGGGCCTCAACGCCAGCTACGGGCGCTACTTGGCCAAGCTCATTGGCGGCGTGAATCAAATCCGCCATTCGGCATGATCGCTCGGGCGCGTCGGCCCGGACCGCGCCGCGTTTCGGACCCGGATGCACGGCGATTGCAGAAAACTTTCGCGAATTTGGATGCAGTGCCGCGCCGCGCCGTGTCGGCGCCGCCCGCAACAGGAATCGCGGCGTGCCGTCTATAGGGGTGTGGGCGGCAATTCGCGTGGCCAATCCAGTGCGCGCGGCGGGCAGCCAAACGTCAACCCCAACCCGGAGGCTCGCTCTCGCCAGGGGCGCGCCAAGGAGGACAAGATGCTTTCAGGCGCGATCAACACCAACGTCGATGCATTGTATGCATTGAATTCGTTGAACACGACGACCAACAAGACCAACACCCTCGAGCAGGAACTATCGTCCGGCTTGGCCATCAACAGCCCGGCCGACAACCCTGCCGGTTACATTGCGGCGCAGGGCTTCACCACCCAGCTCGGTGGCGTCACCCAGGCGATCTCCAACGTCAACCAGGCGGTTTCGCTCGTGCAGACCGCCGACGGCGCGGTGCAGCAGCAGATCAACATCCTGCAGCAGCTCCGCACCATCGCCGACCAGGCGGCCAACGGCGGCCAAACCACCTCGCAGCTCGCTTCGTTGCAACAGGTGGTGTCGCAGTTGCAGACCCAGGTGACGACGATTTCGCAGCAGGCGCAGTTCAACAACCAGAGCCTGCTCGACGGCACCTTCCAGGGCGTGCAGTTCCAGGTCGGTCCGAACGACGGTCAGACGATCCAGATCTCGATCGGCAACACCGCCGCCAATCAGCTCGGCGTCTATCAGTCGTCGCCGAATACGGCGGCCGGCATCTTCAAGGTCAACGGCGTCGCCACCGGCGGCGTCAGCGACAACACCGGTGCGTCGTACATCATCACGTCGGGCGCGGCGGGCGGCTTCACCGCTGGCTCGATCGGCGTGTCGGGTTCGGCCGGCGGCTCGAGTGTCACCGTGACCAAGGCGGAAGCGGCGAGCGATATCGTCGCATCGGTCAACAGCGTCCAAGCCAAGACCAACGTCAGTGCGGTGGCCGATACCAGCGCCGCCTTCACGGTGACCTCGGGATCGTTCTCGTTCACGCTGGGTGACGTCAACGCCAGCGCGAGCAACACGGTCAACATCTCGGCGACCGTGACCGGCACCGTGAACGCCAGCAGCCTCGCGGGCCTGGTGAGCGCCATCAACCAGCAGAGCGGCACGACCGGCATCACCGCGACCGTCAATAGCAGCAACCAGCTGGTGCTGACGCAGTCGGCGGGCGACAACATCACGGTCACCGGCTACACGGGTACGGGTACCCTGAAGGCCGGTGGCACCACGCAAGTCACTCTGGGTGGCGCCACGACTTCGGCGACCGTCCAGGGCGTGGTGACGATGCAGTCGGCACAAAGCTTCGCCTTGAGCGCGGCTGCGTCCGACATCGGCCTGCAGGCCAGTTCGGCGCTGTCGAAGTTGTCGGCGGCGAACGTAGGCACGGTCGCCGGCGCCGACGCGGCCTTGAACGTGGTGGACTTCGCCATCCAGCAGCTGGAGAACGTCGGCGGTCAGCTCGGCGCCATCCAGCAACGGTTGCAAGCGAGCGTGTCCAACCTGCAAACCACGCAGGTGAACATGACCTCGGCGCTGTCCACCATTCAGGACGCGAACATACCCGCGGTCACGACCCAGCTGACGCAGGAGCAGATCCTGCAACAGGCCGGCGTCGACGCGCTCGCCAAGTCCGGTGCATTGCAGCAGAGCTTCCTCCGGTTGCTGCAACAGTAGGCTAGGACTCGGGAGTCGAGGGAGCCATCCCGGTTGTCCGTTACCGGGATGGTTTCCTCGCTTCCGAGTGATGTGAAGGTCCGGAGGCGGTGAGGCGATTGCTGAGGAGGCAGCAATGACAACGCTCAGCGGTATATTGAGTTCGAGCCAGATCGCGAGCCTGATCCAGCAGGCGAATACCGCATTCCAGATGCCTGCCCTTTTGATTCAGAGCCAGGAAAAGCCGATCCAGGCGGAGATCTCGGCGCTCGGCCAGGTACAAAACACGCTCTCGAGCCTGCAATCGGCAATGGCGCAACTCGCCCATCTGTCGTCGACGCCACCGCGCACGGTCACCGCCACGCCCAACGCGTCGGTTTCCGGTACGGCAACTGCGACGGCCGTGCCCGGAACCTATTCGTTGTCCAGCATCGTTCTCGCCCACGCCGAGAATCTGATTTCGAGCCGCTTCACCAGCCAGAGCAGTTCGCTCGGCAGCGGCACGGTTTCGATCAAGGTCGGCACCGGCTCGGCCGTCGTGGTCAACGTGCCCACCGGTCAGGATACGCTCGCCGGCGTCGCGTCCGCGATCAACGCCAAGAATGCCGGCGTTTCCGCCGCAGTGGTTTTCGACGGCACCGGCTATGAGCTGACCCTGACGGGCAGCAAGACCGGTTCGGCGAACGGCTTCACCGTCACCGGCACCGGCGGCCTCACCGGCCTGAGCTATCACGGCAGCGGCAGCCCGATGACGCAATCTCAGGCGGCGTCGAACGCAAGCTTCACGCTCAACGGCATCGCGGTCTCCAGCGGTTCCAACATCGTCACCGGCACCGTGCCCGGCGTCAGCCTGACGCTGCAGGCCAGCGGCTCGGCGACCGTCACGGTCGGCACCGATACGTCGAGCCTGTCGACGGCCGCGCAAGCCGTCGTCAGCGCACTCAACAGCGCGGTCACCACGATCGGCAAGTACGATACCTACAATGCCGCCAGCGGCGCCGGCCCGCTTCTCGGCGATGTCGGCATCGAGACGCTGCGCCAGAATCTGTTGAACGCGGTTTCAGGTCCCGGCGGCACCGGCCTGCCGTCGGGGACGGCCTACGGCTCGCTCAGTTCGATCGGTTTCGCGGTGACGTCCAGTGGCACGGTGACGTTCAACAGCACCACGTTCTCAAGCGCGCTGAACACCAATTATGCCGCCGTGGCGGCGCTCCTCGGCAGCATCGGCACGGTCACCAGCGCGAATGTCATCGTCGCCGGCGTCGGCATCGCCAAGCCCGGCGTTTATGCCGTCAACATCACGTCGAATACCGGCGGCACCGTGATCGGCACGGTCAACGGCCAGGCGGCCAGCGGCACAGGTGGCGTGCTCGTCGTCAACGGCGCCGGCGCCGCCAGCGGCCTGTCACTCGACATCGCCGCCGGCGTCACCGGTGCGCTTGGCATGGTCAGCGTCAGCTCGGGTCTGTACAGCCAGATCAGCGGCATGCTCAACGGCGCGTTGGCGCCGTCGACCGGCTCGGTGACGCAGGAAATCAGCAATCTCAATTCGACGCTGACCGCGATGAACAAGCAGATCACGTCGCTGCAACAGCAAGCACAGCAGCAGACCGCGTTGCTGACCCAGCAATACAGCGCCGCGCAGCAAACGTTGCAGCAGCTCACCACCGTCAGCAGCTTCCTTACGCAATACTTCTCCGCTTCATCAACCACGAGCTGAACCATGAGCCCGACCCCACTCGTAGCCTATCGCAGCGTCGATTGTGCCGGCGTTTCATCCGAGCGCCTGATGATGGTGGCGCTCGATGCCGTGCATTTCTTCCTGACGCGGGCCGAAACCGCCATCGACGACGACAACCGGCAGGAGAAGGCGCGCGTTCTGGCGCGCGCGGGCCGGGTCATGGAATTCATGCTCGGCCTGACCGGCGTGCAGCCGGGAGAGCTGAGCGTCCGCCTCGCCAAGCTCTATCGCTTCGTCATCGATGGCATCGTCAAGGGGAATGCCAACGACGACAAGGACGCGATCGTCTCGGCGCGGGCCGTGATCGAAGACGTCGGCAAATTCTGGCGGATGCGGTTTCCGCACGCCGATCTGTCCGTGCAATGACCATGCGATGGCATTGCGGGTCAGGAGCAGCAGGGAACGTTCCAGCAAGGAGTGGACGATGACGACCAATCCCATCAGTGGCGTGACCAATCCAATCGTTGCCGATGCCACGGCGCCGGGCACCCAGGCCGCGGGCGGCGCCAAACCCGATAGCGGACCGTCGGGTGTCGCCGCGACTTCCGTCGACAGCGGCGAGGTTTCGCATGCTCAAACGCTTCTCAACGCGATCAGCACCATGGCGCAGAACATCCCGTCGGTGGACCAACAGCGTGTCGACCAAATCCGCGCGGCGATCGCACAGGGTAAACTGTCGGTTAACGCCCAGAATATCGCCCAGCGCTTGGCCGAGATCGAAGCCCAGCTCGGCGCGCCGTCGTCGGGTTGAGACAGGCCACGGTGGAAGCCGTGGATAACGGGGAAAATCGCGAAATTGTTATTGCAAAAAATAGGAAAATCGCTAACTTATTTCCCATGCTGCGGGCCTCCTCCAGAACCCCCTGACGGCGATACGAGAGATCCATGGCAGAGCATCACGACCATCGCGTAACCGAACTCACCGGCCGTATGGCGCTGGCCTCGACGAGCGGGCGCAATGTCGTGCGCGGCGAGGTGGTCTTCCCGAACAATATCGAGCGGCTGCGCAAGGCGAAGGGCCTGACGCAGTCTGATCTCGGCCGTTTGCTCACGCCGCAGATGGGCGTGTCGACGATCTCGAAAGTCGAATCCGGCGCCCGTCGCCTGACCAACCTGCAGATCGAAGACATCGCGCGCGCGCTCGGCGTCCGGGCCGACGAGATTCCGGTGGTCAAGGGCCGTGACGCCGCCGCCGACGTCCGCGAATGGGGCCGCGTTCAGCGCGACACCGTGCGGTGGAGCGTCGAGTCGGGCGCGGCGGCGATCGCCTATGTGCTGGCGGCGCTGCGCACCAAGCATCGCAAGACGCTGACGGAGGTCGCGCTGGCTATCGGCAAGACGATCTCGGTCTATCACCGCATCGAGATGGCGACCCGGCTCGCGACCGCCGAAGAGCTCAAGGCGATCGCGGAGTTCTACAAGCTGACGGAACGCACGCTGCACAAGATGATCGAGGAGCGGATCGCCATCCATCAGCAGGAGCTGAAGAAAGGCGTCGCGCCCGAGGATTTGCTGCCGCGCCGGCCGCGCGCCCTGTTGTGGGACAACGAGCGTTTTGCGGGCGTCGGCGTGCTCGAGCGCGAGGCGCTGCGTCGCTCGCTGCGCGTTGTGACGCCACGGACGATCGAGACGCTGCCGGTCTACGGCGAGATGAGCGGTGCGCCGAACCCCGAATTCGTCTTCGACCGGACGGCGGCGATCGGCACGGTGCCGATTCCGGATTTCTGCGGCAACGGCGAGGGCTGGTTCGCCGCGCGCGCCTATTCCAACCGCGTCGGCATCGCGTTGCGGCCGGGCTCGCTGGTCTACGTCAACACCAGGCGGGTGCCGACCGTCGGCGATCTCGTGCTGTTCGTGCGCGCCAAGGGCAAGCAGGCCGACTGCGCGGTTGTCGTCGGCGACGGGTTCAAGGACACGCGATTGCGCATGTACAATCCCGACGAAGAGATTGCGCTCAACGATCCGACGATCGCGGAAGTCTTCCGGATCGCGGCGGCTGTTTATCCGTGAAGCCGACGACGCGCGCCGGCTCGCTATACCCTCAAAGGTCCTCGTACCGTGCCATCTCGCGTTGCACCCACGCGCGGATCATGGCAAGGCGCCGCTCAGCGGCGACGAGGTCGGAAAAATATCCGATGTCGAGCGCCAGGTCGGCGACGGCTTCGAGGCACTGATCGATATCGTCGATCGGCGCCACGGGCTGGGGCTCGACTTCACCCCGGGACTCGTTGGAATAGCTGCTGTCGGATAGATCGCGAACGGCACAAGCCGCAACTTGCTCAACCATTAACTCTCCCCCGGTTAAGCTCTTTTCACACTGTTATCGGCGCGTTCTGCACCGTTCCCGATCATTCCAGTCGGGCCCCTTTACGACGTGCGATGTGGCGCGCGTGGCTTGTACGCCGCGCTGCGCCGCGAAATCGAACTCTGCATCGGATTGTCCATCGAACGTTCGTTCCATTATCCGTTTGCCGGTGGGTCCGATGAAGGATCCGAGACGCCGGCCGTTTATCGTCCGATCAAGTTCGAAAACTATCGCCGAATCGGTGCATACCGGTCAAGCGGATAGACCGACAATTTGGCGTGGATTCAATGGGATAGAGACAAAATAGACACGCGTTTGTTAGCATTCTGTAATGCTACGGCAGGTGTGGGCGACATGGTTAATTTTTGACTGACTGAGCCCCGATAAATGGGGGGTAGGGTTGATCAAATCCGCTGCCGGCGGCGTGGAACGACCGTTGCCGTTTGACCACACCGGAATAGGAATGTGCGTAGTCGAAATTGCCGCTGTTGCCGAACCACGCACCACGCCACTCGATGGCGTCGCCCGGAAATTCGAATCGCATCGCCGTCAGGAATTGCCGGATCGTCGTACCGTCTTCGGCGAGCGGCATCAGCAGCCGGTGGCACACCAACGACACCGGCCGGCTCGAATGGTAGCGATTGACCACGAGGACCGGACTCTTGCTCTCACAAACGGCGCGGTAGTTGGCTTCGGCATAACGCAGACGCTGCCCGGAATAAATCTCGTCCATGTATTTCCCCGTCAGGTCGGCGCCGTAGGCCTCGACGATGCCGGTGCCGACCAGGCGATAGCGGATCCGCCCGGTGCTCTCGACGCGCTCGGTGATCTGCAAATAGGGCAGGAGCGACGGGGGAATTTCGGTGGCGTCGATGTCGCGACGGGCCGGTATGAGGCGCGACCCGCATTTTCTTTCCCAGTAGGCCAAGGCGGGCCCCAGAACCGGATCGCGACGAATTTCGCCGTAGAGTTGTGCACCCAAGGGATATTCCCCCGTTCATCGAATCCGCTTCAAAACGGGGCGGATCGACAGGTTAGGTAATATCCTCCGGTGTATGCAGGCTGGTCCCAAATCCTTAACTCCGGGTAAAAGTCGCGGCGCACAACTGCGACGTGTGGGCGCCGTCCCAATCATCCCCGCTCGCGCGCCAGGCGCTTGCGTATCGCCAGCAGCTCGCGGCGGCGGGCGCGCGTCGTTTCCGGATAGTCGAGACGCAACCCCTCGAGCGTCTCGAGCAGGATCTGCGACACGATCAGGCGCGCATTCGGCTTGTCGTCGGCGGGCACGACGTACCACGGCGCGTGGTCGGTGCTGGTTGCGGCGAGGCATTTCTCGTAGGCCTTCATGTAGCGTTTCCAGAAGCGGCGCTCCTCG
>JAGXBG010000006.1 GCA_018971215.1 Alphaproteobacteria bacterium
GCGAGGCTAAAATGGTTGGCGTAGGTCCACTGCGACTGTTCGTCGTTCCATTTGAACGCGTCGCCGGAAGCCCGATCCGGCAGCGGATAGACGTAGTCGCGGGATTGAATGAGCGGCTCGTCGCTGACAAAGCAGCCGCCGACGAGCAGCGTGGCGACAAGCGCGAGACAAGGCCATGGCCGCATCGCTTCCCCCCGGTTGGCGATGAGTCCTGGGGGCGAAGCCTACTGCGTATACGGCGGCTTGGTCCAGCCCTTGGGCGACAGCGTGAAGATTTCGCAGCCGGTCGCGGTCACGCCGATCGTGTGCTCGAACTGCGCCGACAGCGACTTGTCCTTGGTCACCGCGGTCCAGCCGTCGCTCAGGACCTTCACCTCGTGACGGCCGGCGTTGATCATCGGCTCGACGGTGAAGAACATGCCCTCGCGCAGCGCCAGGCCTTCGCCCCGCCGGCCGAAATGCAGGATCGACGGCGCGTCGTGAAAGATGCGACCGACGCCGTGACCGCAGAAATCGCGCACCACCGAGAAGCGGAAGGATTCAGCGTAGGACTGGATGGCATGACCGATGTCGCCCAGCGTTGCGCCGGGCTTGACCACGGATATTCCGCGCATCATCGCCTCGTAGGTGACGTCGACCAGCTTCGCCGCCTTGACGCTGACTTTGTCGCCGACCAGGAACATGCGGCTGGTGTCGCCGTACCAGCCGTCGACGATCGGCGTCACGTCGATATTGACGATGTCGCCTTCCTCGAGCACGCGATCGCCCGGAATGCCGTGGCAGACGACGTGGTTGACCGACGTGCAGATCGAGCGCGGAAACTGACGATAGCCGAGCGGTCCGGATTTGGCGCCGTGATCGCGCGTGAAGCTCTCACAGAGCCGGTCCAATTCGTCCGTCGTCACCCCCGGCTTGACGTAGGGCGTAATGTAATCGAGCAGTTCCGCGGCCAGCCGGCCGGCCTTGCGCATGGCGGCGAAATCGTCCGGCCCGTGCAGGCGGATGCGGCGCTCGCCGGGTTCGTGGTCGCGCAGGGCAGGGGAAATCTGGTCGTTCATCACGCCGTCATAGGTAGTCGCTTTGCGACCCGCTCGCAAGGCGATGGGGGCGTCAGTATCATCGGCCGATGACCTCGATTCGCGGCCTCAGCCGCGGCATTCCTTGCGCGCTCGGCGCGGCGGCGCTGTTCGGCGCGAGTACGCCGTTAGCCAAGGCGCTGCTCGGCGAAATCAGCCCGTGGCTGCTGGCCGGATTGCTCTATCTCGCCTCCGGCATCGGCCTTGCCGCGATCGTCGGTTGGCGACGTTGGCGCAGCGCCGCGGAAGGCGCACCGCTGCGTGCGGCCGATCTGCCGTGGCTCATTGCGACGATTTTCGCCGGCGGCATCGGCGGCCCGGTGCTGCTGATGCTCGGCCTCGCCGAGACCCAGGCCGCGACGGCGGCGCTGCTGCTCAACCTCGAAAGCGTTTTCGCGCTGGCGATCGCCTGGCTGGTCTTCCACGAGTTCGTCGATCTGCGGATCGGCCTCGGCGCGGCGGCCGTGGTCGCCGGCGGCGTGGTTCTGTCGTGGAGCGGACGCGCGGGCTTCGCCTGGGCCAATTTGTGGATTGTCGCTGCCTGCTTCGCCTGGGCGATCGACGACAATCTGACGCGCAAAATTTCCGGCGTCGATCCGCTGCGTCTGACGGCGATCAAGGGCCTGGCGGCGGGTGCGGTCAACGTCGGCTTCGCGCTTGCGCGCGGCGGCAATTTTCCATCGCCGACGGCGATCGCCGGGGCCGGCATCGTCGGCTTTTTCGGATACGGCGTGAGCTTGAGCCTGTTCGTCGTCGCACTGCGCGAACTCGGCGCGGCGCGCACCATGGCTTATTTCTCGACGGCGCCGTTCGTCGGCGCGGCCCTGGCGATCGTCGGCTTCGGCGAGCCGGTGACGGGTGCGTTTCTTGCCGCGGCCGCGCTGATGGCGGCCGGCGTCGTTCTGCATCTGACCGAACAGCACGAGCATGAGCATGTTCACGAGCCGATGGAGCACGAGCACTGGCATTGGCACGACGAACATCATCAGCATGCGCACGCGCCGAGCGATCCGCCGGGCGAGCCGCACAGCCATCGCCATGTCCATGCGCGACTGGTGCACCGCCATCCGCACTATCCGGACATCCATCACCGGCATCGGCACGGATGATGGCGCCGGCCGCGGGTCCGAGCCGATTGCCCCGGTACACGATTGGCGTTAAGGGAAACGCATGAGCGATACCGCCGCGCCGGGCAAAATCTACACCGCCTGCGTTCTCGTCATCGGCAACGAAATCCTGTCCGGTCGCACCCAGGACACCAATCTTGCCTATATCGCGCAGGGCCTGGCGCAAGTCGGCGTCGTGCTCAAGGAGGCGCGCGTCATTCCCGACGTCTGCGACACGATCGCCGCGACGGTGAACGAGCTGCGCACCAAGTACGATTATGTTTTCACGACGGGCGGCATCGGTCCGACGCACGACGACATCACCGCCGAATGCGTCGCCAAGGCTTTCGGCGTCAAGAACGTGCTCAACCCCGAGGCGCTGGCGATCTTCCAGGCGGTGTTCAAGCCCGAGGATCTGAACGAAGCGCGGCTCAGGATGTGCCACACGCCCGAAGGCGCCGTGCTGATTCCCAATCCGGTGTCGCGCGCACCGGGATTCCGCAAGGAAAACGTCTACGTCATGGCCGGCATCCCGCGCGTGATGCAGGCGATGTTCGACGGCGTCAAACCGACCCTCAAAGGCGGCCCGCCCGTGTTGTCGCGTACGGTGGGGTGCGATTTGCCCGAAGGGGCGGTCGCCCAGGGTCTGTCGGCGATCCAAGACCGCTATCGCGATCTCGACATCGGCTCCTATCCCGCCTTCCGCCGCGGCGGCGGCTTCTGGGTCAGCTTGGTGCTGCGCGGCCGCGATCGGGATCGACTCGATCTGGCGGCGGGCGAGGTGGCGGCGATGGTCAAGGGCCTCGGTGGCAACCCCACCCTCGAATAGGCCCATTTGGGGCTGATAGGATGCCCCCTGGCCGGGGTTGTGCCCGCGTGGCGGAACGGTAGACGCAACGGACTTAAAATCCGTGCCGGGAAACCGGAGTGCTGGTTCAAATCCAGCCGCGGGCACCAAGCTGAACCGGCATTTGCCAAGCCGCTCACTCGCTTTAGGGTAGGCGTATAAGTCATTGATACTATAGTTTTTATTTATACCCGTTTTGCTCCAAATTAGGGTCCGCCCAGAGAGCTATGGAAATAGCCCGTCGGGTCAGCTACTTATAGTCAAACACAACCGAGCCACTCAGGACATCGGGGGAACGTTCGGGCGGCCGGCAAAATGCCGGAATTTCCAGATTGTATAAGCATTTAGCCGGTTTCTCTGGCTCGACTCATAGGGCGGCACACGGATTTTGCGGGCCCGGCGCTCGCATCGGAGGGCATGAATGAACACACGCAGCAAAGCCGCGCCCAAGAAAAAACCGGCGGCGAAGAAGGCGGCGCCGCCCCCGAAAAAGGTCGCTGCGTTGAAAAAGCCGGCCACGCCGTTGCCGTTGCCGCCGCGTCCCGGCATGCCCGCGCGGCCGCTCCCGGGTCAGCTCGCGCGGCCGATGGGTTCGGTGGCGTCGCTCGCGGCGAAACCGGCCAATGCCAAGCCCGTCACCAAGCCGGCCGTAGCGCGTCCCGGCGAGAGCCCGGCGCGCCAAGCCCTGGCACAACAGGCGGAGGAGCGGCGCAAGGCCGCAACCCGCAAGCTCTTCGCCCGACTACGGTCGCTCGAGGCGATCATCGGCGCGGATTTGCGCAAACGCGGCAGCCTGCTGCTGTCGCAGGCGGTCGATCAGTGGTACGCCGAGGCGATCAGCGCCACTGCGACCGATGTCAGCATCACCAACGCCGCCCGGGCGGTGATTTCCCACATCTGAGCCAACGCCGTTCGCGCGGCCGTTGGCCTTCGACGTTGCGGCGCATTCGCGTCGCGCTTAGCGCGCGGCGGTGTGCTCGTCGGTGCGGAACAACGCCAGGCCGCGCAGCAGATCGACCGCACGCACGAACTGATAGTCGCTGTCGGTGGCGATCAGGTTGGGTTCGAGCGCGGCGTTGGCCGGCACCGGCAACGGCTTGGCGCCGGGCGGGAGAGAAGCGCCCGGTGCGGCCGCAGGCTTCGTCGTCGACTTGTCGCCCTTGGCGGGCATCGCCGGCGTCGCGGCGGCCTCGGGCGGGGCGCTGCCGTCGGGGTTCTTGAGTGCGCCTTTGAGGTCTTCTTCGCGGATCACCGGGCCGAGCGCGATCTTCTCGATCTTGGCCGGCGGCACGACGACGTCGGGTTCGATGCCGGTGCCCTGGATCGAGCGACCCGACGGCGTGTAGTAGAGCGCGGTGGTGAGGCGGATGGCGCCGCCGCTTTCTTTCACCGGCAGGATGGTTTGTACCGAGCCTTTGCCGAATGAACGCGTGCCCATGATCACCGCGCGGTGCATGTCTTGCAGTGCGCCGGCAACGATCTCGGACGCCGACGCCGAGCCGCCGTTGACCAGCACCACCATCGGCACGTCGGCCGGCACCAGATCCTTGCCCGCCTCGGCGTTGTAGCTGTGGTTGTCGCCAGCGACGCGACCCTTGATCGAGACAATTTCGCCCTTCGGAACGAAGGTGTTGGCGACGGCCACCGCTTCGTTGAGCAGGCCGCCCGGGTTGTTGCGCAGGTCGAGCACCACGCCGGCAAGGTGGTTCTTCGACTTGGCGTTCAAATCCTTGATCGCCGTCGCCAGCGCGCCGCCGGCGCGCTCGGAGAAAGTGCTGATGCGGATGTAGCCGATATTGTCGTCGACGAGGCGCGACTTCACCGGATCGACCTTGATGTCGGCCCGCGTCAGCGTCAGTTCGAAGGGCTGCACGCCTTGGCGGCGCATGGTCAGCGTCACCTTGCTGCCGATCGCACCGCGCAGCTTGTCGACCGCTTGCGACAGCGTCATTTCGCTCACCGGCGCGCGGTCGATGGCGACGATGAGGTCGCCGGGCAGGACGCCGGCCTTGGCGGCGGGCGTGTCGTCGATCGGCGACACCACCTTCACCGCGCCGTCTTCCATCGTCACCTGCATGCCGAGGCCGCCGAATTCGCCTCGGGTCTGCGCCATCATGTCCTTGAATTCTTTGGCGTCCATATAGCTCGAATGCGGATCGAGCGCGGCCAGCATGCCCTGAATGCTGCCTTCGACCAGCTTCTGGTCGGGCACCGGCTTGACGTAGTTCGCCTTCACCTCGTTGAAGACTTCGGTGTAGAGCGCGAGCATCTTGGACGCGCTTGCCTGTTCGGGTGCGGCGATGGTCACGCCGGCCGCGAAGGCGGCGATGACGAGGACGGCGCTGCCGGCGCCGAGCAGGAAATAACGCAGCGAGCGGTTCATGATTTGCCTACCAGATTGAAATCGTACGCGCCGACCCCTTGCAGGATGGCGAACTTGCAGCGGCCGCCGTCCTTGCCGGCGACGTGGTGCGCGCGCTTGGGCGGCACCACGGCCGTCTGGCCGGGGCCAATCTCGAGATGCGCAGTGGGCGCTCGGGTTTCGACCACGGTGACGCCCTCCATGCCGAAATACGTGTCGGACACGTTCGTGTGCCAATGCCAGGGAATGTCCTGTCCGGCACCGACGGTGAACACGGTCATGCGCAAATCGGGGGTGTCCGCCAGCACGTCGACGGCTTCAATCGTATAAGGCCGTTTGAACGGCGATGGCGCGGTCATGATCTCCTGGCCAGGCTGTCAGCTTAGCCCGCTGCGCTGCCGCCGCAAAGTCATTCTGCCGCGTGCGCGGCCGGTGCAGGGGCACGGAACGCCGCCAGCAGCGCCGCTTCGCGCGCCTTGGCGACGACGATTGCGCGTTCCTTGACGTGGCCGAAGCCGCGGATGCGTTCGGGAACGCGCGCGATCTCGACCGCAAGATTATGGTTAGCGGGCGTGAGATTGGCGCTCAGTTCGGTCACGATCGCGCGATATTCGTCGATCAGACGCCGTTCCATCCGTCGCTCCGGCGTGCGGCCGAACGGATCGAACGATGTGCCGCGCAGGAATTTAAGCCGCGCCAACAGCTTGAACGCGGTAAAGGCCCACGGGCCGAAAGCGCGCTTCTGTAGCTCGCCGGTGACGGGATCGCGCTTCGCGAAGGTCGGCGGCGCGAGATGGAATTGAAGCCGATAGTTGCCGGCGAACTGGTGCCGCAGCTCTTTGAGAAACGTGCCGTCGGTATAGAGCCGCGCGACCTCGTATTCGTCCTTGTAGGCCATCAGCTTGAAAAGATTTTCCGCGACGGCTTCGGCGAGCGTCGTGCCGTGACCGAGCCGCGCGCGCTCGGCGCGTTCGACGCTGGCGACGAAGTCGCGATAGTTTGCCGCGTAGCCTGCATCCTGGTAGCGCGCGAGGAACGCGGCGCGGCGTTCGACCAGCGCGGCAAGACCCTTGGGCGCTTGCGGCGTCGCCTCGGATACGGGATGCACCAGCGCCTCAACGCGCGCATGGTCGTGCGCAGTCAAGCGTCCCCAGGCGAGCGCGTGCTTGTTCATCTCGACGGCGACGCCGTTCAATTCGACGGCGCGTTCGATCGCCGCGGCGCTCAGCGGCACCAACCCGCGCTGCACGGCGTATCCCAGCAGGAACAGGTTGGCGGCGATGCTGTCGCCCAGGAGCGCCGTCGCGATGCCGGTGGCGTCGACAAAGTCGGTGCAGGATTCGCCGGCGGCATTCTTGATCGCCTTGGTCAGCGCCGCGGTCTCGAAATCGACGTCCGGATTCATCACGAAGGCGGCGGTCGGCTGATAGTCGCTGTTGACGACGCAACGCGTCACGCCGTGCTCGATCCGCGCCAGCGCCGTCGCGCTCGCCGTGACCACCATGTCGCAGCCGAGCACCAGATCGGCACCCCCGGCGGCGACGCGCACGGCATGCAGATCGTCGGGCTTGGGCGCGAGGCGCACATGGCTCAGCACCGCGCCGTTCTTTTGCGCGAGGCCGGTGAAGTCGAGCACCGAACAGCCTTTGCCTTCGAGATGCGCCGCCATGCCGAGCAGCGCGCCGACGGTAATGACGCCGGTGCCGCCGATGCCGGCGATCAGAATGCTATAGGGCTCGCCCAGCTTCTTCGGCGCCGGTGGCGGCAGCGCGGCGACGTGCTCGGCGATCGAGCGCAACTGCCGGTGTTTGGCTTCGAGCCGACGCAGCTCGCCGCCGTGCACGGTGACGAAGCTCGGGCAAAAGCCGTTGAGGCAGGAGAAATCCTTGTTGCAGCTCGATTGATCGATGGTTCGTTTTCTGCCGAACTCGGTCTCGAGCGGCTTCACCGCGACGCAGTTCGATTTCTCCGAACAGTCGCCGCAGCCTTCGCACACCGCCTCGTTGATGAACACACGCTTGGCCGGATCGGGATACGTGCCGCGTTTGCGGCGGCGGCGTTTCTCGGCCGCGCAGGTCTGGTCGTAGATCAGGATGGTTAGACCTGCAATGTCGCGCAACTCCCGTTGAACGGCGTCGAGCTCGTCGCGATGGCGCACCGTCACGTCGTTGGCGAAGGTGCCGCTCGGATATTTGTCGGGCTCGTCGGTGACGACGACGATCTGCTTGGCGCCTTCGGCGGCGACCTGGCGCGCGATCTGGCCGACGCTGAGTTGGCCTTCGACCGGCTGGCCGCCGGTCATCGCCACCGCGTCGTTGAAGAGGATCTTGTAGGTGATGTTGACGCCGGCGACAGCGGCGGCGCGGATCGCCAGCAGGCCGGAATGCGAATAGGTGCCGTCGCCCAGATTCTGGAAAACGTGTTTGTCCTCGGTGAACGGCGCCTGGCCGATCCAGGCGGCGCCTTCGCCGCCCATGTGGCTGTAGGTCGACGTCGCGCGCGGCATCCAGATCGTCATGAAATGACAGCCGATGCCGGCGAGCGCGCGGCTGCCTTCGGGCACGCGCGTCGAGGTGTTGTGCGGACAGCCGGCGCAGAAATAGGGCAGGCGCACCGATTTGTGGCCGGCGTCGGCGACCGCCTCGAACGACAGCAGCCGCTGCAATCGTTGTTCGATTTCCGGCGTCGCGGCGTCGAGCCGCTTGAGCCGCGTCACCAGCGCCTGCGCCACCATCGTCGGCGTCAGCTCGCCGGCACTCGGCAGCAGCGGCGCGCCGCTCTCGTCGGTCTTGCCGACGATGCGCGGCCGGCGCGACGCGTCGAGATTGTAGAGCGCGCGCATCAACTGATCTTCGATGAAGCCGCGCTTCTCCTCGACGACGAAAACCTCCTCGAGCCCGTCGGAAAAGCGTCGCGCACCGTCGGCTTCGAGTGGCCAGACCATGCCGACCTTGTAGAGCCGCAGGCCGAGTTTCAGGCATTGCGCCTCGCTCAGTCCGAGATCGTCGAGCGCCTGCCGCAGATCGAGATAGGCTTTGCCCGCCGCCATGATTCCGAGCCGAGCGCGCAGCGGCGCGAACACCAGACGGTCGAGCGGATTGGTGCGGGTGAAGGCGGCGACTGCCGCCATCTTCGGTCCGTGCAGCCGGCGCTCCTGATCCAATGGCGTGTCGGGCCAACGGATGTTGAGCCCGCCCGGCGGCATCTCGAAGTCGGCCGGCGTCGTCAGCCTCAGGCGCTGCGGGTCGATGGTGATCGAGGCCGAGCTTTCGACCGCCTCGGAGATTGCCTTGAATCCAGTCCACACGCCGGCGAAGCGCGACAGCGCGAAACCATAGAGGCCGTAATCGATGTATTCCTGCACCGTCGCCGGATTGAGCAGCGGCATCATCGCCGCCAGGAACATCTGCTCGCTCTGGTGCGCCGTGGTCGACGATTGACAGCCGTGATCGTCGCCGGCGATCGCCAGCACGCCGCCGTGTTTGGAGGTGCCGGCGAAATTGGCGTGCTTGAACGGGTCCATCGAGCGGTCGACGCCCGGCCCCTTGCCGTACCAGATGCCGAAAACGCCGTCGAACTTCGCCGTCGGATAGAGGTTGACCTGTTGGCTACCCCACAGCGCGGTGGCGGCGAGGTCTTCGTTGACGCCGGGCTGGAAATGGATGTCGTGGGCGGCAAGGTGGCTGCGCGCCTGGTGCAGCGCAGAATCGTAGACCGCGAGCGGCGAGCCGCGATAGCCCGAGATGAACCCCGCGGTCTTGAGGCCGGCGGCCTGGTCGCGCTCCTGCTGCAGCATCGGCAGGCGGACCAGCGCCTGCACGCCAGACAAGAAAACCCGCCCCGAGCGCAGGGTGTATTTGTCGTCCAGCGTGACTTGCGCGAGCGTCATTGGCCCGATGCCCGCCTCCCAAATGAGAGAGTAGGAACTCCCGGCGGGCAAAACAACGGCGAGACAGACAGGCTTACCGAATTACCGGCTTGGCCGGTGGGCGGAGATAAAACTTCGCGTCGGCCGCACTGAGGGAAAGTTCCGATCCGGCCGGCGCGAAGCACAAGGGTCTAGGACGAGAATCCGCTTATGCGGCGGCCCTTCGTACTTACTTCACGTCGCCGGCGCGATCGGTGCCGAAGTCGCGGTCAAGCGAGTTCGGACCGTTCGTATGCGACTGGCCTTGCGGGCTCATCACGTCGCCGGCTCGATTGGTACCGAAGTCGCGGTCCGTCGAATTGGGGCCGTTCGAGTTGTTGATGCCCTGGGGGCTGACGTGTGCGGCGGAGTTGCCGCCGAAGCCGCCGGCGCCAGCACCCATTCCACCACCGCCCCCTCCGCCGCCCCCTCCGCCCGGTCCGGCCAAAGCGAGCGGCGCACTCACCGCCAGCGCGGCGAGCGTCATGCAAGTCGACGCAGTCAGTCGTCGCATCGTGTATCTCCTTGCGGGTTGATGCGCACGTTCCTCCTGGAACGCGAGCCATCCGCCTCTGGAGGCGGACGGCTGTGGACGATATGAAGTCGCTACGGATGTGCGACCAGTGACAATTCGGCGTCGCGCGGTGAGACGCGATGCCACCTCATCGCCACAATTGTCGGCTCGCCAGCCGCGCCCCGTCGCGCTTCGACCGTCGCGATGGCCGGTCAGGACGTTCACGCACAACAAGACTTACTGGTGATCTTCCGCCTTTGCGGCCGCCTGCCCGGATGAGCCTGAGGCATCAGTGATGCGCCATTGACGCCGCCTGCTGACCCGTGGCCATGTTCCGCCGGGCAGGGGAGGAATGGCGGAGTCGGCGAAGCTTTCTGCGCTGGTGGTGGCGCGCAACGAGGCGGCGCAGCTCGGCGCCTGTCTCGACGCGCTGCGGTTTGCCGACGAAATCGTCGTGCTGCTCGACCGTTCGACCGATGACTCGGCGGCGGTCGCGCGTGGTGCCGGCGCCAAGGTCGTCGAAGGGGCATGGGATCTTGAGGGGCCGCGCCGCAACGCCGGCTACGAGGCCTGCGCCGGTTCCTGGATCCTCGAAGTCGACGCCGACGAGCGCGTCACGCCCGCGCTCGCAACCGAAATCGCCGCCACGCTGGCCGCGCCCAAAGCCGATTATTACCTCGTGCCGATGGCCAACCATATCGGCAGCCGGCTGGTGCGTTACGGCTGGGGCGCTTATAACGGCGTGGCTGCCAAGCCGGTGCTGTTCCGCAAAGGGGCGAAGCGCGTGCTTGGCGGCCGCGTCCATCCCAAGATCGAGCTCCACGGCAAGAGCCGCACCCTCGAGAACCCGATGCTGCACTTCGTCGACCGCGATTTCTCCGACATGTTCGCGCGGCTCAACCGCTATACCGATCTGGCGGCGCTCGACGCGCGCGACGCCGGCCGCACGCCGAACGTGGCGCAGGCCTTCCGCCGTTTCTGGAGCCGCGGCTGGAAAAGCTATGTCGCGCGCCGCGGCTATCGCGAAGGCGCTTACGGCATGGCGCTGGCGCTGTTCTCGGCGCTCTATCCGCTGCTGATCGAGCTCAAGCTGGCGACGCTGGGAGAGAAGGCATGAGCGAACGCCGGCCGCTGTCGTGGAGCGAACGGCTCTATCGCCGCTTTGCGCTCAAGTATCACGGCCGCTATCTCATCACCGGCCTGCAGACGCGGGCGCGCGAGCGCAGTCTCGATTACATCGAGAAATACATGCGCGACGCGACCATTTTCGCCGATCGCTGGGACCTGCTGTCGTTCGCGCTCGGCGCGGCGGCGAAGGACGGCCTGGCGCTCGAATTCGGCGTCGCCGACGGCGGCAGCTTGCGGCATTTAACTGTCACTTCGGGCCGACAGTTTCACGGCTTCGACAGTTTCGAGGGCCTGCCCGAGGCGTGGTCCGGCACCTTCGAGCGCGCGGGAAAATTCTCGCGCCAAGGCACGCTGCCGCAGGTGCCGGCGAACGTGACGCTGCACAAAGGTTGGTTCGACAAGACGCTGCCCGAATTCCTGCGCGCGCAGGCTGGGCCGGTCGCTTTCCTGCACGTCGATTGCGATCTCTATTCCTCGACCAAGATCATATTCGACCAACTCGCACCGCGGCTCGGACCTGGCGCGATCATCGTCTTCGACGAGTATTTCAACTATCCGAACTGGGAACGCCACGAGTTCAAGGCGTTTCAGGAATTCGTCCGCGACAACGGCTTCTCGTATCGCTATCTCGGCTTCGCGCAGAAGAACGGCCACGTTGCGGTCAAACTCGGCGACAAAAGCGACACGGCGAAACGGCTCGCGGCCGAGAAGCTTAAAACGATCGTCGGCGACTAGCCGCGATAGAGCGCTTCGGGAATTTCGGCCAGCGTCGACGGATGCAGCTGGTCTGGTGTCAGGCCATAGAATTTCTGGAAGCTCATGATCAGCGGCCGCCATTTGTCGGGATCGATGCGGTTCGGCTCGCCGTCCACCAATATCGCTTCGTCGATATGGGCGCAGCGGATGCGCACTTCGAAGGCGATCTGACGGCCGCGCCGCGCCGGGTCATTCTGCGCCAGCGGATAGACCGCTTCGACCGTCGCTTCGAGTTGCACCGGACATTCGCGCACGCGCGGCGCGGCGACGATCTCCGACGGATCGGGCGTCAGGCCGGCGAGCCCGAATTTGTCGCGCACGAAGCGATAGCCGCGGCGTAGCTTCACGGCGGGGACGGTTTCGGTGCCGGTGGTCTTGGCCAGGCGATTGACGGCGGCGACCTCGTTGACGCTCGGCAGATTGAGCACGCATTCGCGCGTCCGCAGCATGTTCTGCGGCGTCTGCGATGATGCCGCGAGGCCGAGCAGACAGCGCCAGCCCAGCCACCAGGCCGACGACATCGGCGCGAGATTGTAGGAGCCGTCGTCGTTAACAGTGCTGATCAACACGACCGGTGTGCCGAAATAGAGGATCGCGGGTTCGCAAGTGCGGTGCATCGATTCGTCCTTTCGTTGTCGGACGAACGCTGCCGTGCCGGCGATGCAATTTCACTCCGCTGCTTGCCGCCGAATTCAGCGGCTCAATCGCGCCCGTAGAGCTTACGCAGTTCGAGCTTGGCGCGCTGCAGCACCGTCTTTTGTGCCGCGGGCAAATTGCGTCCGGCGCGGTTGATGTAGAAGTTGAGCATCGACATCGCCGACTGGAACGGCCCCGCCTTGCGGCGCGCGCTCTTTTCGGCGGAGCGGCTGAGCGAGCGCGCGATGCGCTTCGGATCGCGCCAGGTGAAGACGTCACGGTCGAGATCGAGTGCGTAACTCGTTTGCGTCACCCGCTGCGACCAGCGTTTTGTGCCGCTACGCGGCTGCCGGGATGCAGTACGCCCTTTGGTGGCCAGCATGATCTGACCTCGCGTTCTCGACGGTCGGACGCGTGACGCTCGCGCCTACAAGATGCGCGTCACGATACGGTCCGCCCAGGTGCCTTCCCAATAAAGCCAACGCACGACGCCGGCGGCGACAATTCCCGTGACGGCTCCGCCGAGCACGTCCGTCAAGTAATGCGTTCCGACATAAATGCGCGATGCGCAGACCAACAAAGCGCCAATTGCGAAGCCGAGCGCTCGCCTTTGCCATCCATGAAACAGGAAAGCGGCGGCAATCGCGACCGTTGCGGTGGCGTGATCGGACGGAAACGACCAGTCGCTACTCCGACCGATGATCAGATGCGTTAGGCCGGCGTCATAGGGGCGAACCCGGTGCACGAACAGAAGAACGATCTGGTTTAGCGCAAGCCCGATCAGGAAGGAGAGTCCGGCGGCGACGCAGGTATGCCGGACACGAAGTCTTTCATGCTTGCTCCACCATTGCAGGACGACGAGCAGCACAAGGAGAGGAACGCCGAAATGGCTTGCCGCGATCATAAGCGGGTCGAGCAGAGTGCCGCTGCCGGCCGGCGCATTGATCCATCGCGTGATGGCTTGATCCATTGGACCCATCGTTACCCGGTATAGCGCCCGAGCCGCACCGCGGTCTGGCCGCGCGCGAGGCGCATCGACGGCATTACCAGCACGCAATCGTCGTAGGGCGTGACAACGGCGCGACCGCCGTCGCGTGCGATTTCGGTACCGGCCTTGGAAATAACCTCGAGGCCGCGATAGGGCACGGCGAAGCGGAAGTCGTCGCTCGTCACCGTCACCGCTTCGGTGACGTCGATGACGCGCTGCGGCGGATACTGGCCGAGTCCATACGCGGCGGCTGGCGGCAGATCGATCGCGCCGCACGCCGCCAACAGACGATAGCAGGTCGCGGTTGCCAAATCGGCGGCGCGTTTTTCCCAATGCTGGCCGCATTCGACCAAGAGCGCCGTCTTGGGCGACGCCGGATCCGCGAAGGCGCCGTAATCGCGTAGCCGCGGTCCGGCGGCGTGGCCGCGGTCGCGCACGATCACTTCCGGCGTGCCGATCCGCCGCGCCAACGCGACGCTTTTCTCGACCATGCCGGCGAGAATCAGCGGCGTGTCGCCGAACTGCATCGAATGAAGGTCGAGCAGGATATCGGCGGCGTCGAAGACCGAGCGCAACACGCGCGCGCGCATCAGCTCGATGCTGTGCCGCTTGCCGTCGAGCGTGGCCCGATCCCAGACGCGGTTCATGTCTTCGTCGACATAACGCGACGCGTTGGGCTCGGCCGGATCGAAGCTGCGATAAGCCTCGACGTTGCAGAAGACGAAGGTGAGAGTGCCGCGCGCCGGCACGACGTTGTCGCGCAACAGACGATCGAGCGCAACCGCGCCGCAGAGCTCGTTGCCGTGCATCAGGGCGTTGAGCACGACGTGCGGTCCCGGCGCATGGGCACGGAACGTCATGACATAGGGGACGCCGGTATTGCCGGCGGCGTAGCGCCCGAGATCGGGCGCTTCGATCTCGATCGGCATCCACTCGGCCATGACGCTCAGCGCGCGCAGCGTTCCAGCAACCGCTGAACGAACGCCTCGCATTGCTTCACCTGGTCGAGGGCGATGAATTCGTCCGGCCGGTGCGCCTGTTCGATCGAGCCCGGTCCGCAGATCACGGTCGGAATGCCGCCCTGCTGATAAAGCCCGCCTTCGGTGGTGTAGCTCACCTTGCCGGTGGCGTTGGCGCCCGACAGCGCCTGCGCGAGCTGCGCGATCTCGGCGTCGGGCGCTGTCGACAGCGGCGGCGTGACGTTGAGCTCGTCGAATTCGATGGCGGTATCGCCGCTCACCGCGCGCATCTCGGGCAACAAACCCCGGGCGAAACGCTCGATCTCGGCGCGCACGGCGCCGGCATCGTCGCCCGGCAGGTCGCGGATCTCGAACTCGAAGCGGCAATCGCGCGGCACGATGTTGAGCGCCGTGCCGCCTTGGATGGTGCCGACGTGGATGGTGCTGTAGGGCGGCGTGAAGTCGGCGTCGAATGGGCCGTCCTTGCGCCGCTGGCGCGCCATCGCCTTGAGATGGGCGACGATCTCGGCCGCGGTCTCGACGGCGTTGACGCCGACATGGGCGAGCGCCGAATGGCTTTCGTGGCCGCGCACGCGGCAGGCGTAGCTGTGCTTGCCCTTGTTGGCGATCACCGGCTGCATCATCGTCGGCTCGCCGATGATGCAGAGCCGCGGCTTCACCTGGCGTTTCGCCAGCGCGGCGATCAACGGCCGCACGCCGAGGCAGCCGATTTCCTCGTCGTAGGTGATGCCGAGGTGGATCGGCGTCTTGAGCGTGGCGGCGACGAAATCGGGCACCAGCGCCAGCGCGACGGCGATGAAGCTCTTCATGTCCGAGCTGCCGCGGGCGTAAAGCCGGTCGTCCTTCTCGATCGCCGTGAACGGCTCGGAATGCCAGTCCTGACCGTCGACCGGCACGACGTCGCTGTGACCCGACAGTAGAATGCCGGGCTTGTCCTCCGGACCGATGGTGGCGAACAAGTTGGCCTTGCGGCGCGTTGCGTCGAACACCAGCTCGGACTTGATGCCGAAGCCGTCGAGCCAGTCGCGCGCGAATTCGATCAGCGCCAGGTTGCTTTCGCGGCTGGTGGTGTCGAACCTCACGAGCTTGCGGATCATCGCGACCGGCGACAGTGTCTTCATGATGTCACTATGCCCCAGCGCCGACTGGCCGCGCTAGGCTGCACTGGCGTTCCGCCGGCGATCAGGTCGCAAACTGCTCCTTCATCACCCGTTCGGCGAAATTGTGCTCGGGGTCGAACAGCAGGGTGAAGGAGACGTCGAGCGTCTGGCGCACGTCGACCGACAGCACGTCGTGCACCTCGGTATAGTCGGCGGCGACGGTCACCGGTCGGCGCTCGGCCTCGAGCGTCTCGAAGCGGAAGCGCGCGGTCTGCGGCAACAAAGCGCCGCGCCAGCGCCGCGGCCGGAACGTGCTCACCGGCGTCAGCGCCACGAGGTTCGAACCCAGAGGAACGATCGGCCCGTGCGCCGACAGGTTGTAGGCGGTGCTGCCGATCGGCGTCGCCACCAGCACGCCGTCGGCCATCAGCTCGGGCAACCGCACCTGATCGTCGACGATGATGCGCACCTTGGCGACCTGGCGGCCTTGGCGCGTGAGCGAGACCTCGTTGATAGCGAGCGCGCTGTGCGTTTGGCCGCGCGCGTCGCGCGCCGTCATCTCGAGCGGATTGATCGCGATCGGCTCGGCGCGCGCGATGCGCTCCTTGAGGCCGTCAGGGTCGTAGTTGTTCATCAGGAAGCCGACGCTGCCGCGATGCATGCCATAGAACGGCACCTTGCGGTCGAGGTAGCGGTGCAGCGTTTCGAGCATGAAGCCGTCGCCGCCGAGCGCGACGACGATGTCGGCCTGCTCGGGCGCGACGCCGCCATAGCGGCGCTTCAGCTCGGCGAGCGCCTTTTGCGCCTCGGGCGCCTCGCTGGCGGCGAAGCCTATGGAGCGGTCCGTACTCACGATCGCGGATTCAGCCGCCGGTGACGCTCATATGACGCGGCACCGCAGGCGCCGGATGGCGGCGGTCGATGACGAAGTCGTGGCCTTTCGGCTTGCGCGCGATCGCTTCGCGGATCGCCTCTTCCATGGGGGCGTCGCTTTCCGAGGCGCGCAGCGGCGCGCGCAGATCGGCGGCGTCCTGCTGACCGAGGCACATATAGAGCGTGCCGGTGCAGGTCAGCCGCACGCGGTTGCAGCTTTCGCAGAAATTGTGCGTCAGCGGCGTGATGAAGCCGAGCCGCCGGCCGGTCTCGCGCACGACGTAATAACGCGCCGGCCCGCCGGTGCGGTAGTCGGTCTCGTCGAGCGTCCATTTGCTCTTGAGCTTGGCGCGCACGACCGAGAGGGGAAGATATTGTTCAAGTCTTGCGCCTTCGCCGATCTCGCCCATCGGCATGACCTCGATCAGAGTCTGGTCGAAGCCCCGCTCGCCGCACCAGGCGACGAGGCGATCCAGTTCGTCGTCGTTGACGCCTTTGAGCGCGACGGTGTTGATCTTGATTTCGAGGCCGGCGTCCTTGGCGGCGCGCAGTCCATCCAGGACTTGATCCAATTTGCCCCAACGCGTGATGGCGGTGAACTTGGCGGGGTCCAGTGTATCCAGCGAAACGTTGATCCGCCGCATGCCCGCGGCTTTGAGCTCGCCGGCGTAGCGGCCGAGCTGGCTGCCGTTGGTGGTGATCGTCAGCTCGTCGAGATCGCCGGTCGTCAGATGGCGGCCGAGCGCACGGATGAGCGACATGACGTTGCGCCGTACCAGCGGCTCGCCGCCGGTCAGCCGCAGCTTGCGCACGCCCATGCGTACGAACGCGCCGGCGGCGCGGTCGAGCTCCTCGAGCGTCAGCACCTCGGCCTTGGGCAGGAACGCCATGTCCTCGGCCATGCAATAGACGCAGCGGAAGTCGCAGCGGTCGGTGACCGAGACGCGCAGGTAGGTAATGTGGCGGCCGAACGGATCGATCATTGCCATAGGGAAGATATAAGGCGGCGAGGGCGCTTAGCATAGCGTTCGAGGTGGAATTGTCGCCCCCGAATTCTGCATGGGTATTCAGGGGGTTGGTTGCGGTCGCCCGGCCTTGCAGACGTCACGTACAAGTCCCATCATCTTGCGCATGAAAGAATTCGCCATCCGGCCGAATCCCGACGATCCGCGCCTGACGCGCACGGTCCCGGGCGTCGACGAAAGCGGCCAGCGCATCGAAACCCAGGTGGTGGTCGAGCGGCCGCTGACCCTGTTCCTCAACGGGCAGGAGATCGTCACCATGATGACGGTCGGCGACTATCCCGATTATCTCGCCGTCGGCTATCTGGTGAACCAGAACATGCTGCGGCCGGACGACGTGATCACCGGCATCGACTACGACGACGAGCTCGAGACCGTCGTCGTGCGCACCAAGCGCAAGACCGATTACGAGAAGAAGCTGCGCAAGAAGACGCTGACTTCGGGTTGCGCTCAGGGCACCGTGTTCGGCGACCTGATGGAGAAGTTCGACGACGTCCGGCTCGATCCCGACGCGGTGCTCAAGACCTCGTGGCTCTATGCGCTGACCAAGAAGATCAACACCGCGCCGAGCCTCTACCTTGCCGCCGGCGCGATCCACGGCTGCGTGCTGTGCGAGGAAGACCGGCCGCTCGTCTACATGGAAGACGTCGGCCGTCACAACGCGATCGATAAGATCGCCGGCTATATGCGCATGAACGGCGTGTCGCCCAAGGGCAAGATCTTCTACACCACCGGCCGGCTGACCTCGGAGATGGTGATCAAGACGGTGCAGATGGGCATTCCCATCCTGGTGTCGCGTTCGGGCTTCACCGCCTGGGGCGTCGAGCTCGCGCGCAAGGCGAACCTGACGCTGATCGGCCGCGCCCGCGGCAAGCGTTTCGTCGCGCTGGCGGGCGAGGCGCGCATCGTCCGTGACGACGACGGCGCGGCGGCCGAAAGCGAAAACCCGCGTCATCGGCGCAAGGCGTCGCTTGCCGAGGACGCGGTGTGACCCAGCCGCCGACCATCGCCGGCGTTCTTCTCGCGGGCGGACTGTCACGCCGCATGGGCGGCGGCGACAAGTCCCTACGCGTACTAGGCGGAGCGACGATCCTGGCGCGCGTGATCGCACGCGCGCGGCCGCAAGTCGCCGCGCTGGTATTGAACGCCAACGGCGATCCGGCGCGGTTCCGCGAATTCGGTCTGCCCGTCGTCAGCGACAGCATCCCCGACTTCGCCGGGCCGCTCGCCGGCGTGCTCGCCGGTCTCGACTGGGCGGCGGTGAACGTCGCCGGCGCAACGCATGTCGCGAGCTTCGCCACGGACGCGCCGTTTCTGCCCACTGATCTCGTTGCACGGCTGGCCAATGCCGTCAAAGACGGGCGGCACGATCTCGCCTGCGCCGCATCGGACGGACGCAGTCATCCGGTCTTTGGCCTGTGGCCGCTCGACCTGCGCGAAGATTTGCGCGCGGCGCTGCATACGGGCATGCGCAAGGTCGATCAATGGACGGCGCGGCATCGGCTCGCGGTGGTCGATTTTCCGGTCCAGCCCGAAGATCCGTTTTTCAACGCCAATACGCCGGAGGATTTGGAGCGGGCCGCACGGTCGATCCGCGCGTAATCTGGGCCGTCCGAGGCCAAATTCACGGTTCACCCCTTGGTAACCACCGCTCGTTACGGTTAATAAATGGCCTACCGTCGATCGGCGGGATGGCTGGCCGGGCGCTGAAATCGCGACGGCATCCGGCACGGTAGTACGGGGATCGGGGGGAAATGACACGACGGCGTTGGCGGAATATGGGAGCGATCGTGATCGCCTGCCTACTCGCGGCCTGCACGTCGCCGCCGGCGACCACGCAAGGCATGGTCGCGGTGGATCCTCCGGCCGGTAAGCCGAACTGGGTGGTCAAAAACGCGGTCGCGATCGGCGATGTGATCGGTAGCCAGGCACCTGACGCCTCGTCGCCACCCGCGGTCAGCGCCGACGCCTTCCGCCAAGCGCTGGAGCGCAGCCTCGAAGAAGCCGGCTATCTCGCATCCGGCCGGAAGCCGCACTACCACCTCGACGCCACGCTGCAAGAGCTCGATCAGCCGAAATTCTCGATCGCCGACGACACTACCGTTACCGCGACGGTGCTTTATCGCCTGATCGGACCGGGAACCGATGCGCGATACACGGTCACCGCCAGCGGCACCGCGTCGTTCGACGAATCGGCCATGTTCGGCACGCGCCTTCGCCTTGCCGACGAGCGCGCGCTCCGGGCCAACATCGAAACGCTGCTCGAGAAGCTGCAGAAGTTCTGAGCGCCGCGTGGTCGCGGCATGAGCGTTGTCGCGAATCGGGCCGGCATTATACGGTGCTCGGCGCATGCAGCTGGAATTCCGCGTCCTCGAATTGCTCGCCTCGCGGCTCTGCCACGAGCTCATCAGCCCGGTCGGCGCGGTCAACAACGGCGTCGAGCTGCTTGGCGACGGCGACGCCGGCTTCGTGCGCGACGCCACGACCCTGATCGGCCAGAGCGCACGGCGCGCAGCGCTGCGGCTGCAGTTCTACCGCTTCGCCTATGGCGCCGGCGGCGTCGGCGGCGGCGCGCCCGAGGCCAAGGCGCTGGTCGCCGGCATCCTCGAAGGCGGCAAGGTGCGCTGCGACTGGCCGGCCGAATTCGACGCGCTGTCGGTATCGTGGCAGAAATTCGCCTGCAACCTGATGCTGCTGGCGGTGGAGATCCTGCCGCGCGGCGGCACCGTGACGTTGGCGCGCGAAGGCAGCGGCGTCGCGGCAGTTGCGGCAGGCGAGGCGGTGAACCTGACGCAGGAACTGAAAGCGGCCCTGGCGCCAGCAGCCGAGGTCGCGGCGCTGACCGCGCGCACCGTGCATGCCTATTTCACTGCGCGGTATGCGGAGCATGTCGGCACCAAGCTGATGCTGTCCGAGGCCGACAAAAGCGCGATGTTCGCAGCGAACTGACTGTAATGTGGCGTCGCACGACGCCCGGCTGGTTCGCCCGGCTGTGCGACGCGCAAACAAAAACGGCGGCGCTTTCTGCGCCGCCGTCTTAAAACCCCCCGGAAGTTCACATCCCCGGAAAAGGGACAAACGAAAGTCAAGCTTTGACCGCAACCCGCGCCGGCTCGTTGGCCGGAACTTCGGCGCCCGGCGGGTCGCGCAGCACGTAGCCGCGGCCCCACACGGTCTCGATGTAATTCTCGCCGCTGGTGGCGTTGGCGAGCTTCTTGCGGAGCTTGCAGACGAAGACGTCGATGATCTTGAGCTCGGGCTCGTCCATGCCGCCGTAGAGATGGTTGAGGAACATCTCCTTGGTCAGCGTCGTGCCCTTGCGCAAGCTGAGGAGCTCGAGGATGCCGTATTCCTTGCCCGTCAAATGGAGGGGCGCGCCGTCGGCTTCGACGGTGCGGCTGTCCAGGTTGACGGTGAGCTTGCCGGTGCGGATCACCGATTCCGAATGGCCCTTGGCGCGGCGGACGATCGCCTGGATGCGGGCGATCAGCTCACGGCGGTCGAACGGCTTGCCGAGAAAATCGTCGGCGCCGAAGCCCAAGCCCTTGATCTTGTTGTCGAGCTCGTTGAGTCCCGACAGGATCAGGATCGGTGTACGCACCCGCGCCGCGCGCAGACGGCGCAGAACCTCGTAGCCGTCGATGTCCGGCAGCATGAGGTCGAGCACGATGATGTCGTAATCGTAAAGCTTACCGATCTCGAGCCCATCCTCGCCGAGGTCGGTGGTGTCGCAAATGAAGCCCTCGCTCTTGAGCATCATGTCGATGCTGGCGGCGGTGGCTGAATCATCCTCGATCAGAAGCACACGCATGACGGACCCCCGACGAAGCGATTGTTTGGCAAATGGTAACTTTAATCATCCTTACCGACGCACGTAAAAAATCAGTTAATTTTAGAAATCCCGGAGCCTTTTTTTACCCCCGGTCCATACTTGTGATCGAAATGGGGCCGAGTCGGCCACAACTTCGTCACATATCGCGACTCGGAAACGTAGAATTGTCCTTATTTAACAGGCAATTAAGTTTACCGGGCGATGGTGGTCCGCGGCGTCCCGACGACTCGGACGGGGCCACATTCTGACAAAAGGACTGTGACCCATTGGCCACGGAAGTTAACAAATGCGCATGTCCTAGCGTCGGCTTCGCCCGCGTATCGCCGCGCGCCGCAGCAAGGACCGGCGCATGAAAGCCACCGACCAAATTCAGGCGATCTTCCGCCGGCAGCTCGAACAGCGGCGGCAGGAGATTGCCGGACTCGAGCGGTTGGTGCAGACGCTGCTGCAGCAGCAAGCCAAGCTCAACGTCGAGCAGAAGGCGGCCGAAGCCGCCGGCAGCGCGCCGCACTACGTTGCCGCCATGGTCGAGCGCCGGGCGCGAATCGTGCAATCGCTGGCCGAAGTCGACGTCAAGATCCGTCAGGCGCGCGACGGGTTGAGCGAGGCCTATCACGGCGTGCGCCGTTCCGAGATTGCCGCCTCGGCGCGTGCCGAACAGAACCGCCGCCGCGCCGGCTGAATGTTTCAGCTCTCAGCTTTCAGCTTTCAGACGTCCGCCAGGTGCTGTCGTTCGGTCAGCGTCGAATGCTCGCACCTGATAGCGGAGAGCTGACGGTTTAGAGTCTAGAGCTTCACGTGCAGAAGGCGCGCGGCCAGGCTTTCGGCGGTGAACGCCTCGACGCCCTGGCCGAGCGCTCAGCGCCGCCACATCCGCTACGATCTCGATCTCAATGCCGAGCGTCGCCGCGAAATGCCGTAGCTGTTCGACGCTCGCCCGACGTGTGCCGTCGCAGGTGACGAGGCGCACGGCGCAACCGCGCGTTCTGGCATGCGCCGCGAGCTTGGCGATCGCTAACGTCTTGCCGATGCCGGGCACACCGACGAAGAAGAACCGGCCGGCGGTGGCGCCGAGCGGATTGAACGGATAAAGCTGGGCGAGGGCGCGGTCGTTGGCGGCTACGACGCTGCAAGACGCACCAGCTTGCGGATTTGCGGCGTCCGAATGTCGTGGGCGGAAAGCGCGATTTCGAGCGCCATATCTTCCGGCAACGGCGTCAGCGCCGGACAGCGGACGACAGTTCCGGTGGTGTTGCTCGGAGGGGGCATGGCTCACCGCTCGCGCGGGCTTGGCGCCCGCGGCAAACGTAGAGCGGCGTGATGAAGGACCGCTTAAACTACGGCAGGCGGCGCGCTGGCGGCCGGTTGGCTGGGACCGCGGAATTCGCCGGATTGGCCACATCGTTCGCCGGGCCGGTCCCGAGGCTGCGGTAATCCTGCAGCCGGGTGACGCGCAAGCCGGGCAAGCCATGACTGTCGACCAGACGCTGCCAGGCGAGGAATTCCTCGATCGACAACGCGTAGCGCTTGCAAGCCTCTTCGAGGCTGATGACCCCTGCGCGCACTGCGGCGACGACGACCGCCTTGCGGCGAATGACCCAACGTTTGGTCTCCGGCGGCGGCAGGCTGTCGAGCGACAGCACCGGTCCGATATCGACGAGCCAGTCGTTTTCGGTCTCGACCGGACGCACCGCAGGCGCAGCATTGGTGCGCGCGGCGGCGCTAACTGGATTGGAAAATCGCGTTTGCATGACCCCAAATTTAGGGGGACCGGCTTAAAAAAGCCCTAAAACCGCGGCGACCAAACAGTGGCTAAGCGCTTGGACAATTGAGATAAAATTTATCTTTTCGGCATTTTAGTGCGAGTCCCGACTTAACCCATTCCTAAAGCTTCAACCTTAGAACGGACGACGGGGCACCGCGCAACGGCGCCAAACAAGTCAGGCCGTAGAATGCCGCTGACCATCAATCTGAAGCCGCGCGAAAAGCTGATCCTCAACGGCGTCGTGATCGAGAATTCGGGTCCGATGGCCAAGATTCTGATCCACACGAATGCAGCCCTGCTGCGCGAGAAAGACGTGCTGCCCGAGGAGAAAGCAACGACGCCGGCGCGGCGAATCTATTTCGCCATCCAGTGCCAATATCTGTTCGCCGGCAAGGCGGAGATGTTCCTGGCCAGCATCGAACGGCAGCTTGCGGAATACGAACAAGCGCGCCCCGAATCGCGCGCGCTGCTCGTCGAGATTCGCCGCCTGCTCGCCGAGGATCAATTTTATCGCGCGCTGAAGACCGCGAAGTTGTTGATCCAGCACGAGGAAGCCGCTGCCGCCGCGTTGCCATCCGCGATGGCCACCAAGCCTACGCTGGCGTGAACGAACCGTCCGGCGCCGGCGATAGTTGCCGGTAAAACCTAATAACATATTTTGAATCAATGTGTTGCGGTGCTTGCCCGCAAGCCCCGCGATTCATATACTCCGCGCCGCTTTGGTCGATCCAGTGGGGCCTGCGAGGTTTTGGTAATGCGGCCGATGCTTCCTCCCGACTATCACCCGTCGGAAGACGAAGAGTTCATGAATCCCGTCCAGCGCGAATACTTCCGCCAGAAGCTGCTGCGCTGGCGGGCCGAGCTGCAGGCGGAATCGAGCGCGACCTTGCAGCAGCTCAAGGAAGAGAGTTTGGCCGAGGCGGACATCTCCGATCGCGCCACGCTCGAAACCGATCGCTACACCGAACTGCGCACGCGCGATCGCGAACGCAAACTGATCTCCAAGATCGATGCGGCGCTGATGCGCATCGAAGACGGCAGCTACGGCTATTGCGAGGAGACCGCCGAGCCGATCGGCATCCGCCGGCTCGAGGCGCGGCCGATCGCGACTCTCTCGCTCGAAGCGCAGGAGCGCCACGAGCGCATGGAACGCACCCACCGCGACGACTGACGCTGCGCGTCGCTGAATTCGTCCTGGGCAGACTCGCCGTACGAAGCGTAGCCTTGCTCTCGTTAACCATGCTACGGCGATTGTCGCTGCGCACCGCGATTGGGGTGCCGAGGGAAGTCGCTAAAGCCGCGCCTGCCGCCCGATCCGGTGGCCGACCGTGTGCTAGGCTGCGAGGCTGATGGAGCTGCGGTATGAGGGGGATGTAGCATCCGGCGCCGGGACCGGTCCGGTCGCGACGGCGGCTGCGGTGCTGCGTGACGACGCGGTCGCCGGCGGCGTCGCCGCCTGGATGCGCGCGCTTGGCGCGCTGTCCGTCGTCTTCTCGATGGTGGCGCTCGCGCTGACGGCGTTGTTGGTTTTCCACATCGGCAACGAGATCGCACTGCGCGCGGCTGCCGTGCTGGCGGCGACATTCGCGCTCAGCGCCGGTGTAGCCAGTGTCGTCACCAAGCAGATGTACCGCCTGTTGTCGCGCCGCATCGATCTGATGAGCCAGGCGATCGAAGCGACGCCGGGCGCGTATCTGATCCTGTCGTCCGACGACGCGATGGTGTACGCCAACGGTGCCTTCCGTCGTTTCTTTCCGGCGCTACGCGGCGCACCGCTCGCCGCGCTCGCTGCGCGCGCCGGCGGCGTCGATCTCGTGCGCCTGAAACACGACGCGCTGCGCGCCGGCCAGGCGCTCGGCGTGCTCGCTGTCGCCAACGCTGCGGGCGACACGCAGTGGTTCAACCTGATCGTCGCGCCGCTCGCCGCCAGCCACGGCTACACGTTGTGGAGCTTCCAGGATGTCACGGCGCCCCACACGATGGAGCAGATGCTGCGCGACGAGCGCATGAAGCTCGCGGATTTTCTGGATAATGCCCCCATAGGCTTCTATTCGGTCGACCAAGTCGGCCGGTTCCTCTTTGTCAATGAGGCACTGGCACAATGGCTCGGCCGCGGCGCGCAGGAGCTGGTCGACAGCGGCGACACGCTCGGCGATTTCCTCGATGAGAAACCGCCGTCCGGCGCGCCGCCCTATGCGCCGTTCGAAGGCGGCGAGACGCGCGGTGAAGTGGTGCTCAAAAGCGCTGACGGCCACCGCATCCACGCGCTCATCGGCCAGAGCGTGGTGCGCACCGGCGACAGTCTGCGCACGCGTTCGGTCGTGCGCGATCTGACGCCTGAGCGCCAATGGGAAGAGCAGCTGCGCGTCTCGCGCCAGCGCTTCCGGCGGTTCTTCGCCAACGCACCGGTCGGCATCGCGCTGATGGACGGCGACGGCCGCATCGCCGAAGCCAACGACGCGCTGTGCTCGTTAGTTGGGCTCGAGCCGGTCGGTGTCATCGGTCGGCCGCTGCTCGAGTTCCTCAAACCCGAGGACCAGGACGCCGCGTTCGGCCAGCTGCGCGCGGCGAGCGAGGGCCGCATTGCGCCGGGCCCCGTGGAAGTTAGGCTGGCAGGCGCCGGCAACAAGTCGGCGCAGATCTTCATCAGCCGCCTCGGCGACGCCGCCGCCGACACCGCCGCCGGCGGCGGATTCATCCTCCACTTCATCGATCAGACCGAGCAAAAGAGCCTGCAGGCGCAATTCGCACAATCGCAGAAGATGCAGGCAGTCGGTCAGCTCGCCGGCGGCGTCGCGCACGATTTCAACAACCTGCTGACGGCGATGATCGGCTTCTGCGACTTGCTGCTGCTGCGCTTCCGGCCGGACGAGGCATCGTTCGGCGACATCATGCAGATCAAGCAGAACGCCAACCGCGCCGCCAATCTCGTGCGCCAGCTGCTGGCCTTCTCGCGCCAGCAGGCGTTGCAGCCGCGCGTCCTCGCGGTCAGCGATGCGCTCGCCGATCTGTCCAACCTGCTGCGCCGCCTGATCGGCGAGAACATCGAGCTCAAGGTGGTGCAGGATCCCAAGCTGTGGTTGGTCAAGGTCGATCAGGGCCAGCTCGAACAGGTGATCATCAATCTCGCGGTCAATGCGCGTGACGCCATGCCCCAGGGCGGCGCGTTGTCGATCCGCACGGCCAATATCGCCAGCGACAGCGAGACGCGCCGCGGCCACGAGGTCATGCCGGCAGGCGATTACGTGCTCATCGAGGTCAAAGACACGGGTCACGGCATCGCGCGCGAAATTCAGCACCGCATCTTCGAGCCGTTCTTCTCGACCAAGGAGATCGGTTCCGGCACCGGGCTCGGCCTGTCGACGGTTTACGGCATCGTCAAGCAGACCGGCGGCTTCGTCTTCGTCGACAGCGAGATCGATCGCGGCGCGACTTTCTCCATCTTCCTGCCGCGCCACGAAGGTGCTGGACCCGAGCCGGTGCGTCCCGAGGCCGGCGAGACCAGCGCGCGCGATCTGACCGGCGCCGGCACCGTGCTCTTGGTCGAGGACGAAGATCCGGTGCGCTTGTTCTCGGCGCGCGCGCTCGCCAACAGCGGCTACAAGGTGCTCGAGGCGAAAAGCGGCGAAGCCGCGCTCGAGATCATGGCGCGCGGCGAAAAGATCGATCTCGTCGTCACCGACGTCGTCATGCCGAAGATGGACGGTCCGGGCCTGGTGGCGAAGTTGCGCCAGCGCCATCCCGACCTCAAGGTCATCTTCATCTCGGGCTACACCGAAGACTCGTTCCGCAAGCGGCTCGGCGACGAGCATGAGATCCATTTCCTGCCGAAGCCGTTCTCGCTCAAGCAGCTCGCGGGCAAGGTCAAGGAAGTGCTCACCGAACCCGTGGTGTGAGGCTGCGGTAGCCGTCGACTCGTGAAACCTCCTTTAGTTCTAATAGTTTGATGGGATTTCAATCTAAGAACAAAACAAGCACTTGTGTTTAAGAACAAAGCATGTACGATGCTGCGACTATCGGATCGGATTGATGGCCAGCGAGGCTTGGCCTAGGAAGAGGAGCGGGGGAATGTCGCAGCAGCAGCCACAGCATTTGCGCCTTTTGAAAGACGACAACAAGGAATCCAAGGACGCCGACCGGCAGAAGGCGCTCGACGCGGCGCTCGGCCAGATCGAACGCGCCTTCGGCAAGGGCTCGATCATGAAGCTCGGCGCCCATGTCGCGGCCCAGGGCGACATCGAGGTGGTTTCCACCGGTTCGCTCGGCCTCGATATCGCGCTTGGCATCGGCGGCCTGCCGCGCGGCCGCGTCGTCGAGATCTACGGGCCGGAAAGCTCGGGCAAGACGACGCTCGCACTCCAGGTCATCGCCGAGGCGCAGAAAGCCGGCGGCGCATGCGCCTTCATCGACGCCGAGCACGCGCTCGATCCCGCTTACGCCAAGAAGCTCGGCGTTAACACCGACGACCTGCTGATCTCGCAGCCCGACGCCGGCGAACAGGCGCTCGAGATCGCCGACACGCTGGTGCGCTCCGGCGCGCTCGACGTGCTGGTGGTGGATTCGGTCGCGGCGCTGGTGCCGCGCGCCGAGCTCGAAGGCGAGATGGGCGAAAGCCACATGGGCCTGCACGCCCGGCTGATGAGCCAGGCGCTCCGGAAACTCACCGGCTCGATTTCGAAGTCGCGCTGCATGGTGATCTTCATCAATCAGATCCGCATGAAGATCGGCGTCATGTTCGGCAACCCCGAAACCACGACCGGTGGCAACGCGCTCAAATTCTACGCCTCCGTGCGGCTCGACATCCGCCGCATCGGCCAGATCAAGGAGCACGAGCAGGTCATCGGTAACCAGACGCGCGTGAAGGTGGTGAAGAACAAGATGGCGCCGCCGTTCAAGGTGGTCGAGTTCGACATCATGTACGGCGAAGGCGTCTCCAAGCGCGGCGAACTCATCGACCTCGGTATGCAGGCTGGCGTCGTCGAAAAATCCGGCTCGTGGTTCTCCTACGACGGCGAGCGCATTGGCCAGGGCCGCGAGAACGCCAAGCAGTATCTCAAGGACCACCCTGAGATCGCCGGCAAGATCGAGACCGCGATCCGCGCCAATGCCGGGCTGGTCGCCGACGCCATGCTGGTGGCGGGCGCCGAAGGCGGCGCGGCCGAGGAATAGCCGCCGTCGAAGCTCCAATAGGGTTCTGGACGCCCCCCGATGCGTCCTCTTGCCGGCGCCGTGCCCCCAACACGGCGCCGGTTTCCCTTTTTTGCAGGATGCTGGGGCGCTCGGCCAAAAATTAAAATCGACAAAACGAAGCCAATTTTGGATGAGTCGGCGAGCGATAGCCGGATTGCCGGACGAAGAAATCTAAGGAGGTTCGGACTAAAGACAAACTCCTCTATTCGCCGATCGACATGAACAAGGCGATGAATGCGGGCTTTTCGAAGCGGAAATGTGCCGCGCAAGCTTTAGTCCGTTTCGCGGCAAAGCTTCTTTCGGTCGGTATCGCTTGCCGCACCCGCGCTTCGGCGCCCGCTTGGCCCCGCGACGATCATCTGGCATGGTGCTCACATGCCAAAAAGACGCCGGAAATCTGGACGGATCGAAGCGCCGTCCGACGTTGCGGAACCGCAGGCCGAACCCGCACGCCCGGCGCCGAAGCCGGCCGTTCCCTGGTGGAAGGACCCGCCCAAGCTTTCAGCCCTGGCGCTGGTGATTTTGGTCGTGATCGAGCTCGGCGCCGGATCGCACCTGTCGCCTAAGATTGTCAGCTATCTCGATCCGCTCATCCTCTTCCTCGCCGTGCTGAGCATCGTCCTGTCGATCATCCGCCGCTGGGAAAACCGCTAGGGTCGTTGCCGGTCGCCAACTGGACAGCGCGGCGTAGCTTGGGCTTAATGCGGCCCAGCCGCGGCGGCGGGGAACGCCCGGCCCACTTGGTTCCGGTCGGGGGAAGGACCAGATTAGCGGCATGCTGACCAACGACGTTCGCGCCCATTTTCTCGATTACTTCCGGCACGCCGGCCACGAGGTCGTGCCGTCGTCGCCGCTCGTTCCGAGAAATGACCCGACGCTGCTTTTCACCAACGCGGGCATGGTGCAATTCAAGAACGTCTTCACCGGCCTCGAGAAGCGGCCCTATGTGACGGCAGCCTCGTCGCAGAAATGTGTGCGCGCTGGCGGCAAGCACAACGACCTCGAGAATGTCGGTTACACCGCGCGGCATCACACCTTCTTCGAGATGTTGGGCAATTTCTCGTTCGGCGATTATTTCAAAGAGCGCGCAATCGAGCTCGCCTGGAACCTGATTACCAAGGAATTCAAGCTGTCGCCCGACCGGCTGGTCGCCACCGTCTTCGCCACCGACGACGACGCCTGGAAGCTGTGGAAGAAGATCGCGGGACTGCCCGACCAGCGCATCGTGCGCATCGATACGTCCGACAATTTCTGGGCGATGGGCGAAACCGGTCCATGCGGCCCGTGCTCCGAGATCTTCTACGACCATGGCGATAAGATTCCGGGCGGTCCGCCGGGTTCGCCCGACGCCGAAGGCGACCGCTTTGTCGAGATTTGGAATCTCGTCTTCATGCAATACGAACAGGTGACGCGCGATCAGCGCGTCGACCTGCCGCATCCGTCGATCGACACCGGCATGGGGCTCGAGCGCATTGCCGCCGTGCTCCAGGGCAAGCACGATAATTACGACATCGACATCCTGCGCGCACTGGTCGTCGCCTCGGCCGAGGAATCGCACACACCGCCCGATGGACCGAATGCCGTGTCGCATCGCGTCATCGCCGACCATCTGCGCGCCAGCGCGTTCCTGATCGCCGACGGTGTGCTGCCGTCGAAGGAGGGTCGCGGCTACGTGCTGCGCCGGATCATGCGCCGCGCCATGCGCCACGCGCACATGCTCGGCGTCAGCGAGCCCTTGATGTGGAAGCTGGTGCCGGCGCTGGTGCGGCAGATGGGCCAGCCGTTTCCCGAATTGGCGCGCGCCGAGGCGTTGGTCACCGAGACGCTCAAGCTCGAGGAGACCAGCTTCCGCGAGACGCTGGCGCGCGGCCTCAAGCTCCTCGACGAGGAAGAGGGCAAGCTTGCCAAGGGCAAAGCGTTTCCGGGCGAGGTCGCGTTCAAGCTCTACGACACCTACGGTTTCCCGCTTGATCTGACCGAGGACGTGCTGCGCGGCCGCGGCCGCAAGGTCGAAACCAAAGCGTTTGATGCCGCGATGGCGCGCCAGCGCGAAGAGGCGCGCAAATCGTGGGTGGGCTCAGGCGAAGCGGCGACCGATCAGTTGTGGTTCGCGCTGCGCGAAGAACTCGGCGCGACCGAGTTCCTCGGCTATGACGCAACCGAAGCCGAAGGCAAGATTCTCGCCATCGTGCAGAATGGCAAGCGCGTCGATGCAGTGAAGGCCGGCGACGAAGCCGCCATCGTCATGTCGCAGACGCCGTTCTACGGCGAGTCCGGCGGTCAGGTTGGCGATACCGGCGCGCTATTCACGGCTAAGGGCGGCGAGTTTGCGGTATCCGATACCCAGAAACGCGGCGGCGAGCTGTTTGTCCATCTCGGCAAAGTGACCCGTGGCGGCTTCAAAATCGGCGACATCGTCGAGCTCCGCATCGACGAGGTGCGGCGCGACAAGTTGCGCGCCAACCATTCGGTCACCCATCTGCTTCATCAGGCGCTGCGCCGCCGGCTCGGCGAGCACGTGACGCAAAAGGGCTCGCTGGTCGCGCCCGACCGGTTGCGCTTCGATTTCTCGCAGCCGCGCGCGCTCAGCGACGAGGACGTCGCCGCGATCGAAGCCGAGGTCAACGCCCGCATCCGCCAGAACGCCGAGGTGCATACACGGCTGATGACGCCGGACCATGCGGTCAAGGAAGGCGCGCTGGCGTTGTTCGGCGAGAAATACGGCGACGAGGTGCGCGTCGTGTCCATGGGTGAAGACAACGGCGCCGATCATATGCCGCACGCTTTCTCAGTCGAACTGTGCGGTGGCACGCACGTCCGCCGCACCGGCGATATCGGCCTGTTCAAGATCGTGTCCGAAAGCGCGGTCGCTTCGGGTGTGCGCCGCATCGAGGCGGTGACCGGCTCCGCGGCCGAAACTTACGTCGCCGACGAGGAAAAGCTGCTGCGTCAGGCCGCCGACGCCATCAAGACGTCGCCCGCCGAATTGCCGGCGCGGCTGGCGGCGCTTTTGGACGAACGCAAGCGGCTCGAACGCGAGCTCTCGGATGCGCGTCGCGCGGCGGCGCTCAGCGGCGGCGGTGGCAAATCCGCCGATGGCGCGGCCAAGGACGTTGCCGGCGTCAAGTTCGCTGCCCGCGCGCTCGATAACGTTCCGGCGAAGGAATTGAAGAGTCTTGCCGACGATCTCAAGAAAGAATTGGGCTCGGGCGTCGTCGCGCTGGTCGCGCGCGAGGAAGGCAAGGCATCGATCGTCGTCGGCGTTACGACCGATCTCATCCAGCGTTTCGACGCCGTCGAGCTGGTGCGATTGGGCGCGGCAGCGCTGGGCGGCAAGGGCGGCGGCGGCCGACCAGACATGGCGCAGGCCGGCGGTCCCGATCCGTCGCAGGCCGAAGCCGCGCTCGCCGCAGTCGAACGCGCGCTCGCCGAAAAATCGAAAGCCGCTTAGCACGCCGTGCGGCGGCTGCCTGGCCGCCGCACCAGCACGCGGCGACTCCTTAATGCGTCACCGGCGCCGCATCATGCCGTGCGTCGCGCGAAACCAGCCGCGAGACATTGCGCGCGAGCTCCTGCGGCCCACGTAGCGCCAGATCGGAGAGCGACAGAATGCCGATCAGCCGCTTCTGGTGATTGATCACCGGCATGTGGTGAATCTTTTTTTCTTCCATGCGGCGAATCGCGCTTTCGATATCGTCGTCGTCGAAACACCAGATCACGCCTTTGGTCATCACTTGCTTCGCTGTCGCCGTCGTAGGATTGAGGCCGTCGGCAACCGCACGGCACGCGAGATCGCGATCGGTGATCATGCCCACCATGCGGTCGTTCGTGCCGACCGGCAGGCATCCGATGCCCTTGTCGCGCATCTTCTGCGCCACTTCGGCAAGCGACGTTTCGGGCACGATCCATTCGGCGTGCTGTGTCATGGCTTCGCGAACGAGCATTGTTACCTCCTGCGCTGACCGGCGCCGCCTGCATGGCCCGTCGGCATTGGTCGCGCCGGACCTCGTTGGTGGCCGTGCGCGCCAGACGCTCCGCCGCTGGCGGCGGACCGACTGCTTCGCCGATCACGCCACGTCCCGGACGCCGGAATCGATTTTCAGGTCTGTTGCGGAGAAGGGGACATAGCGTCCCAAAAATCACCCCGCCGCGTTTATCGTATCGCATCGGCGGAGGACGGCCAACGGCAATTCGGTCTGGGCGTTCACCGAACGCGATCGCGCGCCAGGAACAGTACGTCGCCCTGGCACGGCGCATCGAGCGGCGCCATGCCCGGTCCGCCGGTCATGCCTAGGCCATCTTCTGCTTCAGCCGCGCGTCGAGCCGGTCGAGGAACGGGATGGTGTTCAGGAACGGCGTCGTCGGGCTGATCAGGATGGCGAGGTCCTTGGTCATCTCGCCGGCCTCGACCGCTTCGATGCACACCTTCTCGAGCGTCTCGGCGAAGCGCACCAATTCGGGCGTCTGGTCGAACGTGCCGCGATACCACAGGCCGCGCGTCCAAGCGAAGATCGAGGCGATCGGATTGGTCGACGTCTCCTTGCCCTGCTGATAGAGGCGGAAGTGACGCGTCACCGTGCCATGCGCCGCTTCGGCTTCGACCGTCTTGCCGTCGGGCGTCATCAGCACGGAGGTCATCAG
>JAGXBG010000137.1 GCA_018971215.1 Alphaproteobacteria bacterium
TGGACAACCAGCAAGTCAAACGTGCTGGCGTAGGAAAGCGCGCGGCGCATCACGACCGCGTCGGCGATGGCGCGCAGGCCGTCGGTGAAGGCGACGGCGCCGGCTTCGGCGAGCAGCCCGTATTCGGTCAGCTCGCGGCCGTGCAGGCCTTTTGTCGCCGCCGCATAGGTACGAATGGCCGTGCGGCCGATCTCGCGCGAGCGGCGGCCGACGAATTCGACCAGCGCGTGATCGTCGATCGTCGGCACCGTGTTCGGCAGCATCACCATCGTCGTGATGCCGCCGGCGATGGCCGCCTCGGCGCCGGTGGCCAGAGTTTCCTGGTGCTCGTCGCCTGGTTCGCGCAGTTGCACGCGCATGTCGGTCAAGCCCGGCGCCAGACAGCATCCGGCGCAGTCGACGACGCGCACGTCCGCGCCCAAACCGTCTTGCGACAGGTTGGGGCCGAGCGCCGCGATCACGCCGTTTTCGGCCAGTAGCTCGCCGGCGCGGTCGACGCCGCTCGCCGGATCGAGCAGGCGGGCGTTGGTGAACAGGATGCGTTCGGTCATGGCGCCGCCGACGTGCGCGCTTCGCGGTTCAAAGCTTCAAGGCACGCCATGCGAACGGCGACGCCCATCTCGACCTGCTGGCGGATGACGCTGCGGTCGATGTCGTCGGCGACCTCGGTATCGATCTCGACGCCGCGGTTCATCGGGCCCGGATGCATGATCAAGGCGTCGTCCTTGGCGACCGCGAGCTTGGCGTAGTCGAGGCCGAAGAAATGGAAATATTCGCGGATCGACGGCACGAAGCTGCCGTGCATGCGCTCGGTCTGGAGCCGCAGCATCATCACGATGTCGGCGCCGGTGAGGCCGCGTTTCATGTCGTAGAAGACGTCGACGCCGAAACGCTCCATCGCCGCCGGGATCAGCGTCCGTGGTGCCACCACGCGCACGTGCGCGCCCATCGCGTTGAGTAGGTAGATGTTTGAACGCGCGACGCGGCTGTGCGAGACGTCGCCGCAGATCGCGACGACCAGGCCTTCGAGACGGCCTTTGCGGCGGCGGATAGTCAGCGCATCGAGCAGCGCCTGGGTCGGATGCTCGTGGCTGCCGTCGCCAGCATTGACCACGGCGCAATCGACTTTCTCGGACAAAAGCTGCACTGCGCCCGATTCGGGATGGCGGACGACCAGCGCGTCGGGGCGCATCGCGTTCAACGTCATCGCCGTGTCGATGAGCGTCTCGCCTTTCTTGATCGAGCTGGTTTGCGCCTGCATGTTGATCACGTCGGCGCCGAGCCGCTTGGCGGCAAGCTCGAACGAGGTGCGCGTGCGCGTCGAATTCTCGAAGAACAGATTGATGACCGTGCGGCCGCGCAGTACCGCCAACGGCGCCGCGCCGCGCGGCTGGTTGGCATAACTATCAGCACGATCGAGGAGATAAACGATTTCGCGGCGGGAAAGTCCCTCGATTCCCAAAAGATGGCGATGAGGGAAAGGATCGTTGGTCGCGCCGGAGTCCATTAAAGCCGGGACTATAGGTGTTGCGACGCGGCGCGGCAAGCTGCCAAGTCGAACCATGAGAAAATCCACGGCGACCGCCCGCCGCCGCATGTTCATTCGTCGTTCTAGCCGTGCTCGTAGGCGCGTTCCCCGTGGGTGGCGAGATCGAGCCCGTCGCTTTCGGCTTCGGCGTCAACGCGTAACCCGGTGATGGCGGCCAACAGCTTGATGATGAGGAACGTCGCGACCGCGGACCATACAGCCACGCCGGCGACGCCGGTCGCCTGCGCGACGAACTGCCGGCCCATCGTCATTCCGGAAGCGTAACCGCCGCCGCCCAACGCCGGTGCCGCCAGAATCGCGACGAGAAGCGCACCGACCATGCCGCCGACGCCGTGCACGGCGAAGACGTCGAGCGAATCATCGATCCGCAGCCGCTGCTTGACGAAACCTGTGACGTAAAAGCAAACCGTTCCGGCCACCACGCCGATGATCAACGCGCCTGCCGGTCCGACAAAACCTGACGCCGGAGTGATCGTCGCGAGGCCGGCGATTGCGCCGGTGACCAGCCCGATCGAGGTGGGCTTGCCGGCGCGCAGCCACTCGATGGCCATCCAGGTCAGCGATGCCGCGGCGGCGGCGAATTGCGTCGCGAGAATCGCGGCGGCGGCCGAGCCGTCGGCAGCCAATGCGCTGCCGCCGTTGAAGCCGAACCAGCCGAACCACAACATACCGCCGCCGGCCATGGTCAGGCCGGGACTGTGCGGCGGAATCAGGCTATGCGGAAAGCCGCGCCGCGCGCCGATCATGATCGCGGCGACGAGCGCCGAAATTCCGGCCGTGGTGTGGACGACGATGCCGCCGGCGAAATCGATCGTGCCCCGCTGTGCCAGCCAGCCGCCGCCCCAGACCCAATGCGCCACCGGCAGGTAGACGATCGTTACCCACAGGACGGTAAAGCCGACGACAAAGCTGAAGCGCACGCGCTCGGGGAAGGCGCCGATGATGAGCGCCGGTGTGATCACGGCGAATGTCATCTGGAACAACGCGAAGACATATTCAGGAATTCGCGGCGGATGAATGCCCTGGGCGACGCCGGCGAGGAAACACTTGCTCAGGCCGCCGAGCAGGGAATTGCCGTCGGCGAAAGCCAGGCTGTAGCCGTAAAGCAGCCAGATCACCGAGACGATGCTGCAAATCACGAAACAATGCATGAGCACGGACAGCAGATTTCGCGCGCGCACCAAGCCGCCGTAGAACAAGCCTAGGCCGGGCAAAGTCATGAACAGCACTAGCGCCGATGCAATCAGGACCCATGCCGTATTGCCGGCATCGATGGCGCCGGTATCGGCGGCCCAGGCCGGCGTCGATGCGGCCAGCAAAAACGCCGGCGCCGCCGGCAACAGAAAGGCCAGGCGGCGACGGGCCGCACGGACGCTGTGGTGCATAACTCCCCCAATTTCTGCCGGAGGTCGGACCTCCGATTTTATCTGCTCAATTTTCGCGCATCGTTAGTGGCGCCACAATGTGCAATTGCAAGCTTTGCACATGAAAGAAGCAATCGGTCGCAGGTGCCTTTGCGCACGCGATCAACTGTGCGCAATGCGATCGAGCAGGCCCTGAAGGATATAGGCGGCAGCGGCACGGTCGATGATCGCGCTACGCCGCTGGCGCGACAAATCGGCTTCGATCATGCCGCGTTCGACCGCGGCGGTTGACAGCCGCTCGTCCCAGAACGCCAACGGCAGGTCGACGACGGCGAGCAGGTTGCGTGCGAATTGCCGTACACCCTGGACGCGCGGCGTCGGGTTGCCGTCGAGCCCGAGCGGCAGGCCGACGACGAGGCCGCCCACGCCGTGCTTCTCCACTTCGTGGACGATGCGCTGCGCGTCGTCGCGAAAGCGCGTGCGGCGGATGGTGTCGAGTGGCGAGGCGATGACCCGTCGCGTGTCGCTCAATGCCAAGCCGATCGTCTTGGTGCCGACGTCGAGTCCCAGCAGCCGGGCGCCCGGCTTGAGCAGCACCTTGAGGTCGGTCGGGTTGCAGATCGGCATGTCGGGTGGTAGTACCGGCTTTCGCGAAGCCGAGGAGACATCTACTCCATGGCGCTGGACAAGGCCACCGTCGCGCGGATCGCCGCGCTGGCGCGTATCAAGGTGCCCGATTCCGAGCTCGATGCGCTGGCGGGCGCGCTGTCGAAGATCCTTACCTGGGTCGAGCAGCTCGACGCCGTCGACGTTTCGGGCGTCGAGCCGATGGTGGCGGTAACGCACGCACGGCCGCCGCTGCGCGAGGACAAGGTCACCGACGGCGGCATTCGCGACGAGATTCTCGCCAACGCGCCGGAAACCACCGACGGCTTTTTCGTCGTGCCCAAGGTGGTCGAGTGAGCTTGATCGGGTTGACGATCGGCCAGGCGCGCGATCAGCTGCGACGCAAGGCGATCACGGCACGCGAGCTGGCCGAGGCCTATATCAAGGCTATGGCAGTGGCGCGGCCGCTCAAGGCCTATCTCGTCGAAACGCCGGATCGTGCGCTCGCCGCGGCGAAGCAATCCGACGCGCGGCTGCAAAAGGGCAACAGCCTGCCGCTCGACGGCGTGCCCGTCGCCGTCAAAGACCTGTTTTGCACCGAAGGCGTCGAGACCACGGCCGCGTCGAAGATCCTTGCCGGCTTCGTGCCGCCTTATGAGTCGACGGTGACCGCCAATCTCTGGCGCAACGGCGCGCTGATGCTCGGCAAGGTCAATCTCGACGAATTCGCCATGGGCTCGGCGACGATCACCAGCGCGCGCGGTCCGACCGAGAATCCGTGGCGCCGCCGTGGCGACAACCGGCCGCTGGTACCTGGCGGCTCGTCGGGCGGTTCCGCAGCCGCGGTGGCGGCGCGTGCGGCGCTCGCGGCGATCGGCACCGACACCGGTGGCTCGATCCGCCAGCCAGCGAGCTTCTGCGGCATCGTCGGGCTAAAGCCGACGTACGGCCGTTGTTCGCGCTGGGGCATCGTCGCCTTTGCCTCGTCGCTCGATCAGGCCGGTCCGATGACACGTGACGTGCGCGATGCGGCGATCATGCTCCAGGCGATGGCCGGCCACGATCCGAAGGACGCAACGTCCGCGCTACTGCCGGCGCCGAATTTCGAAGCCGCGGTCGGCCAATCGATCAAAGGGATGCGCATCGGCATTCCCAAGGAATATCGGCTCGACGGCATGCCGACGGAGATCGAGGCGTTGTGGCGCCGCGGCATCGAATGGGTCAAAGCCGCTGGCGCAACCACGGTCGACATCAGCCTGAAGATGACGCAATACGCGCTCGCAACTTATTACATCATCGCGCCGGCCGAGGCCTCGTCGAACTTGGCGCGCTACGACGGCGTGCGCTTCGGCTTGCGCGTGCCGGGCGAGACGCTCGAGGAGCTCTACGAGAACACGCGCGGCCAGGGCTTCGGCGCCGAAGTCCGCCGCCGCGTGCTGATTGGCACCTACGTGCTGTCGGCGGGTTACTACGATGCCTATTATCTCAAGGCGCAGAAGGTGCGGGCGCTGATCGCGCGCGACTTCGATGAGGCGTTCAAGAGCTGCGACGCCATGCTGACGCCGACCGCGCCCTCGGCGGCCTTCGCCATCGGCGAGAAGATGGACGATCCGATTGCCATGTATCTCAACGACGTCTTCACCGTGCCGGTCAACCTTGCGGGTCTGCCGGGTATCTCGGTGCCGGCAGGCCTGTCGGCGGAAGGCCTGCCGCTGGGGTTGCAGGTGATCGGCAAGGCGTTCGACGAAGAGACCGTGCTGCGCGTCGCAGCGGTGCTCGAAGACGCCGCCAAGTTCGACGCGGTGCCGGCGTTCGTGGCGGGCGCGCCATGAGCAACCTGATCAAAGGCCATACCGGCGACTGGGAGGTCGTGATCGGCCTCGAGGTCCATGCCCAGGTCATTTCCAACGCCAAGCTGTTTTCCGGCGCGGCGACCGATTTCGGCGCCGAGCCGAACACCCAGGTCTCGACGGTCGACGCCGCATTTCCCGGCATGCTGCCGGTGCTCAATCGCTTCTGCGTCGAGCAGGCGGTCAAGACCGGCCTCGGCCTCGACGCGCAAATCAATCTGCAATCGGTTTTCGACCGGAAGAACTATTTCTATCCCGATCTTCCGGCCGGCTATCAGATCTCGCAATTCTCCCGGCCGATCGTCGGCAAGGGCAAGCTCGTGCTCGACATGCCAGACGGCACGGTGCGCGAAATCGGCATCACCCGCCTCCATCTCGAGCAGGATGCCGGCAAGAGCCTACACGACCAGCATCCAACCAAGACCTATGTCGATCTCAATCGTGCTGGCGTCGCGTTGATGGAGATCGTCTCGGAGCCCGATTTGCGCAGCGCCGAGGAAGCCGGCGCCTATCTGCGCAAGCTGCGCGCGATCCTGCGCTATCTCGGCACCTGCGACGCCAACATGGAAGAGGGCAATCTGCGTTGCGACTGCAACGTCTCGGTGCGCAAGCCCGGCGGCGCGCTCGGCACGCGTTGCGAGATCAAGAACGTGAACTCGATCCGCTTCGTCATGCAGGCGATCGAATACGAAGCACAGCGTCAGATCGAGGTGATCGAAGAAGGCGGCGCCGTCGTACAGGAAACCAGGTTGTTCGACAGCGGCAAGGGCGTGACGCGCTCGATGCGCAGCAAGGAGGAATCGCACGACTACCGTTATTTTCCCGATCCCGACCTGCTGCCGGTGACGCTCGATCCGGCGTGGCTGGCGAAGCTCAGGGCCGACTTGCCCGAGCTGCCCGATGTCAAAAAGGCGCGCTTCATGCGTGACTACGGTCTGTCGGGTGATCAAGCAGCGACGCTCGTCGCTGAGAAAGAAACAGCAGATGCATTTGAAGAATTGCAAGGCAAAGTCAGCAAACGGGTATCAATCTCGGCGTCTGCAACGGCTAACACGGTAATAAACATTGTTTCGTTTATCGCTGGCGAGCGAGGAGTTAGTCCTGCTCAATTCATCAGCACGAACGACGTACCCGGCGTTCTCATTCTTCAGCAGAAAAACGTGATCTCCGGCCGAATGTTGAAAGAGGTGCTAGAAGGAATTGCCGACTCAAAGCAGTCGGCTGAAGTATTTGTCGCCGAAAAAGGCCTGACGCAGGTTACAGACACCAGCGCGATCGAAACGGCGATCGACGCGGTGTTGGTGAAGGAACCGGATAAGGTCGCCGACTATCGCGCCGGCAAGGAAAAGCTGCTTGCTTACTTCGTCGGCCAGGTGATGAGGGCGACCCAGGGTAAAGCCAATCCGGCTCTGGTCAACGAGCTGCTGAAAAAGAAGCTCGCCGGCTAGACGCTACTTCTTCTCAA
>JAGXBG010000138.1 GCA_018971215.1 Alphaproteobacteria bacterium
CAACGCGATCCTCGGCCGGCCGAATGTCATCGTGACGCCGCACGTCAGCTGGGCCAGCGACGAGGCGATGCAGGTGCTGTGGAACCAGGTCGTGGGCCATATCGAGAATTTCCACGCGGGCCAGCCGTCCAACGTCGTGGGTGCCTGAACGGCCGATGAAGGAGCGCTAGAAGCCGAAGACGACGCCGGGAAGGAGCACGCATGCAGCTGCACGAATTCCAAGCCAAGGACCTCCTGCGTCGTTATCGGGTCGACACTCCTCCGGGCCAAATCGCGCTGACGCCCGACGAAGCCGCGGCGGCGGCGCGCCAGATCGGATCGGACGCCCTCTTCGTCAAAGCACAAATCCTCGCCGGCAGCCGCGCCGCCGCAGGCGGCGTGCGCGCAGTGCATTCGCCGTCGGGCGCGCGGGCGGCGGCGGCCGAATTGCTCGGCCGCAAGCTGGTGACGTCGCAGACCGGCCCGGCCGGCTATGTCGTGAAACGCGTCCTGGTCGAAGCCGGCATCGTCGCCGCGCAGGAATTCTACGTGGCGCTGCGCGTCGATCCGGCCGTCGGCGCAATCGTCGTGGTCGCCGGCGCCCATCGGCCCGACATCGAGCAGCATCTCGCCGCCGGCGCGCCGGATTTCCCGACCGTGACGCTAGGCATCGGTGGCGAGCGGCGGGCGGGCGATATCGCCGATGTCTGCCGCCGGCTCGGCCTGACCGGCGAAATCGCGGACAAATTCGGCGAATTGATCCGCCGGCTGCATCATGCCTTCGTCGAACTTGATGCGTCGCTGATCGAAATCAATCCGCTGATCCGGACGGAAGCCGGCGCGTTGATCGCGGCCGACGCCAAGATCGTGATCGACGACAACGCCGTCTTCCGCCATGCCGAGACGGCGCAGCTGCGGAGCGAGGACGAGGTCGACCTGATCCAGCTCCAGGCGCAACGCCATCAGATCAACTACGTGCAGATGGACGGCAATATCGGCATCGTCGTGAACGGCGCCGGTTTGGGCCTGGCGACCCTCGACATGGTGCACGCGGCCGGCGGCGTGCCGGCGAATTTCATGGACATCCGCACGACCGCGAAGAGCCTCGATATCGCGCACGGCGTGGGCATGATTTTGGACAATCCGCGCGCCAAAGTCCTGTTGGTCAACGTCTATGGCGGCGGCATGCAGGCGTGCGACACGGTGGTCGACGGTCTCGCCATCGCCTTCCGCAAGAGCGGCCGCGTGATGCCGATGGTGTTGCGCATCACCGGCAACAACGAGAATTTCGCGCGCATGCGGCTGGCGAATTTCAACTTGCCGAAGACCGAATGCACCGACATGTGGCAGGCGGCGACGCGCGCTACGGCGATCGCGCAGGGGAAGGCTTGATGGCGGCCCTGATCGACAAAGAGACGCGGCTGCTGTGCCAGGGCATGACCGGCTGGGCCGGCACCTATCACACCGATCGCATGATTCAGTACGGCACCAATGTCGTCGCCGGCGTCACGCCGGGCAAAGGCGGCACGACCCATATTGGGGTACCGGTTTTTAATACGGTCGCCGAAGCGAAAACGGCGACAGGCGCCAACGCCAGCATCGTCTTCGTGCCGCCGGCAAACGCCGGCCGCGCGATGCTCGAGGCGATCGAAGCGGAAATGCCGCTGGTCGTCGTCGTCACCGAGCGCGTGCCCGTGCTCGACATGGTGCGCGTCCGCGAGGCGCTGGTCGGCTCGCGCACGCGGTTGATTGGTCCGAATTCGCAAGGCGTGCTGGCGCCCGAGGTCTGCAAAATCGGCGTGATGGCGACGGATCGCGCCCGGCGCGGTCCGATCGGCGTCGCCTCGCGCTCGGCCTCGCTCACCAGCGAAGTCGTCAGTCAGCTCACCGCCGCCGGTCTCGGCCAGTCGACGACGATCGGTATCGGTGGCGATCCGGTCCACGGCATTGGTTTTGTCGAATGTCTCGACCTGTTCTTCAAGGATCCGGAAACCCAGGGCGCGGTCCTGGTCGGCGAGATCGGCGGCACCGAGGAACAGGAGGCGGCGCGTTACATCCGCGAGGCCGGCCTGAAGAAGCCGGTCGTGGCGTTGATCGTCGGTCGCGCGGCGCCGCCGCAATGTCGCATGGGCCATGCCGGCGCCCTGACCGCACGGCCGTCCGACGATGCCGACAGCAAGATCAAGGCGCTGCGGGACGTCGGCGTCGTCATCGCGCCGAGCGCGCATCTGGTCGGTGCGACCATGTCCGAGGCATTTACGCAACGGGCTGCGTAAAACCGTAGATTGCGCCAGTCAAGATTGGGTCAAGCTTAGCTGACAGGAAGGTTGAACCGTTCAGGCCGGTCCGAAGTAACGTTTCGCCGATAGTTAGGGTGAGCGGACGGGTATCTACAATAGCCTCAGGTGGACCGCCAATTTTCGTGTGCCATTGGGCTTACCATCGGCACACGTTGACCTCCGACGAATCGCATTCCGCAATGTGTGCCATCTCGCCAAACGATATCGCCGCGGAAAGTACCGAAGCCGGCGACCATCAGGCTAACCTTACCGCTGATGTCAACTGGTTCGTCGAGCGACAGATGGGCGCCGCCCACAGAAATATTGTTAACGGTGCACCAATAGGAGCCGCTCGAGGTTTGCAGTGTGCCGTTACACCGCAACTGTCTTCGGCGCAAAGTAAGACGGGATAAATGCGTTTCGCGGATTTTTCTTTTTTGTTTTAGCTCGCTCATGATGTCTCACGATTTCAAATCATCAACGGCGTACGGTCCGTCAGCCAGGGTAGTTCTCGGTTCGTTAAGTTGGAATTAAGCAGGCAAACATCGGGTAACGCCGTCTTGTGAAGACGCAAACCGAAGCAGAACGTCGACGAATGTCCCGGTCTACAACCCAAATGATCAAATCGCTTAAACCGCAATAGGCCCTTGCGCGTCGGTCAACTCCGGCAGTTGAACAACCGCGCAGCGCCACGAAATTTTTTCTTCCGAATGCACCGCGCCAGAGCTTGATTAATAGAAAGTAACTTTAAGGCTCTCTTAATCCGCCACAGATATGAATCATGCCGCCTTTCAATTTTGAAGGAGAATTAAATCATGGCATCACTTATCAGGCTAATTCGAACTGAATCGGGCATGACCACGGCGGAGGTCAGCGTCATGTTGGCGCTTGCGGTCGTTATCATTGTCACTGCTGCTATGACACTGGGTCGAAACTACTGTCCCTAGGGTCGCTGCGGAAAAGCGTTTCGGCGGTCGTGGTGATAAAGTGCCGTACGCCGTCGAAATATTTTCTGCAGACGGGAGGACGTCATGGAATTTCGATTTTGATGTCTTTTACGTCAGTACCAACGGGACTTGCGCGCACGGCCATGTTTGCGAACCTCATCGAACCGAGCTGAGTGCTGCGTTAAAGGCCGATCCCCAGTTGGCCTCATCGCTTTTCGGCCGCGGAGTGGCAAAAAACCTCAAGTGTAACAATGCAGTTGCGGGGAGACGGACATCGCTGCCGCAAAACAAATTGACCTTGAAATTGCAAAAACGCTTTGAGCCATGCGGCGTTTCTACGTTTTGAACACCCAATGTCCGCGCATCGCAGGTAGCCAATGCTGCTGGAAATCAGGGAGAGTACACTTCCGCCGACGCCCCGCCCCAATCCAGCGCCTGCCCCGTCGGCGGTTGAGAATCCAAATTATGCTTTCAAAGTAGCCGACGCCAACAACGGCTCGATTGTTTCTTTGATGTGCGACTCGTCATCCGTAAAGCGAATTCCAACATTGCTCCGCGTTCGCCACATCACTTCAGCATTAAGTGGCGTACTTCCGTCGAGTTCGAAGCGCACCTCCTGAAGCCGATAAAACTGAGCGACCAGTTGCAGTCGCGCGCCGGTGAACGACAAATCCGTTACAAAGCAGCGAAGCGTTTCTTCAGGAGTAGAAAGCGTCGCCGCCCATCGACCGATCGCGCGACTATGAATCCGACGCTCGCCACGCTCCTTCTCGGCGCGCTCCATTTCCTCACGCGCCCGCAATGTCTCGATGCTTTGTAACTGGCTTGGCAAGGGATTGGCCATGACCGGACCCCTTCAGAAGTCCACCGCGTTAGGTGACCACATGAAAAAAAGTAAGATCGGTCGCCTAGTTCGTCAAGCCTGCGGGGGTAGGGCAGGAGTTCCCGGACATAGGCTATTTAACCAGAACACAACCAATAATTGTCGAACAGCCTTGTTGGCACGCCAATAATACCGACAAGTCGACGGAACGAACGAAAGTCGTTCCAACAATAAATCATAATCCCCATCCATCTAGGGCTTAGATAAAGGTTCTGGTATTATGATTTGGATGAGATTCGATCAAGACCAGGGCAATTTCAGGGAATGAACGGCACCGGCTACAACGCCGCACAATTCAGGTCGCTTGTGTGGGACGGAGCATAGCGATGCACGAGCTTGCGGAGATCATGCCATGCCTAAGCGCAAGTGGAGCCTGATACGATCCGGTCTTTATGGATTGGTCGTTCAGCTCGTGGCGATTTGGTTGTCCGATTGGTATTGGGGAACCCACGACTGGGAACGCATCACGTTTTTTCTGGAATCCGGCGTATTGCGGGCGACTCTTGTTGCCGTCACGTCCCTGTTGCCAGCTCCGGTCGCCTTCATTTTTATTGCCGGGATTCGCAATTTGGTCGTTAGGCGCTCGGCAAAAAAGCTCGACTGAACTCATGCGTCGAGCCGAATGCAGGTAGTTTGGCGGCTAATACCGCGCCAGTGCAAATGTAGGATGTGGAAAGGCAGGAATTTGGCCAGCTAGGACCACCGGTGGCACCGGTTGCGGATAGGTCCACGCTCCCTTCATGTTGAGGGCGTAATAGGGCGCATAGCGGTCAATTTGGTCAGCGGGTAACACCGCGGTGTTTTGATTGTCGAGCACGAGTGGCTCGCCACTGACATAGACAACCAGAACCGCGTGATCGAGCGCCTGCTGCCGATCGCGGACAACAACGAAACGCATCAGCGAATCCGGAACACCCGATCCGGCGAGCGCCAGATATTTGGCGTTCGCGTAATCCTGGCACTGGCCTGCATGCGTCAGGAATTCGAGAGGGGTCTCCCAATAACCTGCATCGCCCCAATTGCTTTCACCAGGCACGTAGGGAACGCGGTTGAGCACGTCGTTGACGACCGTAACGCGCTCGCGGAGTGGCAACGCTCGGAGTTTGGCAATGAAGCTGTTCCACCATGTGAGGGCACACGTTTGTCGCTTATCCGGTGCACAAGCGTATTGCGGATCTGTCTGCTGCGCGTTGAAACGCGTTAGCACGCCCAGCCACCGTTGGAACGGCTGATTTGAATATGTGGCTGATTCGCCGAAGAGTTCGGCCGAGCCAACGCTCGCCGATGCGACGACCGACGGCGTCGCACCTTCGATGCCACGCAAGTCGGCATTAATTCCGGCAGCCAGTGCGGATGCGATCGATGACGGAATCTCCGCCTGCAGGGGAACCGCCTGCGTTTCGGGTGATGTGTAATTTTCGGCGTTGTTATCAGGCGACCGCACGATGCGGGTTGCAGTCGAAGAATCGTTAAGCGACGTAATGCTTTGTGGCGCTGGCGCCAGGGGGGCAACCTGCTGACTGAGATTAATCGTCTTGCTGCAGGCGAAAAGAAGCGTTGCTGCGATTGAAAGTGTGCCCAACCGGCACAGATGCGCGCAGATCGACATCGCCCTACCTCATTCGGGAACCCCGCTATCTCAGTGAGACCGGAGGCTTTGCGTCCCCGGGTCGCCCCGGGTTTGCTGTTTCGTGAGGTGGCGGCCGCAGAAAGCCATCCACCGTTGCTTATCGGCAACTAGATCAGATCCGCATTAACGAACGGTGAAAGATGGCTCTAAAACCCGCTTATTTCCTTGCGTTTCCGGCCCAGGTTGTTTGCTCGGCTGTGTTCGTTTTGGGCGCGTTCATCGCGCCGAGGCCGCAGATCACGGCCCTCTGCAGGCCAGGACTGGACTTGGTAACCAATCAACTTTACGGTCGCTCCAGACACGTTGATCTGCAACGTGGGGGGATAACGTGACTCAATATGGCTTCCGGCTGCTTCGGCCCGTGCGGTCGATAACGATTGCGGCAGCGATCTGGGGTGCATCTATCGGCATAGCCGCGGCGCAGGTCATCCCCCCTTCGGTCCAGCCCGGCCAGACGCAGCAACAATTTAAACCAGCGCCGGGACCGGCGCCGGTAAAGCCCCCGATCTCAGTCCAGACGCCGCCCCCCAATGCACCGCCGCCGGGCGCCGAAAACGTCAAGATGACGCTGGAAAACATCCAGGTTGCCGGTGCGACCGTCTATTCAGCGGCCGATTTCGCGCCGCTGACCAAGCCCTATCTTGATCGTCAAATCACGCTGGTCGATCTCTATCGCTTGGCCGATGAGATCACCGCCAAGTATCGCGCAGATGGATATATCCTCTCGCGCGCGCTCGTGCCGGCGCAGCGGATCGATAAAGTTGCACGCATCGACGTGGTCGAGGGCTATGTTAGCGAGATCCATTTCCAGGGGTATGAGAGCTCGAACATCGATGCCTTTGGGCATCAGATCATGCAATCGCGGCCGCTGCGGGCGTCGGTGCTCGAGCGCTATATGCTGCTCATCAACGATTTGTCCGGCGTTACAGGACGCGCCGTACTCGCTCCATCGCCCACGGTCGCGGGTGGGGCATCACTGACGGTCATCGCTCAGCAGAAGGAGATTGACGGGTCGGTCTCCGTCGACAATCGCGGAACCAAATACATCGGGCCGATCGAATTCACGACCGGCGTGGGTTTTAACGTTCCCGGCACGGACGATCGCATCGCCGCGCG
>JAGXBG010000139.1 GCA_018971215.1 Alphaproteobacteria bacterium
ACTCCATCGCCGAGAACAGGAAAACGATCACGGCAATCGCGACGCCACGCGCCACGCGACCGGGCAACGCCGCCAATACCGCGGCGCCAAGGATGAAAATGCCGAACTGCGACATGACAGCGAGCCGCGAATAAAACCCTGTCCAGACTGGCGGCCGGCCGGCCGCGACATAGGGCGCCATCCCAGCGAATAAAACGGCGCCACCCAAGGCGAAAAGGCCGATAAGCCGGCGCGCTGGCAGGGCCGCGGCCCGCGCCCGATACGCCGCGAAACCAACCGCCAAGGACGCAACGATGAGCGCCGCGACGATGACGGCGCTGTCATACCCGAAGAGCTTGGGCACGAATTTCAGCGGTTCCATCGCCAGTACGTAATAATGCAGATGCGTCACGATCCCGTGCAGCACCGTACCGATGACGAGCGGCTCGACGGCATTGCGGCCAGTCGCATAGCCATGTGGAACGAAGAACGTCAGCCGCGCCACCAACAGCGCGACGACAATCGCGGCGTACGGCGCGCTGCGCCATGCAATTGTCCGCAGCGCCTCGCCGCGCTGGCGCAGATACCACCAGCGGATGATTTCGAGCGGCGCCAGTGTCTCGATCGATAGCCCCATCGCCTGACACAGAATCGCGGCGATCGCGGCCACGAAACTGCGCCGACCGCTGATGCGGATCGACGCCAGATAGCAGAAAATGAAAACATCGTACTGGGCATGCGACAGCGTCGCCCGATTACCACCCAGGAACGGCGACGCCAGATAAAGGATCGCGATGCCGGCAGCAAATACCGCGAGGCCTTTGCCTCCATGAAAAATCCGCCACAGCATCCAGCCGTTGGCCAGATGAAAGACCACGGCCATGGTGCGGGCGGCGCGTCCGGGCGCATCGCCAGCGATCAAAAACGGCAGGTCGATCAGCGGCCCGAAACCCGGGTGTGCAATCATGGACAGGTAGCGCTGAACCGCGCCCACCCCCTGCCAATGATGGACCCAGACCCACGCCCAGTCGTCGCCGAACACCGTGTTGCATATGAACATAGGCACGTTCACGGCCAGCGTGAGCGCCATCATGCCGAGAACGCACCACCGGGCTGCGGAGTCTTCGGCCTTCGCTTCCGGACCGGTCACGGTTGCTTGCTCCGCCGTTACCAAGCGCTCAAGCCCCCATCGACGGCCAGCGTTTGTCCGGTGACGTAGCTCGCCGCGTCGGAAGCCAAGAACACCAACGCGCCGACCATTTCTTCCGCCGCCGCCATGCGGCCGAGCGGCACGCGGGCGCTGTAACGCTTGTGGAAGGTTTCGTTCTGGCCGCTGGCGACGCCGCCTGGAACTAGCGTGTTAACGCGTACCTGCGCCGGCGCCCACAAAGTCGCGAGGTAGCGCGTGAGGCCGATCACCCCCGCCTTCGACGCGGCATAGACCGGCGGCGTGTTGATGGCGCGACCCATGTATTCCGAGCCTTCGTAGATGCGCTGGTCCGGACCGAGGAGCCCGTAGATCGACGCTGTCTGGACGATCGAACCGCGGCGGCGGCCGACCATGCGTTTGCCGACCTCCTGTGCGACCAGGAACATGGCGTCGAGATTGACCGCCATGACTTCGCGCCACGTCGCCAGTGCGTACTCCTCCACCGGCGCGAAAAATGCCGCGAGGTCCTTGGTCTTGGTGGCCGCGTTGTTGTGCAGTATATCGATCGCGCCGAGTTCGGCTTCGATCCGGTCGATCGTGGCCTTGAGCCGCTTGGCGTCCGTGATGTCGCAGACTAGGCCGAGCGTGCGCGCGCCGGTCGCCGCCGCGATCGTTTCGGCCTGCTCGGCGACCGCCTTCGGATCGAGATCGATCAGCGCGACCGTAGCGCCGTGCTCGGCCAAGCCGCGGGCGAAATGCGGCCCGAGAATACCGGCTCCGCCGGTGACCACAGCGACTTTGTTGGCGAGATCGAAGCGCCGGCCGACGGCGGCGCCCACGCGGCGCCGGAGCAGAAATTCGACGATCTCGAAATCGAGCGCGCTGTCGATGTCGTGCGAGCGCTCGGCCGGCATCTCATAGAGCCGCGTATCCGGATAGAACACCTTGGGATCGGCTCGGAATTTCGCCGCGTTCCAGGCGTAGATCGATGCGTTCATGTCGAAGCTCGGCGGCGCGTCCTGCCGGCGGACCACGCCGGACGGCGGCGTCTTGGCCACGCTGACCCGACCGTCACCGCCGACTTCGACCAGATTGAAATATGGCGAGCGATGCGACGGCGTCCCGGTGATCGCCGACGCGGCACCGCTGTCTTCCAACAACCGCACGACGCCGCGGATGTCGTCCGGCAGGCGCAACGGCGACGTCGCATCGAGATCGACCAGCGTGTCGAATGCTTTGCCGTGGCGCTGCTCGACGGTCGCGAGCGCATGGCGAATGACCGGCACCTTGGCCGCCACATCAGTCGCCAGTTCCGCCGGCCGCTCGATTAGGTCGTCCGCACCCGCGACCCTGGCGGTTTCGAGAATCGCCGGTGAATCCGCCGATACGGCGCTGCGTTCGAATACGCCGGCTTGCCGCGCCTGTTCGATCGAATGGACGAGCAGCGGCTTGCCGAACAACGGCCGCAGATTTTTGTTCGGCAGCCCCTTGGAGCTGCCGCGCGCACAAATGGTGCAGAGCCGTTTCATGCCGGAACCTCGATGAATTTCCGCTCGTGCGCCGATCGTTCGATTGCCGCGATCAGCCCGACCACGCGCGCGCCCTCCTCAAGACTGCAAACCTCGGGCGCGCCGTCGATCAGCGCCTGGTGTACGGCCGCGATGGTTGCATCACGCTCGACCGCGATCCGCTCGCTCGTCGATCCGATCTCGACGGTACCGTTGACCAGATCCGCAGCCAGCGTTTCACCCTCAGTCTGAATCGCGATTTGCCGGCGGCTGCGGCGATCGAGCGAATTGAGGTGCAAAGTGACCACGGGGCAGCGTGTGCAAGACATGACCACGCCCCAGCCGTCGTCGGCATCGACGGTAACCGTTCCCACGCGGCCGCCCAGCGCCGCGACCACACGGGCGGGCCCGAAAAGCCAGGTCGCGAGGTCGAGCTCATGGCTCAGATCACGCAGCACCCCGCCGCCGCCTGCGCGCGACGCCGAATAGGTCGCCGCCGTGTCGCGCCCGGGCCGCCAATCTCCAAGCCATTGGCCGACGTGGAAATCAGCGATTTCGGCAGGCCGGCCGGCGAGTGCCGTCCGCAGCGTCCGAACCGCCGGATGAAACCGCAAATTGTAATTCACGCCGGCACGACGAAAGCCGTTGCGCGGCAGCGCGGCCGGCGCCGCGAACAACGGCTTTTCGACAAGCACGAAGCCCGTGTGATTGCGCGCCGCCAATTCGGCAAGGACCGCCGCATGTCCGGCCGTCTCGACCGCAACCACGACGTGATCGAACGAACCGGCGTCAAGTGCATCGCCCAGCGAGCGGAACACCGGCCGGCCGCCGCCGATATCGCGGCGGCTCACAATTGACACGGCGTGTCCCAGCCTCTCGAGCACGGCCGCGTGGCGCGCGCCGATCGAGCCATAGCCGACGACGAGGCAGCGCAAGGTCATCGAAAGATGTGGGCGTCGCCCTGCGCACGCTGGAGATCGTCAAGGTGGCCTATATCGATCCAGTATTCGCGTAATGGATAGACGGCGGCGGGTCCGCGATTCAACGCGACGCGACGGAACAGGTCGGGCATGTCGATCGGCCCCGACGGTGGAATCTGGTCAAGCGCTTCGGGCGACAGAGCATAGATGCCGGCATTGACGAATTCTTTCCGCGTCGGTTTCTCTTCGAACTCGGCCAGCCGCCCACGGTCGATCCGCACTACGCCGTACGGAATGCGCCATTCGTATTCACGCACACACATGGTTGCGGCAACGCTTTGCTCGCGGTGGAACAGCAGCAGCTGCCGCGCGTCGAGATTGGTGAGCACATCGCCGTTCATGACCAGCAAAGGTGCTGCAGGCCGTTCGGGCAGCAGACGCAAGGCCCCCGCCGTTCCCAGGCTCTCGTTCTCCTGGAGATAGCCGATTTCGACGCCGAGCGACCGGCCGTCAGCGAAATGGGCGCGGAACATATCCGCCTTGTAATTGACGGCGATGAAAAACCGAGCGAATCCCTGACGCGCCAAATTCGCGATGGTGATTTCGAGTAGCGGCTTGCCGCCGACCGCGAGCAAGGGTTTCGGGGTTTCTTCGGTCAACGGGCGCAGCCGGCTGCCGAGCCCGCCGGCAATCAGCACGACGAGCGTCTCCTCGCGCAGGGCGCGCAACGCCTCGTCGAAGGTGATGAGGCCGACGACCTTCTCGCCGTCAACGATCGGCAGCTGATGGATCGCCCGTTCGCGCATCAGGGCAATCGCTTCTTCCTGCGTGGTGCCCAACCGCGCGGTCACAGGCGTGCGGTTCATCGCCTCGGCAACCGACCGATCGAGGCCGACGCCCCGCAGCAACGCGCGGCGCACGTCGCCGTCGGTTACCGTGCCGAGCAACCGGTCGGCGGCGTCGACCACGAGCACGATCTGGGCCGCACCCTTTTCCAGGTGCTGCATTGCCGAGAGAATCGGCGCATCGCGGGTGACGAAGATGTCACGGATGTTTTTCATGCCGTTACGGGCCGCCAATGGTTTCGATTATGGCTGGGGTCATGGTTCGATGACGTCGTCGACGTTATAGGCGCGCCGGGCCGTTTTGCCGATCATGTCCCATAGTGCAATCGGCGGCAGGCCGGTTCCCGGCCGCTTCACCGCAAGATTCTCGCGTGAAAAGGTTTCACCCGCAGCGATCGCGCGCGCGGCAACCAGCGCCCGTCGGGCGATCGGGATGTTCGCCATCTCGGCTGCTTGCGGCCGCTTTTTTCCATCGCCGAGAGCGCCTTCGACGTGCCGGACCGCCGCCACCATCGCCTGAAACTCGGCCGGCTCGAGCGACGCCGCATGATCGGGGCCCGACCGTGTGCGATCGAGCGTCAGATGCTTTTCCAGCATGACGGCGCCGCGCGCCGCTGCCGCGACCGCGGTTTCGATGCCCAGCGTGTGGTCGGAATAGCCAACCGGCAAACCAAAAGCGTCCGCAAGCGTGCCCATAGCCCGGAGATTGGCGGATTCAAAAGGCGCCGGATACTCGGTCGTACAGTGCAGAAGCGTGACCTTGCCGGTCAACGCGGCACGCACGGACGACTCCTGCCACGCCGCGGCAAAGGCCGCGCGTGACGGCACTCCGCTTTTTCCGGCGTAGCCAAACGCCAAAACCGAAAGCGCCTCCTGAACTTCGTCGAGCGTCGCCATCCCCGTCGACAGGATCACCGGCCGCCCGACCCGCCCAATGTCGAACAGCATAGGTGCGTTCGTCAGGTCGCCCGAACCAACCTTGATCCGCGGCAGCCGGAGCTCGTGCAGGAGAAAATCGAGCGAAGCGGGATCGAAGGGTGTCGACATGAAACCGATGCCGCGTTGCTGGGCCCGCGCCAGCAGCGCCGGATAGGCTGATCGCGGCAGTTCGAGCCGTCTCAGCATGTCGCGCTGGGATTCAGCGGCGACGGTCGTTTGCTTTTGATAGGCTGCCTTGTCGGCGCGCGCAGACGCGACGGCATCGGCCGCGAACGTCTGGAATTTGACGTAATCCGCGCCGGTATCGGCGGCGGCGTCAACTAGACGCAGCGCGTCGTCGACAGAGCCGTCGTGATTGACGCCGGCCTCGGCGACGATCTCGACGCGGTCAGTCATGCGACGGCAAGCTCCGCGAAGCGCTTGCCGAGCAACGCGCGCGGGTCGTCCAGCGACTTGAGTACGGCGACAATCCGTTCGGCGGCATGGCCGTCGCCGTAGGGGTTGGCGGTCGGCTTGCGACCGCGCTCGAGCGCGCGCGTGATCGCCGCGCCGATGGCATCGCGCCGCGGCGGACAGTCGAACACCGATTCCGCACGGGGGCGGCCCGTCTGCCGGTCGCCGATATTGACCGTCGGGATGCCGAAACTGGGCGCCTCATAAAGCCCACTCGACGAATTGCCGACGACCACGTCCATGTACGTCAGCGCTGCGAAATAGCCCGTCGGCCCGAGCGAAGGAACAAGCTGCGCCGCCGAGCGACGCGCAACGAAACTGCGAATCCGCTCCTCGATCCGCCGGGCGTCGGGATCGGCGTTCGCGCCGGTAAACAGGATCGTTGCTCCGTCGCGCGCGGCCAACGCCGCCAGCACTTCATCGAGTTGCGCTACGCTGTCGGCGGCCAAAGTCACCGGATGAAAGGTCGCGAGGATATTGACGGCGCCGGGCGCGAGACCGACCGAAGCGAAAAACGCCTCGCGCGACGGCACCAGCGTCGTGCGGATCAGATCGAGTCCGGGGCTTCCCACGACGTGGACGCGGTCGGCGGCCTCGCCCAGCTGGCGCACGCGCCGCGCCGCCGCCTCATTGGTTACGAAATGGAGATGCGCCATCTTGGTGATCGCGTGGCGGAAGGCGTCGTCGAACGCTCCCTCCGTCACGTCGCCGCCAGCGATATGTGCTATCGGCACGCGCGCGATAGTCGCCGCGATCGCGCAACAAGCAATCTCGTAACGATCGCCGAGCAGCAGGACGAGGTCGGGCGCAAGCTGCGCGAGTACGCCGCCCATGTCTCCGAGCAGACGGCCGGCCGCACCCGTCACGGCCGTCGCATCATCGCCGTCGAGTTTCATATCCACCTCGGCGGCGATCGCGAACCCGTCGCGGCGCACCTGCGCCGCCGTGTCGCCCGCGGACTTCACAAGGTGCTGCCCCGTCAGTATGAGCCGTAGATCGAACGCCGGATCGTCGCGCAGGA
>JAGXBG010000140.1 GCA_018971215.1 Alphaproteobacteria bacterium
GCGATCTCGTCGAACGGATTCATCGACATCTTGACGTTCGCCGTCTCGACGCCGCTGCCGTCGGCCTTGACGCGGATCTTGACGTTGAAGTCGATCACCCGCTTGACGGCGACCAGAACCTTCATGAACGAGGCTTCCCGCTTGCCATGCTGCAATGCGGGATGATTTGTGCACGCGCACAAAGCGATGGCAAGCGGTTCGTAACGCAAATTTCACGCGGCGAAACCTGCCGCGGCGCCGCGTCCGCCTAGCTGTTGGCGCCCGGTTTCCACAAGACGTCGGCGCGGCCTTTACGGTTGGCGTGCCGCGCCAGCACGAAGAGATGGTCCGACAGCCGGTTGAGATATTTGAGCGCCTCGGGATTGACCCGTTCCTTGGCGGCGAGCGCCGCCACGGCGCGCTCGGCGCGGCGTATAGCGGTGCGCGCCAGATGCAGCGCCGCAGCGAGGGGCGTGCCGCCCGGCAGCACGAACGATTGCAGCGGCTGGAGCTCGGCGTTGAGCGCGTCGATCTCGCGCTCGAGCCGCGCGGTTTGCGCCGCGACGATGCGCAACGCGCCCTTGGCCTTGCGTCCGGTGTGCGGCGTCGCCAGATCGGCGCCGACGTCGAACAGATCGTTCTGGATGCGGCCGAGCATGCGGTCGGTCGCGTCGGCGGCTTGCAGCCGCGCCAAGCCGATCACGGCATTGGCCTCGTCGACCGCGCCATAAGCGGCGACGCGCGGCCCGTGCTTCGGCACGCGCTTGCCGTCGACCAGCGAGGTTTGTCCCTTGTCGCCGCCGCGGGTGTAGATGCGCGTCAGACGGACCATCAGCGCCTCAGCGCCGATACAACATCATGAAGATGAAGAACAGCAGCAGCGCCGTGCCTTGGAACCAGATGCGGTAGCGCATGATGGCGTTGGCGCGCTTGGGATCGCCGCCGCGCGCCATCCAGAACACGCCGACCAGCAGCGTGCCGAGGGTCGCGAGCATGGCGATGACGACCAGAACCGGCAGGATAATTTGCATCGCCGCACTATATACCGCCGGCCGCGCAGCCGGCCAGCGCGCGGCGTGGGCGCCATCCCATAATTTGACGCCGCGGCACCCGCCGCCGATAATCGCGGCCAAATACAAGCGACCGCCGGCGCAAGGCGGCCATCCAGGGGAGGGCAGTTCCATGGCTTCGGCATCGACCATCGACGTCGCCCGTATCATCGACGACCGCCGGCTCGACGGCTTCAACTGGTCGGTCATCGTCTGGTCGTTCATCATCATCATCTTCGACGGCTACGACATCTCGGCGATTTCGGCGTCGGCGCCGCTGCTGCTCAAGGAATGGCACGTCGCCAATCCCGGAATCTTCATGGGCACGGTGATCAGCGCCAGCCTGTTCGGCATGCTGTTCGGCGCGCCGGTCCTGGGCTATCTCGGCGACGGCATGGGCCGCCGCACGGCGACCATGGCGTCCAGTCTGATCTTCGGCGTCTTCACGCTCGCCTGCGCCTGGGCGACCGATCTCGAGACGCTGCGCATCCTGCGCTTCTTCGCCGGCATCGGCATCGGCGGCATGATGCCCAACCTGATCGCGCTCAACGCCGAATATGCGCCGCGCCGCGTGCGCGCGACCCTGATCATCATCATGTTCTGCGGCGTCACGCTCGGCGGCGCGTTCCCCGGCTTCGCCGCGGTCTATCTGGCGCCGACCTATGGCTGGCAGGTGATCTATTTCATCGGCGGCGTGCTGCCGATCGCGCTCGCGATCCTGGCGTATTTCGTGCTGCCGGAATCGCTCAAATATCTCGTCGTGCACGACAAGCGCGCCGCCGCCGAAAAGCTGGTCAAGCGCCTGTCGCCGTCGGCCTCGGTCTCGGCGTCGACGCAATTCGTCATCGCCGACGAAGGCAAGACCACCAAAAGCCTGTCGCCGGCCAAACTGTTCAAGGGCGGCCTGGCGTACATCACGCCGCTTTTGTGGCTGTGCTTCTGCATGAACCTGATGGGCTTCTATTTCATGATCGCGTGGATGCCCACCATTCTGCGCAACACGCACGTGCTGACGCCGGCCGACGCGCAATTCGCCGCCGTGCTGATCCAGATTGGCGGCACCGCGGGCGGCCTGTTGCTGGCGCGGCCGATGGACAAGAAGGGTTTCCTGCCGGTGACGGTGCTGTTCGCACTGGCGGTGCCGGCGATCGCCGGCATCGGCTTCTTCGCGCAGACGTCGACCACGATGGTGATGCTGTGCGCCTTCATCGCCGGCTTCGCGGTGCTGGGATTGCAGTTCGGCATCAATGCCGCGTCGGGCATGATCTATCCGACGGCGGTGCGCTCCAACGGCTCGGGCTGGGCGTTCGGCATCGGCCGCTTCGGCTCGATCGTCGGCCCGATCCTCGGCGGCTATTTCGTGGCGCAGCATCTGCCGCTCAACCAGCTCTTCCTGCTGTGGACCATCCCGAGCATCATCGGCTTCGTCGCCGCACTGGCGCTGACGCTGCTCTATCGCAGCCGCTTCAAGGGCCTGGGATTGGGCCAGCGCGAAGTGCTGGAAGCCGCCGAGTAGTCATGTTCGGTTGACGATGGCGGCGATCGATTTCGCGCGCCTGGCGCCGCCCGAGGGCGCACGCATCGCCGTCGTCGGCGCGTGCGGCGGCATCGGTCGCGCGCTGACGCACGTCGCGATTGAAATAGGCCTCGACATCGCCGCGCTCGATCTGCCGCGCTCGCTCGATGAATTTCCGCCGGCCGGCGTCAAGCTCGCGGTCGCGCTCGACGCCACCGACGAAGCGCAGGTTGAATCCGCGTTCGCACGCGTCGGCAGCACCTTCGGCGGCCGGCTCGACGGCCTGGTCAATCTCGCCGGCTTTCCGAACCGTCACGTGCCGTTTCACGAACTGTCGCTCGCCGAATGGCAGGCGACGATCGACGGCAGTTTGAAGACGACCTATCTCTGTTGCCGCGCCGCGGTTCCGCTCTTGAAAGCGTCCGCGGACGCGGGCGGCGCGCCGGCGATCGTCAACACCGCGTCGGGTCTCGCCGCGCGGCCGCTGCCGGGTCTGTCGGCGTACAGCGCGTCGAAAGCCGGCGTCGCCAATTTCACCAAGACGCTGGTGCACGAGCTCGCACCGAACATTCGCGCCAACACGCTCGCGCCGGGCGTCGTGCGCACGGCCTTCCACACCGGCGGCACCGGTCGGCCCGCCGATTCACCCAACGCCCAGCCGCGCGTCGATTACGAGAACTACGCACGGATGGTGCCGCTGGGCCGCGTCGCCGAGCCGGTCGATCTGGTCGGGCCGATCCTGTTCCTGCTCGGCCCGGCGTCGGGTTGGGTTAACGGCCAGGTGCTGCACGTCAACGGCGGCGGCCTGATGCCCTGAAAAAGCGGTGGGCCTGGGTTGCGCCGGCCGCAGCCGGCCTTTTCTTGCCGATCATAAGCCTGCTTATTATACTTTGGTCATGGCTCAAACCCATGATTTTGAGCGCGCCTTCGGCTTTGTCCTGCACGAGGCGGCGCGGCTCCTGTCCAAGCGTTTCGATCAGAAGGCACGCGCCATCGGCCTGACGCGCGCGCAATGCAGCGTGCTGTTCCGCCTGTCGATGCAGGAAGGCATGAACCAGGCGCGGCTCGCCGAGCTGATGGAGATGGAACCGATCTCGCTGGCGCGGCTGCTCGACCGCATGGAGCAGGCGGGCTGGGTCGAACGCCGCGCCGATCCCGCCGATCGCCGCGCGCACCGCCTTTACATGACCGCCAAGGCCAAGCCGGTGCTCGAACGCATGCTCGTCGTCGGCCTCGAGACGCGCGGCGAGGCGCTCGCCGGCATCTCGCAAGCCGATCGCGACCGCATGATCGACCTTTTGATCCACGTGCGCCGCAACCTGTCCGAGCGCGGCGCCGCCGAGCCGCAAGCCGACGACGTCGGAGCGCGCGCATGAGTCCCGATACACGCCCACCGCTGCCGCTCGGCCGCGAACCCGCCGCGGCGCGCTTGCGCCGCTGGTTCCGGTATCACGGCGCGCAGTGGCGGCTGCCGCTGCTGCTCGCCGGTCCGGTCGTGGTGCTGCTTGTCGCGGCTTATCTCTACGTGACCGCCGGCCGCACGGTCTCGACCGACGATTCCTATGTTCAGGCCGACAAGGTCACGGTCAGCGCCGACGTCGCCGGCCGCGTCGTCGCCGTCGCCGTGCACGACAATCAGCTCGTCCATGCCGGCGATGTGCTCTTCCAGATCGACGACCGGCAATATCGCATCGCCGTTGCGCACGCGCAGGCCGAGCTCGCCGCTGCGCGCCTCAAGGTGCGCGAGGCGCTCGACAATCTCGCCTATCGCCAGCGCGAGTTCGACCGCCAGCAGCGATTGTTCGCCAGCCACGTCACCTCGCAGGCGAAGCTCGACGAGGCGCGCAACGCGCTCGACGTCGCACGCCAGCAGGCGGCGAGCCTGAAGCCGCCGTCGGCCGGCGACGCCGCCGGCGCGCTTGACGCCGAGATCGAACAGCATCCGCTGGTGCTGCAGGCCAAGGCGGCGCTCGCCCAGGCCGAGCTCGATCTGGCGCGCACCACGGTCAAAGCGCCGCTCGACGGCGTGGTGACGCGCGTCTCCAGCCTGCCGGTCGGCGAATATCTCAACGTCGCGCAGCCCGCCTTCGCGCTGGTCGCCAGCCGCAAGGTCTGGGTCGAGGCGAACTTCAAGGAAACCGACCTGACCCACGTCCTGCCCGGCGATAGCGCCACCGTCGCCATCGACACCTATCCCGACAAGACCTTCCACGGCCACGTCGAGAGCATTGGTCCCGGCACCGGTTCGGAATTCTCGGTGCTGCCGGCACAGAACGCCACCGGCAACTGGGTCAAGGTGGTGCAGCGCGTCCCGCTGCGCATCGTCATCGACGATGCCGACGCCGACCACCCGCTGCGCGCCGGCATGAGCGCCGAGGTCGAGATCGCGACCGGCTATTCGCGGCTCTTCGGCTGGACCAAGCCGACGCCGCCGGCGGAGATCGCGCGCTGATGGCGCCGGCCGGCGAAGGCGAGGTCGCCAATCGCGGCCTGATCACGGTCTCGATCATGCTGGCGACGATCATGCAGGCGCTCGACACGACGATCGCCAACGTCGCGCTGCCCGACATGCAGGGCAGTTTCGCCGTGGCGCAAGACCAGGTCGCCTGGGTGCTGACCTCCTATATCGTCGCCGCCGCCATCGCGACGCCGCTGTGCGGCTGGCTCGCGATGCGCTACGGCCGCAAGCGGCTGTTCTTGGTCTCGGTTACCGGCTTCACCGTCGCGTCGGTGATGTGCGGCGTCGCCGGCAGCCTGACGCAGATGGTGATCGACCGCCTCCTGCAAGGCATGTTCGGCGCCGCGCTGGTGCCGCTGTCGCAGGCGGTGCTGCTCGATTCCAATCCGCGCGAGAAGCACGGCCAGGCGATGGCGATCTGGGGCGCCGGCATCATGCTCGGCCCCATCCTCGGCCCGACGCTCGGCGGCTGGCTCACCGACAACTACAACTGGCGCTGGGTGTTCTACATCAACCTGCCGGTCGGCATTCTCTGCTTCCTCGGGCTGCTGTTCTTTTTGCGCGAAACGCCGACCAGCCGCGGCCGACCGTTCGATTTCTTCGGCTTTGCGATGCTGAGCGTCGCGGTCGGCGCGGCGCAGATGATGCTCGACCGCGGCGAGCTCAAGGACTGGTTCGGCTCGACCGAGATCCGGATCTATTTCAGCCTGATCGTCGCCGCTTTCTGGGTGTTCGTCGTGTGGACGATGATGGCCGACCATCCGTTCTTCAACCGCGCGCTGTTGAAGGACCGCAACTTCGTCGCCGGTTGCATCTTCATCGCCGTGATCGGCGTCGTGCTCTACGGCACGCTGGCGCTGATGCCGCCGTTCCTCCAGACGCTGATGGATTATCCGGTGGTGACGACCGGCCTGCTGCTGGCGCCGCGCGGCGTCGCCACCATGATCGCCATGCTGGTCGTCGGCCGCCTGTCGGGCAAGGTCGATACGCGCCTGATGCTGCTCTTCGGCTTCGCCGTCACGTCCTATTCGCTCTGGCAGATGGCGCAGTTCGACCTGCAGATGGATTGGCGGCCCGTCGTCGTCACCGGTGTCGTCCAGGGCTTCGGCCTCGGGTTCCTGTTCGTGCCGTTGACGACCATCGCCTTCACCACGCTCGACGCGCGCTTACGCACCGAAGCCGCCGGCATCTACAGCCTGATCCGCAACGTCGGCGCCTCGATCGGCATCTCGTTCTGCGAGACCGAGCTGGCGCGCGGCATGCAGGTCAGCCACCAATCCTTCGCCGCGCTGATGACGCCGTTCAACCGCGCGCTGTCGAATCCGCACGTCCAGACCTATTGGAACACCCACACCACCGCGGGCCTCGCCGCGCTCGACGCCGAGATCAACCGGCAGGCGGTGATGCAGGCCTATATCAACGACTTCATGTTGATCATGGTGATCGCGCTCGCCTCGGTGCCGCTGCTGTTCCTGCTGCGCGAAGTCAAGGCGCAACCCGGCGGCACGCCGGCGGTCGAGTAGTCACTCGCGCGTCAGCGCCTGGCGGAAGGCGCGCGGATCGAAATCCGCAGTGCCTTCCTTGCCGGCGCGCTTCACCGGCAGGTCGAGCCGCGCCGCCGCCAACAGTGCGGTTTCCGACAGCGCGTTGGGTCCGTCGGGTTCGAGCGCGAAGCGCGCCAGCGACGGGCTTTGCGACAACAGCCGGAACAGCGCCGTGACGCGCAGGAACAGCGCCAGCGTCACCGGCACGTTGGTGCCGAGCTCCTGCGCGAACAGGTCGAGCACCGCCTTGGTGTCGAT
>JAGXBG010000141.1 GCA_018971215.1 Alphaproteobacteria bacterium
CCGTACGTACGCCACCGCTTGTCCCCAGGTTTGGCGTCGATGACGCGCTTCCACCTTCATCTCGTGTCTGACTCGACCGGCGACACGGTACATTCAGTCGCCCGCGCCTGCCTGGTGCAGTTCGAGAACAGCGAGGCGATCGAACATATCTGGTCGATGGTCCGCACCAAGGCTCAGGTCGAACGCGTGGTCAGCGGCGTCGGCGCCAATCCGGGCGTCGTGCTTTACACGCTCGTCAACGAAACCTTGCGCGCGCCGTTGGTCGAAGGCTGCCGCAGACTCCAGGTTCCGGCGATTCCGGTGCTCGATCCGGTGATCGTGGCCCTTGGCTCCTATCTCGGCCGCGCGGCACGCGGCTTGCCCGGCCGGCAGCACCTGCTCGACAGCGAATATTTCCAGCGCATCGACGCCATGACCTTTGCCTTGAATCACGATGACGGGCAATCGGCCTGGGGCTGGAACGACGCCGACGTGATCCTGGTCGGCGTGTCGCGCACGTCGAAGACGCCGACCTGCATCTATCTCGCCAATCGCGGCATCAAGGCCGCCAATGTTGCGCTCGTGCCGGGCGCTGAACCGCCACTGGAACTGTTCAGCCTGACGCGACCGTTGGTCGTCGGCTTGACCAACGATCCCGAGCGTCTGATCCAGGTGCGCCGCAACCGGCTGGTGCAGCTCAAGCAGGAGGATCGCAGCGATTACGTCGACATCGAGGCGGTCCGCCAGGAGGTCGCCAACGCGCGCCGCCTGTTCACCGCACAGCAATGGCCGGTGATCGACGTGACGCGGCGGTCGATCGAAGAAACCGCGGCTGCGGTGCTCAAGTTGCTGGCGCGGCGGCGCGGCGAGGACGCATGAGTCCGCCCGAACTGGTGCTGGCCTCGGCAAGCGCGACGCGCGCACGCTTACTCGCCGCCGCCGGCCTCAAGCCGACGATCGAGCCGGCCGATATCGACGAAGCGCCGATCAAGGCGGCGTGCAAAGCGGACGGGAACGATGCCGGTGCCTGCGCGGTCAAGCTTGCCGAAGCCAAAGCCCAGCGCGTCGCCGGCCGGATGCCGGGCGCTTTGGTGCTCGGCGCCGATCAGATCCTGGTGTGCGACGGGCAATGGTTCGACAAGCCGCTGGACCGCGCGGCGGCGCGGGCGCAACTCGTTGCCCTGCGCGGCAAACGCCACGTGCTGGCAACCGCGGCGGTGCTGGTCAAGAACGGCGCCGTGATCTGGCACGCGCTCGAGCAGCCGACGCTGACCATGCGACGTTTCAGCGACGAATTCCTCGACGCCTATCTCGCCACCGCCGGCGATGCCGTTCTGATGTCGGTCGGCGCCTACCAGCTCGAAGGCGTCGGCATCCAGCTCATGGCGGCGGTCGAAGGCGATCATTTCGCCATTCTCGGTCTGCCGTTGTTGCCGCTCCTCGATTTCCTGCGCGACAGCGGACTACTGCGGCCATGATGAAAGCCTGCGTCATGGGCTGGCCGATTGCGCATTCGCTGTCGCCGGCGCTGCATTCTTATTGGTTGCGGTATTACGCCATCGACGCGGAATACACGCGCGAGCCGGTGCGGCCGGAGGAACTCGCAAAGGCGTTGGCGCGGCTCAAATCCGACGATTGGCGCGGCTGCAACCTGACGATACCGCTGAAAGAAACGGCGATCGTGCTGATGGATCGGCTGGATGACACCGCGCGCCGCGTCGGCGCGGTCAACACCGTTGTCGTCGAGAACGGCAAGCTCGCCGGCTTCAACACCGACGGTTTCGGATTCGTCGAGAACCTGCGCGCCGCCGCACCCGATTTTAACCCGAAAGGCGCTCGGGCGACGGTGCTCGGCGCCGGCGGCGCGGCGCGCGCTGTCGTTGATGCGCTGGCGCGCGTCGGGGCGCGAGAGATCCTCATTTTCAATCGGTCGCTGCAACGGGCGAAGGCTCTTGGCGAGGCCGTCGCGCCGGACGTCGCGTGGATTCATCCGTGGGAAGACCGCAACCGCGGCCTCGAAGACGCGGACCTTGTCGTGAACACGACCAGCCTCGGCATGACGGGACATCCGCCGCTCGATCTCGATCTGGCGCGGTTGCCCAAAAGCGCGGTGGTGAACGATATCGTCTACGCGCCGCTCGAAACCACGCTGTTGCAAGCGGCGAAAGCGCGCGGCAATCGGGTGGTCGACGGGCTCGGCATGCTGCTGCACCAGGGCCGGCCCGGCTTCGAGCTGTGGTTCGGCGTGATGCCCGAGGTGACGCCGGCGTTGCGCCAGGCCGTGCTCGTAGCGATGCGGTGAGACGATGAAGATTCTCGGCCTCACCGGCGGCATCGGCATGGGCAAGAGCACGGCGTCGGCGCTGCTCACCGATCTCGGCGTGCCGGTCTATGACGCTGACCGCGCGGTGCATCGGCTGTTGGCGCCGGGCGGTGCCGCGGTGAAACCGGTCGTCCGTGCCTTTCCCGCAGCGAAGGCAGGCAAAGGCGTGTCGCGGCCGAAGCTCGGCAAACTGGTCTTCGGCAAGCCCAAGGCGCTCAAGCGGCTCGAGGCCATTCTCCATCCGCTGGTGCGGAAACAGGAAAAAGCCTTTTTGCGCCGGATGCGCGCGCGCCGCGCACCCTTGGTCGTGCTGGACATTCCGCTGCTTTACGAAACCGGCGGCGAGAAACGCTGCGACGCGGTGGCGGTGGTATGGGCGCCGGCGGCGCTGCAACGCGCGCGCGTCTTGCGCCGCCCCGGCATGGATGCGAAGCGCCTGCGCGCCATCGTGGCGCAGCAGCTGCCTGATCACGTCAAGCGCGCCCGCGCCGATTTTGCGGTGCCGTCCGGCCTCGGTCGCGCCGTGACCCGGCGCGCATTAGCGCGCATCGTCGCGACGCTGCAAGCGTCTTGCGGCGGCGAATCCGACGGTTCAGACTGACGCGCGATGCGCGAGATCGTCCTCGACACCGAAACGACGGGCCTCGATCCGGCCGACGGCCACCGCGTCGTTGAGATTGCTTGCATCGAGCTGCACAATCACCTGCCGACCGGCAAATTCTTCCACCGCTACGTCAATCCCGAACGCGCGATGACCGCCGAGGCCGAAGCGGTGCACGGCTTGGGCGACGACTTCCTGCGCCGGCACCAGCCCTTCGCCGCGATCGCCGCCGAATTTGTCGCCTTCATCGGCGACGCGCAGCTCGTCGCGCATAACGCCGGGTTCGACCTCGCCTTCGTCAACGCCGAACTCAAACGCCTCGACCTGCCGCCGTTCTCCGGCGCCGTTGTCGACACACTCGAGATCGCGCGCAAGCGCTTTCCCGGCGCGCCGGCCAGCCTCGATGCGCTCTGTCGCCGCTTCGCCATCGATCTCTCGGCGCGCGAGAAGCACGGCGCCAAGCTCGATTGCGAGCTGCTCGCCAAGGTCTATCTCGAGTTGGTCGGCGGCCGGCAATCGGCGCTCAATCTCGGCGCCACGGCGACCAAGGCCGCGACCCGCGCCGCCAGCGAGCGGCCGGCGCGCGCGCCGCGGCATTACGAAGCCAGCGCCGACGAGCTCGCGCGCCACGCTGCGCTGGTGGCCAAGCTTAAAGCGCCGATCTGGCAGAACTAGGCGTTCGCGGCGGGTGCTTGCGGCTGCGCCGCTGCTTGGCGGCGCAGCAGCTCGCTGAAATTGATCGGCTGCATGAACACCGGCGGAAAACCGCCGTCGCGCGTCGCATCGGCGATGATCGCGCGCGCGAACGGAAACAGCAGCCGCGGCGTCTCGACGAGCAGCGCCTGCGGCATGTCTTCCTGGCGCAGATTGGTCAACGTCACCGCCGCGCCATAGGACAGCTCGACGACGAACAGCGTCTCGTTCTTGGCGGTGGCGCGCGCGTGGATGACGAGCACCACTTCGTAACGGTCGCCGCCGAGCGCACCGGCACGGACGTCAACATTGACCTGCAGCTCGGGTTGCTGCTGCTGCATCAGGCTCAGCGGCGCACGCGGGTTCTCGAACGACAGGTCCTTGATGTATTGCGCGTTGATGGTCAGCGCGCGGCCGGATTCGGCTTCGCCTGTGCCGGCGGTCGCCGTCGCGCCCGCGCCGTTGTCCTTGTCGGCCATCGTCAGCCTCGCCTTAAATTCGACGTTATTCCCTTAGCGCGGTCGCTACCATGGATCGCCGGCCCGCACAACCGGCAACCTTGCCCTTTTGCCATCATCGGCCTATCTAGCAGCCATGAACGGCGGCAATTTCCAACTCTTCGAGATCATCCTGTTCGCGGTGGTCGCGGGATTCCTGCTGTTGCGGCTGCGGAGCGTACTCGGCCGCCGCACCGGCACGGAAAAGCGCGTTGATCCGTTTGCGCCACGTCCGGCGCCGCCGCCGCGGCCATCGCCATTCAGTGCGCCCAGCGCGTCGCAAGGTCCGGTGATCGACGGCCAGGCGACGCCAGTTAGCGATGCGCCGGCCGCGGGCAAGACATCAGGCGCCGGCGCGGTCAGGGCAGCCGACGCGTCGTTCGACGAAGCCGCCTTCCTCAAAGGCGCGCGCGGCGCGTTCGAGATCGTGGTCAACGCCTTCGCGGCCGGCGACGTCGCGGCGCTGCGGCCCCTGTTGGCGCCCGACGTGCTCGATAGCTTCGCCGGCGCGATCAAGGCGCGCGGCGGCAACAAGCTGCCGAGCCCGCTGATCAGCATCAAGGGCGCCGAGATTGTCGAAAGCGCCGTTGAAGGCACGACCGCGCTGGTGACGGTCAAGTTCGTCTCCGAACAAAACGGCGAGGGCAACGCCGTCGAGGAACACGTCGACGCCTGGACCTTCTCGCGATCGCTCAAGGCGCGCGATCCGAACTGGACGCTGATCGCGACCTCGGCGCCGCATGGCTGAGCGCCGGTTGCGGCGCGATGCCGCGACGGTCGCCGGTCTGCTGTTGTTTTTTCTGCTGGGTGCCTGCGCGCCCCAGAGCCCACCGCCGCCGCATCTCGAACTGACCCGCGTCGCGTTTGCCGATCTGCCCGGCTGGCGGGACGGCAACCAGGCTGCGGCGCTTGCGGCGTTCCTGCGCTCGTGCGTGGCACTGGCGAAGCTGCCGAGCGACGCCAATCTCGGCGTTGCCGGTGTCGCTGGCGATTGGCGCAAGCCGTGCGCTGCGGCGACAGCCCTGAATCATCCGACCGATAATGCGGCGCGCGATTTCTTCGAACACGGCTTCACGCCCTTCGCCATGTCGGACAACGGCAAGACCGAAGCGCTTGTCACGGGTTATTACGAGCCCGAACTTGCCGGCGCGCGCCACAAGAGCGCGCGCTTCAGCGTGCCGATCCTGGCGCGACCGCCGGACTTGGTCGGCGTGTCGCTCGGCGCTTTCCGGCCTTCGTGGCGCGGCGAGCGGATCGCCGGCCGCGTCGATGGCGGCAAGCTCGTGCCTTATTGGACACGCGCCGAGATCGAAGCCGGCGCGCTCGACCGTTTCCACCTCGCGTTGTTCTACGCCGCCGATCCGATCGAGCTGTTCTTTCTCCAGATCCAGGGCTCGGGCCGCGTGCGATTGCCCGACGGGAGCACGGCCGAAATCGGCTATGACGGCGAGAACGGCCGCCCTTATGTCGCGCTCGGCCGATTGCTGGTCGAGCGCGGCGCGATGACACTCGACCAGGCGTCGATGCAATCGATCGAAACCTGGCTGCGCGCGCATCCGGCCGACGCGAAAAACCTCATGGACGAGAATCCGTCGTACGTTTTCTTCCGCGTGCTGACGGGCGACGCACCCCTCGGCGCGGGTGGGATCGCGCTCACGCCGCAGCACAGCGCCGCGGTCGATCCGCGCTTCGTGCCGCTAGGCGTGCCGCTGTGGCTCAATGTCGCGCAGGGCGCGACCGTGACGCGGCGGCTGGCGATGGCGCAGGATACCGGTGCGGCGATCAAGGGACCGCTGCGCGCCGATTTGTTCTGCGGCGCCGGCGCGGCCGCCGCGGCCCAGGCCGGTTCGTTGCGAGCGTCCGGTCGCATGTTCTTACTTCTGCCTCAAATCGGCGTTACCCAGGGATGAGCGGCCGATTTTGGCCATAGAATTACCGTCATTGAATCCCGAACTATAATGGCGCGGTGTTCCGTTATATCTGGGGACGCGCCGCGATCCGGGCGCGCGAGGAGTGTTTCCGATGTTGAAGCGAATCTGGCTCAAATCCGCCCTGGCCGCGGTCGCCTTGGCGCTGGGCGGCAGTTTAGCCTTGGCGCCGGCGCCAGCCGCGGCGCGGGTTTTCGTCCATGTCTTCGCCGGCCCGGCATTTTTCACGCCCTTCTACTTTGCGCCGCCGCCGGTGGTGTATTACCCACCGCCGGTCTATTACGCGCCGCCGCCGGTCGTCTACGCGCCGCCACCGCCAACTCCGGTCGCGCCACAGGCCCAGACTTGGTACTATTGCGACAATCCGCAGGGCTATTACCCCTACGTGTCCAACTGCAGCAGCGGTTGGCGCCAGGTTCCGGCGCGTCCGTAACGGCCAGAACGCTTTGACGACCCAGAGGAGAGCTTCCGTGCGAACCATGAAGACGACCGCCGTCAGCCTCATCGCGCTGACTGCGCTTTCGGCCTGCGCCTCGCATCCGGTCGGTCCGTCGGTGGCCGTCATGCCGGCGCCGAACAAACCATTCTCGGCCTTCGAGGAAGACCAGGCGGTGTGCAAGAACTTCGCCGACCAGCAGGTCGCTGGCGCGGCGCAGAGCGCCAACAACTCGGCGCTCGGCTCGGCCGCGATCGGTACCGTCCTCGGCGCCGGCTTGGGCGCGGCGATCGGCGGC
>JAGXBG010000142.1 GCA_018971215.1 Alphaproteobacteria bacterium
GGCACCTCGCCGCAGGATTCCGGGACCTGCAAGCCGAAGAACGGCTCCTTCCGCGTCGGCACGTTCTTGAGCGTACCGGCCAGAACGGCGCGCACCAGCGCGCGCGTGTGGGCGATCTTCATGCGCGATCCGACGCCATAGGCGCCGCCCGACCAGCCGGTGTTCACCAGCCAGCAGGTCGCCTTGTGCTTGGCGATGCGCTCGCCCAGCATCTTGGCATAAACGGTCGGATGGCGCGGCATGAACACGGCGCCGAAGCAGGTCGAGAACGTCGCTTGCGGCTCCTTGCCGAGGCCCTTTTCGGTGCCCGCGACGCGTGCGGTGTAGCCCGACAGGAAATGATACATCGCCTGTTCCGGCGTCAATTTCGCAATGGGCGGCAGCACGCCGAAGGCGTCGGCCGTCAGCATGATGACGTTCTCGGGATGCGGCGCGAGGCCGGTCTCGCTCATGTTGGGAATGAAATCGACCGGATAGCAGGCGCGGGTGTTCTCGGTCAGGCTGCCGTCGTCGAGATCCGGCATGCGCGTCGCCGGATCGATGACGACGTTCTCCAGCACCGTGCCGAAGCGGAAGACCGTGTCGTAGATCTCCGGCTCAGCCTGTTTCGACAAGTTGATGCACTTGGCGTAACAGCCACCTTCGAAATTGAACAGGCCCTTCTGGCTCCAGCCGTGTTCGTCGTCACCGATGAGCGTGCGCGAACTGTCGGCCGACAGCGTCGTCTTGCCGGTGCCCGACAGGCCGAAAAAGATGGCGGCGTCGCCGCGCGGCCCGACATTGGCCGAGCAATGCATCGGCAGCACGTCGCGTCCCGGCAGGACGTAGTTGAGATAGCCGAACACCGACTTCTTGATCTCGCCGGCGTATTCGGTGCCGAGAATCAACACCAGCTTGCGCGCGAAATTGACCGCGACGATGGTGTCCGAACGGATACCGTCGATCTCGTGCATCGCGAACAGCTTCGGCGCATGCAGGATGGTGAAATCCGGCGTGAAGTCGCTCAGCTCGTCGTGCTTCGGGCGGATGAACATGTTGCGCGCAAACAGCGCGTGCCAAGCGCTCGGTGTTACCACGCGGACCTTGAGGCCGAACGCCGGATCGGCGCCGGCGCGCAAATCGTTCACATAGAGCTTGTGGTCCTGATACCAGGCGAGCACGCGGTGATGCAGCTGGTCGAAGGTCGCCGGCGGCAGCTTCTGGTTGATTTCGTTCCAGTCGATGTCCTTGCTCGTCGACGGCTCGTCGACCGTGTATTTGTCCTTCGGCGTGCGCCCGGTGAACGCGCCGGTATAGGCGACGAACGAGCCGCCGGCGCCGAGGAAGCCCTCGCCGTTCCGGATCGCGTGCTCGTAGAGCACCGGAACCGACAGGTTCCAGAACTCGCCGCTCAAATTGCGAAAGCCTTGCTGTTTGAGGCCGAAGCTCGAGGCAAGCGCGAGCGTGGTCTCGGGTGCGTCCTTGGGCACGGTGTTTCCTCCTGGCCGAGGTGACTCCGGTGCCGGCTTATGGGCGACGCGCAATCCCCCTCGCGTCGCGGTGCCGGCTTGGCCTTAAAAGTATCGCGCGCAATATGACCATTGCAATGTGGGGTTGGCCCACGCACCGTGACCGAATTCTGCCGCAGCGCGATGCGCTGCGCACCACGCGCGTCAGCCGCTCTTCCTGACGGATGCTGCGGTGCGGTATTGGTCGCCGGATATCCCGTCGATGCGACCGAAGCCGGCGACCAGGTGAATCCGCAAGATCGCGAGGCGATAGAGCGCAAAGTCCTTGAAGTCGGCATAGGTGGCGGCCAACGGGTGGCGCGCGACAAACGATGCCTTTGCCGCGGCGTCGTCGAGGCGCGCGGCTTCGCCAAGAAACGTCGCGCGCGGCGCGGCCAACGGATCGCCGGCCTGGCCGACGCTTTCGACCAGCAGCGATGCGCGCGGGTCGCGTGCGAGGTTCTTGGTGTGCTCCGCCAGATCGGACAGCAGCAGCAACGGTGCGCCGGCGCCGTCATCGGCGGTCAACACGAGCGACGCGTACGGCGCGCCGCTCGCGGTCAAGGTCGCGAGGCTGGCGCGCGGCGCCTTGGACAACAGAGTGCGTGCGGTAATCGCAACGGCGGCAGGATCGCTCATACGGCCATCCTCGGCCGCGCGTCGTTGCCGCGCAACGGTCGCGTCGGCGTGCTCAGTCGGCCGCTTCGACCACGGGCGAGCTGACCCGTGTACCGCGCGGGAAAAGCCATGCGCAGGCGAGGATACCCGCCGCGAACACCAACAGCACGGCGAACAGCCAGACGAAGCCCGCGCGCTCCGGCGGCAAGAAAGAGACAAGCGGCACGGCGATGCTCGATGCAACGAGGGAGATCAGATACCGCGCGGCATAAACCCGCGAACGCCAGGCGTCGTGCGCGTAGCGCGCCACCATGGCGTCGGTGATCGGAATGAAACCGAAGACCACGAACATCATCGCGACCGAGACCGCCAGCATCGGCCAATCGCTCAACGCGCCAGCCAATAGCAGCAGCGGTCCGAGCAGAGCGGCAAACGGCAGAAAGACGTCGCGCAACGGCCGGCCATCAATCAACTGTCCGACCAGAAGCTGCGCGAAGGCGGCGATAACGTAGACGAAGCACACCAAGACGCCGACGCCGAAGGTCGTATGCACCAGCGCCGCGAGACGCACGTCGAACAGCTTGGGCATGACGATGGTGGTGGCGTTGAAGACGACCGCACCGCAGATCGTCGCGATGGTGAGCAACGCGAAGACGCGGCGGGTTTCGGTGTCGTGCTGCGCGCGCCGCGTACCGCCGACGACGGTGGCCGCCGGTGCCGGCGCGGCGGGCACCAGCCAGGCGAAGACGATGCCGATGACGATGGCGATCGCGCCCGGCACGGCGAAGGCGGCACGCCAGCCGGCGAGATCGGCGAGCGCGCCCGCCGACAACGCGGCGAACGCGACGCCGAGATTGCCGCACAGTCCGTTCCAGCCGAGCGCACGGCCCATGCGCTTCTGGTCCTTGACCAGCATGGCGATGCCGACCGGGTGATAGATTGCGGCGAACAATCCGACGAGCGTGAGGCCGGCCGCGATCTGCCACGGCGTTTGCGCCAACGACGTCAGCATGCCGGCGACGCCGACGCCGACGAAGAAGACGATCATCATCGGACGCCGACCCCAGCGGTCGCCAAGCCAACCGGCGGGCAGCGAGCCGGCGCCGAACGCGATGAAGCCGCCGAGGGACAGCGGCAGCATGGCGCGATAGTCGGAACCGAACGACGCGGTCATCGCCAGTACGACCGTCGGGAAGATCAGCATCATCAGGTGATCGACCGCATGGCCGATATTGAGGAAGGCGGCGGTGATGCGGGTCTGGCTCATGGCGCGTCGCACGGGGCGATGGACTCGATGCTTCACGCTATCGCGCCATAGCCTTGCGCGCTTGCGCAAGTAAGCCATAATCTATCGCAAAACGGCCATGCGCCATTCCCTGCTGCGCAGCACCGACGCTGCCGATTATCAGCATCTCGCCCGCCCGATCGCGGTGATGGCGAAGGACTATCCGCGCGGCGCCGCCAATGCGCCGCATCGTCACCGCCGCGGCCAGCTGATCTACGCCGCGACCGGCGTGGTCGCGGTGACGACGCCGGCGGGGACTTGGGTGGTGCCGCCGCATCGCGCCGTCTGGGTGCCGGCCGAGACCGAACACTGGATCCGCACCTCGACCGCCGCGGCGCTGCGCGCCGCCTTCGTCGATCCCGCGATTCCAGGCTTGCCGCCGCGCTGTTGCGTGATGGCGGTGTCACCGCTGCTGCGCGAGTTGCTGTTGCGCGCTGCATCCTTGGCGCTCGAGTACGACGAGAACGGCCCCGACGGCCGCATCATGGCCGTGATCCTCGACGAGCTGCGTGCGCTGCCGGTGCTACCGCTGCATTTGCCGCGGCCCGTCGATCCGCGCCTGCGCCGCGTCTGCGACGCGATCGAGCGCGATCCGGCCCAGACGCGCACACTGGCCGGGTGGGGCCGTCTGGCCGGCGCTGCGCCGCGGACATTGGCGCGGCTTTTCCGCACCCAGACCGGCATGAGCTTCGGCGCCTGGCGCCAGCAGGCCCGGCTGATGGCGGCGCTCGACCGCCTCGCCGCCGGTGAATCGGTGACCGCGGTTGCGCTCGATCTCGGCTATCAGAGCCCCAGCGCCTTTACGAGCATGTTCCGCCGCGCTCTCGGGACCTCCCCGACGCGATACTTTGGAGACGATGCGCGGTAAAATTGCCTGCCCTAAACTCGCCACACTTGGGCGGCTACCTAGGGCACGCCATATTCTTTTATCGATAAGAGGGGTCTTCTGTGGCCAATTCGATTGCTTTGGTTGATGACGATAAGAACATCCTGCAGTCGCTGTCGGTCGCGCTCGAGGCCGAGGGCTTTGCTGTGCGCACCTATAACGACGGCGCCGAGGCGCTCAAGGCGATGGTGGCGCAGCCGGTCGATCTGGCGATCCTCGACATCAAGATGCCGCGCATGGACGGCATGGAGCTGCTCGCCAGCCTGCGCAAACAGAGCGCCATGCCGGTCATTTTTCTGACCTCGAAAGACGACGAAGTCGACGAGGTGCTCGGCTTGCGCATGGGCGCCGACGACTACATCAAGAAGCCGTTTTCGCAGCGCCTTCTGGTCGAGCGCATCCGCGCGCTGTTGCGCCGCGGCGAGATCGCGCGCGGCGGCGCCGACATCCAAGCCGAACCGGTCGTCCAGCGCGGCGACCTGACGCTCGATCCGGGCCGTCACCAGTGCACCTGGAAGAGCCAGGACGTCGACCTGACGGTCACCGAATTCCTGATTCTGAAATCGCTCGCCGTCCGGCCGGGCCACGTCAAAAGCCGCGACCAGCTGATGGACAGCGCCTACGGCGAGCACATCTATGTCGACGACCGGACGATCGACAGCCACATCAAGCGGCTGCGCAAGAAGTTCAAGGCCGTCGACACCGATTTCGTCCAGATCGAAACCCTCTATGGCGTTGGATACCGTTACCGCGACCACTAATCCGCGCGATGCTGCGGCCGGTGCCGGGCCGCGCGCAAAGACCCGAGCGGCCGCGACGCGGTGGCTGCGGTTGCGCCTGCGCCTGCGCTGGCGGCTGTCGCCGCTTACGCGCCGCATCCTGACGGTCAACGTCTTGACGCTGGTTCTGCTCGGCATCGGCGTCCTTTATCTCGGCGAGTACCAGGACAGCCTCGTCACCGCCAACATCGAATCGCTCAAGACCGAGGCCCAGATCTTCGCCGCGGCGCTCGGCGAGGGCGCGGTCGATCAGCAGCGCGCCACGTTCAAGCTCGATCCGCAACTCGCGCGCGAAATGATGCGGCGGCTGGTCGAACCGACCAAGACACGGGCGCGCCTGTTCGACGAGCACGGCAAGCTGATCGCCGACACCAATATCCTCGAAGGTCCGGGCGGCACGGTTCAGGTCAGCCAGCTGCCGGCGCCGGATGCCAGTCTGTTCGAGCGGATTACCGACGTGGTCTACGGCGCGGTCATCGGTGTCTTCCCCTGGCAACAGGGATTCCCGCGCTACGTCGAGCCGACGACCGACAACGCCGATTCATATCCCGACGCCGTCCACGCGCTCGCGGGCGACGTCGCGCACAGCGTGCGGACCCGGGGCAACAACGGCTTGATCCTCACCGTCGCCGTGCCGGTGCAACACTATCGCAAGGTGCTGGGCGCGGTGCAGCTGTCGATCGGCAGCCGCGACATCGAGAAGGCGATCCGCTCGGTCCGCATTGAATTCATCAAGGTTTTCCTCGGCGCGCTCGGCATCACGATTTTACTGTCGATCTACCTCGCCGGCACGATCGCCCAGCCGATCCGGCGTCTCGCCGCCGCCGCCGAATCCGTGCGGCGCCGCCCGACACGCGAAGCCGCGATCCCCGATCTCACCGGCCGGCATGACGAGATCGGCGATCTGTCGGGCGCATTGCGCGAAATGACCGCCGCGCTGTGGCAGCGCGTCGGCGCCATCGAACGTTTCGCCGCCGACGTCGCGCACGAGATCAAGAATCCGCTGACGTCGCTCAAAAGCGCGATCGAAACCGCCAGTCGGCTCAACGATCGCGAGAAGGAGCGCAAGCTGCTCGCGCTCGTGCTCGAAGACGTGACGCGCCTCGACCGTCTGATCAGCGACATATCCGACGCATCGCGGCTCGATGCCGACCTAGCGCGCGACGAGTTCGTGCCGGTGCCGCTCGGCAAGCTACTGGCGACCCTGGTACAGGTGAATGAGGCGGCGGCCAAGGAAGAATCGCCGCGACTGCTGCTGTCGCTGCCGGGCGAGCCCGGCACGCCAGCCGGCGATCTGCCGGTGCCCGGCATCGAGGGCCGGCTCGTCCAAGTCTTCCGCAACCTCATCGCCAACGCCGTCTCGTTCAGTCCGCCGGGCAGCGCGATCCGGATCGCGGCGCGGCGCGACAGCCGCGACGTGGTCATAACCATCGACGACCAGGGGCCAGGCATTCCCGAGGGTAAATTCGCGGCGATCTTCGAGCGCTTCTATTCCGAGCGGCCGCGCGGCGAAAAATTCGGCACCCACTCGGGTCTCGGCCTGTCGATCTCCAAGCAGATCGTCGACAACCACCGCGGCAAGATTTGGGCCGAGAACCGCACCGACGATCGCGGCCAGGTGCTCGGCGCCCGGTTCGTCGTGCGGCTGCCGGCGGCCTAGCTCGCCGGC
>JAGXBG010000143.1 GCA_018971215.1 Alphaproteobacteria bacterium
GGCCGGCTACATCGTCGCAGCGGAGGAGCAGGGCGTCGCGGCGTCGAAGCTCGCCGGCACCATCCAGAACGACATCCTCAAAGAGTTCATGGTGCGCAACACCTACATCTATCCGCCGGCGCCTTCGATGCGCATCGTCGCCGACATCATCGAATACACCGCGCGCCATATGCCCAAGTTCAACTCGATCTCGATCTCGGGCTATCACATGCAGGAGGCGGGCGCGACCTGCGTGCAGGAGCTGGCGTTCACGCTGGCCGACGGCCTCGAATACGCGCGCGCGGCGCTGTCGAAGGGATTGAAGATCGACGATTTCGCGCCGCGCCTGTCCTTCTTCTTCTGCATCGGCATGAACTTCTTCATGGAGATCGCCAAGCTGCGCGCCGCGCGGCTGTTGTGGGCGACGCTGGTGCAGGAGAAATTCAAGCCGGCCAATCCGGCGAGCCTCGCTTTGCGGACCCATTGCCAGACTTCGGGCGTCTCGCTCACCGAGCAGGATCCGCATAACAACATCATCCGCACGACCATCGAGGCGCTGGCCGCGGTTCTGGGCGGCACGCAGTCGCTGCACACCAATTCCTTCGACGAGGCGATGGCGCTGCCGACGCCGTTCTCGGCGCGCATCGCGCGCAACACGCAGCTCATCATCGCCGAGGAATCCGGCGTGCCGCACGTCGTCGATCCGCTCGGCGGCAGCTATTACGTCGAAAGCCTGACGCACTCGGTGGTGGCAGCGGCGCGGACGCTGATCGACGAGGTCGAGGCAATGGGCGGCATGACCAAGGCGGTCGAAAGCGGCCTGCCGAAGCTCCGCATCGAAGAGGCGGCGGCGCGGCGTCAGGCGCGCGTCGATCGCGGCGAGGAAATCATCGTCGGCGTCAACAAATACCGCGCCAACCAGGGCGAGGATGCCGACATCCGGCTGCTCGATATCGACAACTCGAAGGTACGCGCGCAGCAGGTCGCGCGGCTTGAGGCGATGCGGAAAAAGCGCGATGCCGCGAAGGTGAAGGCCGCGCTCGACGCGTTGGGTGAGGCCGCCAAAAACGGGCAGGGGAATCTCCTGGCGCTCGCCATCGAAGCGACGCGCGCCCGCGCCAGCGTCGGCGAGATTTCGGATGCATTGGAACGCGTCTTCACCCGGCACCGCGCCACCATTCGATCCGTCTCGGGCGTCTATGGTGGTGCCTACGAAGGCGACGAGGGTTTTCGCCGCGTGCGCGAGGAGGTCGAAACCTTCGCGCGCGCCGAAGGACGCCGGCCGCGGCTGCTCGTGGTCAAGCTCGGCCAGGACGGCCACGATCGCGGCGCCAAGGTGATCGCCACCGGCTTCGCCGATCTCGGTTTTGACGTCGATATCGGCCCGCTGTTCCAGACGCCCGACGAAGCCGCGCGCCAAGCGATCGAGAATGACGTGCACGTCATTGGCGTTTCGTCGCAGGCGGCGGGCCACAAGACGCTGGTGCCGGCGCTGATCAAGGCGCTCAAGGCGCAGGGCGCGGGCAACATCCTGGTCGTCTGCGGCGGCGTGATTCCGCCGCAGGACTACGCCTTCTTGCAAGAAGCGGGCGTTGCCGCGATTTACGGCCCCGGCACCAACATTCCGCTGGCGGCGAGCGAGGTCCTGCGGCTCATCGCCAAGCGGCGCCTCGCGGCGTAGATGACCGGCTTCGGCTGGCCGGTTCGAACGGCAGAGCTCCTCCGAAAATTGGGTTCGTTTTGTCGATTTTAATTTTTCGGGCTGGCCTTCGTTCGGCTGAGAGTTCAGGTGTGCGCCTTGCCACGCGATGACGTGCGCGCCTTTTCCTGCAGGATCGCGATCATGCGATCGAAAACGTCGTCGATGGTCGATCCGGGCGGGAACGTCACGGTCTGGTCGGGATCGTCGACCCAACCGCCGCGAGGCCTCTTCCATTGACCGGTAATCTTCGTTACGCCGTCTCTCTCGTCGACGTGCCAGCACAATGTGCCGCGCGCGAACGTGTGCCAGTCTTTGACGCCGGCATGTTTCGCCAAAATGGTCGGTGGCGGAATTTGCTCCCGCGGCAGCCGAGGCACGGGTGGATTGCCGCGGGCGAAGGCCTCATGGAACGCACGACGCAATCCGTCGGTATCCGAGACCGGTAGAACACTCACGGGCTCGATTACGCTGTAGTATCCTTTGCCGATTTTGCCCCAAGTCGGAACATAGACGATCCTTCTTCTGAGATAGCAACTGATGAAGTACATGCCGCCGCTCCTCTTAGAAGGGAACGATAATGAGATCGACGCCTCGACCCTTGGCTCGGATCTTGGCCGCATTGATCGCGGCCCGCTGCACGTCTGAAATACTGTTCTTCGGAATCGCGATTTTTAGCACGCGACGGGTAATGTCAGCTGGCTTAACAAGCTTATCGCCCCATTCGTCACCATTAAATTTTGCCAAGTCGTTGACGTAAGCATTGATCCGTGCCGAAAGCCGACCGGCATCCTGATAAATGGCCGACTTCAGATCGATCGATTTAATGCTGGTCGCGATGCCGTCTGTGGTGAAGCTGTCGATGACCGGGAAGTTGGCCGGCAGGTCCGCTCCAAGAGTTTTCTCGATCTGACGGCCGCGCGCGGCCCAGCCGAGACGCCAAACGTCCGCTCCGGTTTCGGCCGCGCCCGGCGCGAGCGCTTCGGCCGCACCGCCGCCGAGAAGCGGTGACAGCAAAACACCGACGGATAGCGCGTTGCGAACTCGCGCGACGTCAGCCGGGTCGCCGTGCGTATAAGGTTCGTAGTCGCGCAGGATTCGCTCGCGGTCGGCGCGGCTTGTCGCCCCCATGGCGTCGTTGAGCGCCTGTTCCATCGCGCCGCCGCCGAAGCTGTCGCCGACGTCGAAATAGAGTCGCTTGATTTCCGCGTGGATCGCGGCGCGATCCACTGGCTTGGCGTTGGCGATCCATTCGAGCAGATCGCCAAGCTCGTGGTTACGCTGGCCCGGCGGCAAATGGACGCGCTCGTCGCCCGGTGCCTGTGCGAATTCTGCGCCGACCGTTTCACCCACGCTTGTCCATTGGCCGCCGTCGGGACTGCCGGCGGGTACGCGCGGTTGATCGGGGTTGTACTTGTGCGGGTCCGTCGCGGCGGCGAGCTTCGCCATCCCCCTGGCGTCGATCTCCGGCAGTCGAAGCTGTACGGCGATGATCACAGCGCGCGCTGGCTCGCCGCGGTCCAGAGCCTTCGAGACTCGATCAAAGCCGGCAAGGCAGCGTTCGAGCTCAACTTCGCGCATGTCGCGGTAAGCGAGGCCGAGCGTACGCGCGATCTCGTGCGGCGGTCGCGACACGAAACGGCTGCCGCCATCGTGCCGCACGATCAGGGGAACCGGGCCGAGTACGACGCCCGTGTCGTCGCAGCTCAATCCGGCGGCACCGCGCGGTGCCAGCCGATACCAGCGACCTAGCGCCAACGCGCCATCATCCATAAGACGGCATATACGCTAATTACGTACAACAGTCAACGCTTAATACGTACATACATCAGCATGCATCGAATGCCGCGTATCCGCGGCAAATGGCAGCCCTGCGCGTTGGAGCCCTGTCGCGAGGCGAGCCGCCACGCTATCTAAAGGCCCTGTGGGCACCCTCTTTTTCATCGTCTTCATCGATCTGGTCGGCTTCGGCGTGGTTATCCCGCTGCTGCCCTATTACGCGCTCCAATTCCACGCCACGCCGTTCGAAATCACGACCATGATGGCCTGCTATTCGCTGGCGCAGTTCTTCGCCTCGCCGCTGCTCGGCCATCTGAGCGACCACCTCGGCCGCAAGCCGGTCATCCTGGCGAGCTTGGTGTGTTCGATCGCCTCCTATCTCTGGCTCGGCTTCGCGACGCAGCTCTGGATGCTGTTCGCGGCACGGCTCCTGGCCGGTGCGGGCGCCGGCAACATCTCCGCGGCGCAGGCCTATGTCGCCGACGTCACACCGCCGGATCAGCGCGCCAAGGGCATGGGCATGATCGGCGCCGCCATCGGCCTGGGGTTCACCCTCGGTCCGGCGATCGGCGGCGCGGTTGCCGGCGGCGACGCCCAGAGCGCGCATCTTGCCTGGCCGGCCTTCGTCGCGGCGGCGCTGTCGGCCGCCGCGTTCGTGCTGGCCTTCGCTCGGCTCGAGGAAAGCCTGACGCACGCGCCCGCCATGCGCGTCAGCCGGCTTGCGATGGCCAAGGCGGCGACGACACGCCCGACCTTGCGCCTTCTCATCCTGCTTATCTTCGTCGCCATCGCCGCCTTCGCCGGCATGGAAACCACCTTCGCGCTCTGGGCGCATGACGGATTCGGCTGGGGTCCGCTCCAGGTCGGCATGATCTTCTTCTATGTCGGCATTCTGCTGTCGGCGTTGCAGGGCGGCGCCATCGGCAAGCTTGCCAAGGCCTTCGGCGAGACCAACCTGGTCGCTGCCGCGACGGCAATCATTGCGCTTGGTTTGTTCGGCCTGACGCTGGCGACGGCGTTATGGGGCGTGCTGCTGGCCAGCGCTTTGCTCGCTGTCGGCATGGGCATGCTCAGCCCCTCGATCAGCAGCCTCATTTCGCAGCAGGCGGGCGAGGGCGAGCGCGGCGGCGTGCTCGGCCTGTCGCAATCGGCGCAGAGCCTGGCGCGCATCGTCGGCCCCGCCGTCGCCGGCGCGCTTTATGGCGGGCTCGGCCGCAACGCGCCCTATTATTTCGGCGCGCTGCTGATGATCGGCGTGTTGTGGCTTGCGCTGCGGCTGCCGCGGCCGGTGCGGCGATGACGCGCGAACGCCCGCCAAGCTCGCTAACCAGCCAGCCGTCCGAGGTCGGCTTCCGCCGCGAGCTCAAGGCGCTGTCGGGTGTGCTGCCCTATCTCTGGCCGAAGAACGCCGTCGGACTGCGCGTCCGCGTCGTGCTCGCCATCGCATGTTTGGCGGCCGCCAAGGCGGTCAATGTCGGCGTGCCGGTGCTCTACAAGGCGGCGGTCGACATGCTGGCGCCGACCGCCGGCACGCTCATCGTCGTGCCGACCATGCTGATCGTCGCCTATGGCGCGGCGCGCGTCGGCGCGCAGCTGTTCAACGAGCTGCGCGATTCGGTGTTCGCCAAGGTCGAACAGCGCGCCATCCGCACCATCGCGCTCAACACTTTCCGGCATTTGCACGGATTGAGTCTGCGCTTCCATCTCGAACGCCAGACCGGCGGCCTGTCGCGCGCCGTCGAACGCGGCGTGCGCGGCATGGAATTCCTGCTCTCCTATCTGTTGTTCAGCCTGCTGCCGACGGTGTTCGAGATCGCGCTGGTGTGCGCGATCCTGTGGCGCTTCTTCGCGGCGAGCCTGGCGCTCGCCACGCTCGCCACCATCGCCGCCTATGTCGTCTTCACCTTCGCGGTCACCGACTGGCGCATCAAGTATCGCCGTGAGATGAATCAGCGCGACACCGAGGCCAACACCAAGGCGATCGACAGCCTGCTCAATTTCGAGACGGTGAAGTATTTCGCCAACGAGGAGCACGAGGCGCGCCGCTTCGACGCCGCGCTCGCCGGTTACGAGCGCGCCGCGGTCAAGAGCCAGGTGACGCTATCGGCGCTTAACATCGGCCAGGGCGCGATCATTGCCGTCGGCTTGGTGGTGGTGATGTGGCTGGCGGCGCGTGGCGTCGCGGCCGGCCGCATGACCGTCGGCTCGTTCGTGCTGGTCAATTCGTACCTGGTGCAGCTCTACATGCCGCTCAACGTGCTCGGCATGGTCTATCGCAACATCAAGCAGTCGCTGACCGATCTCGAATCGATGATCCGGCTGCTGGGCGTGCAGCCGGAAGTCACCGATAAACCGGCGGCGCCGGCGCTCGCCGTGGCGCGCGGCGAAATCGTCTTCGACCATGTCTCGTTCGCCTACGATCCGCGCCGGTCGATTCTCGACGACGTCTCGTTCCGCGTGCCGCCGGGTCACACGCTTGCCATCGTCGGCTCGTCGGGCGCCGGCAAGTCGACGGTGGCGCGGCTGCTGTTCCGCTTCTACGACGTCGACCAAGGCGCGATCCGCGTCGATGGCCAGGACATCCGCGAGGTGACGCAGGCGAGCCTCAGGCGCGCCATCGGCGTGGTGCCGCAGGATACGGTGCTGTTCAACGATTCGATCGCGTACAATATCGGCTACGGCAAGCCGGGCGCGGCCCAGGCCGAGATCGAGGATGCTGCGCGCGTCGCCCGCATCCACGATTTCGTCGCGGCGCTGCCCGACGGCTATCGCAGCCAGGTCGGCGAGCGCGGCCTGAAATTGTCCGGCGGCGAGAAGCAGCGCGTCGCCATCGCCCGCGTCATGCTCAAGGGGCCGCGCATCCTGGTATTTGACGAAGCGACCTCGGCGCTCGACACCAAGACCGAGCGCGCGATCCAGGCCAGCCTCGAGGAGGTCGCCGCCAATCGCACGACGCTGATGATCGCACACCGCCTGTCGACCGTGGTGCATGCCGACGAAATCCTGGTCTTGGAGAACGGCCGCGTCGTCGAGCGCGGCACGCATGCGGCGTTGCTGGCGAAAGACGGCCTCTATGCGGCGATGTGGCGCCGCCAGCTCGAAGCCGACGAACGCGCCGCGGCGCTCGCCGCCGTCGCCGCGGTCGCGGAGTAAACGCGACGACCGAAAGTCACACTTTTGTGATA
>JAGXBG010000144.1 GCA_018971215.1 Alphaproteobacteria bacterium
TGGGTGAAGCCGGGGAAGGGCGGATGCGGATTCCAATGGCCGACCGGTTTCGGCTTTGTCTTGTCGGCGATGTCGAGGATCCAGACGCCGCCGTCGATATAACCCAGATAGGCGCGGTCCGGCCGGTCGGGATAGACGTTGGTGTTGTGGGTGCGGAAGCCGGAATCGAACTTGGGATGGCGCGGCGGCGGCGGCGCGCTGTCGGTTTCGGCCAGGCCGGGCATCCACCAGCGGCAAATCTCCCGCGGCTTGGCCGGGTTGCTCACGTCGATGGCGCGATAGAACTGATCGTCCTTCGGATCGCGCGGCTTGAAGTCGGCTGCGCCCCCCGAGAAATGCACGGTTTTGCCGTCGACGAACCAGAGCTGGTGCACGCCGCGCGAGAACGGGCCGGAGCAGTCGAAAAACGCGATCGATTTCGGCTGTTCGGGCTTCGCGATGTCGAACAGCTCGACGCCCGCCGGCTTCAAGCCGTGCGTCGCCGTCTGATAGGCCACCGCCAGGATGTCGCCGCAGACTTCGAGCGAGTTGGACCGGACCTGCTTGTGCGGCAGGTCGGTCTGCACCACCAGCGTGAGCTTGCGCGGATCGGTCACGTCGACGGCGGTGAAGTTCTTTGGCGCCGATTCATGCGCCAGCCACAGGATGCGGCGGCCGTCGCGGGCGAGCTGCAGGCTCATGCCCTCGCCGATGCCGCCGAAACCGGCGAGATCGTGATGGGCGAGCAGCTTCAGATTATGCGCTTGCGCGGGCATGGCAACGGAATCCGCGGCGGCTATTTGCCGTCGATGCGCCGTTTGGCCTCCTCGATCAGCGACAGATCGACGTACGTGGGCTCGAGCGTCACCGCTTTCGGGATGACATGGAGCTTCGCCGCCTCCTCGATGTCTTGCTGCGCGGCCTTGATATTGGGCGCTGCGTCCGGCGAGCGATAGAAATCCTTCCTGGTGAAGGCATAGGCGAGGTCGGTCGGCGACTGTTTGGTGACCTGCTCGGCGATCGCCAGCGCCTCATCGCGGTTCTTCGGCTCGAGGAACCAGCGCACGGCGCGGATATGGTCCTCGAAGAAATCGACCAGTGCGGCGCGATGCGCCTTGATGAAATCCTCGCGCATCGCCCACAGCACGGTCTGTGAGGGGCCGATGGCCTGGCCCATGGTGAACAGCGTGCGATACTTGCCGGCCTCGTCGAGCTTGTGCTCGAACTGCGGCATGACGGCGATGAGGTCGACTTTGTTCTGCTCGATCATCGAGACCATGTTGGCGAAATTGGCCTCGACGGTGGTGAACTGGTTGTCCTCGACGCCGTGCTTGTGGAGCATCACGCGCATCGCCGCATCGCTCGCCGAGCCAATGGCGTTGGTGGCGACGCGCTTGCCCTTGACGTCGGCGACGCTTTTGATCGGCCCGTCCTTGAGCACCATGTAGGGCTGATCGAAATAGCCGTGGGTGCCGGTCTGGATGACGTCGGCGACGACGCGCACGTCGAGACGCGCGTTGGTGATGGCAAGCGCCAGCGACGACGGCGCGAACGCCGCGATTTCGAGTTCGTTGGCCGCCATCGCTTCGATCTGCGGCGTCGAGCCGGCGAAGCGCACCGCTTTCGCGCTGTAAGTCTTGCCGTCGTGCGGCATGATCTCGGGATGCTTCTGCGCCAGCACGTCGAGCAGCGGCGCCAGATGGCCGGGCGCCTGCGCCCAGCCGACGTTGATTGGCACCGGCGTTTGCGCTGGCGCGGGCGTGCCGGCGACGGATGCGACGGCAATCAGCGCGGCGGCGGCAGCAGCATGGCGGATTCGGATCATGTCCTCCCCCTTCGTCGCGTTCTTGCGGCGCGCGCCGCTTGGCGCGATCTTAACAGAGCGACAGGCGATGAAAACACGCGAAAACTCTAGGAATCACAAGGCGATGGCGACCCCGACGCCGGTGACGCTCGTCAGCGGCTTTCTCGGTAGCGGCAAGACGACGCTGCTCAATGCGCTGCTGCGGCAACCGGCGCTGCGCAAAACCGCCGTCATCGTCAACGAGTTCGGCGCGATCGGCCTCGACCATCTGCTGATCGAAACCGCGTTCGAAGACGCCGTGCTGCTCAAAAGCGGCTGCGTCTGCTGTACGGTGCGCGGTGATCTCACCGATACGATCGTTTCGCTCGACGCACGCGCCTGCCGCGGCGAGATCCCGCGCTTCGACCGCATCGCGGTGGAAACCACCGGCCTCGCCGATCCGGCGCCGATCCTCGCGACGCTGCTCGAGGACGCGCAGCTCACGAAGCTGGTGCGGCTCGACCGCGTGGTGGTGACGGTCGATGCCATGCATGCCCTGTCGCAGCTCGACGCGAATTACGAATCGGCGAAGCAGGCGGCCCTGGCCGACGTGCTGGTGTTGACCAAGACCGATCTGGCCGCACCGGCAGTGCGTGCGGCGGTCGAGGCCCGGCTGCACACGCTCAATCCGTCGACGCCCGTCGTTGTCGCAATCAATGGTGCGATCGCATCCGAGATTCTGTTCGCGCCTTTGCCGCGCGGTAGCGTTGCTGCGCGTGATCCTCGCGACTATCACAATCACGATGCATCGCCCGACCACCTGTTACGCCATCACGGCATTGCGACCTTCGCGCTGACGCACGATGCACCGGTGGCGTGGCCGGCATTGGCGGCGTGGCTCGAAGCGTTGGCGGCGTTCAAGGGTCCGGCGCTGTTGCGGCTCAAAGGTTTGATCAACGTTGCCGGCCGCGGCGGTCCGGTCGCGCTCGACGCGGTGCAGCATCTCGTCCATCCGCCGCGCGAGTTGCCGCGCTGGCCCGATGCCGACCGGCGGACTCGCCTCGTTTTTATCACGCGCGGCCTCGACCGCGACGCGGTCGCACGGTCCTTCACGGCGGCGCTGGCCGCACCGGGTTGAAGGCGGCCGGTTATCAGCCGTCCCGTCATCGAAGCGCCACGGGCAGGTCACGCTATCGTCATCGGCGTTGCGCAAAGTGGCGCCGTCGCGCGACGGCGCGATCGACGACCGCCGGAGCCGGGGCAGCCCTCTCAGCCTGGCATCTTCCCGACGACTGATGCCTCCCCCCCAAGGGGCAGGGTGGCGGTTCGGCTTGACGCCGGACCGCCGCCTCTTTTTGCCGCAGCCCGGTTGGGTGCCTGTCAACCGGCGCCAACCCGCTTGTGGCGGCGGCGTGCGAAAACGGTATCATCACGGCTGGCCGCGGTGCCGGGAAGGTCGGCGGCCCGGGAGGGCTGGTCTTTTGGCACAGAGCGAAATCCGCGACGGCATGCGGATCGACTGGGACGTGCCGATCGCGATGGACGACGGCGTCGTGTTGCGGGCCGACGTCTACCGCCCGACCAGGCCCGGCAAGGTTCCGGCGATCGTCACCTACGGGCCTTACGCCAAAGGCCTTGCCTTCCAGGAGGGCTACAAGACCGCCTGGGAGATCATGGCGAAAAACCATCCCGACGTGACCGCAGGCTCATCGAACAAGTACCAGAACTGGGAGGTCGTCGATCCGGAGAAGTGGGTGCCCGATGGTTATGCCTGCGTGCGCGTCGATTCACGCGGCGCCGGCCGCTCGCCCGGCACGATCGACCATTTCTCGCCGCGCGAGACTCAGGATTTCCACGACTGCATCGAATGGATCGCGCGCCAAGATTGGTGCAACGGCAAGGTCGGCATCAACGGCATCTCGTACTACGCGATGAATTCGTGGGCCGTGGCGTCGCGCCAGCCGCCACATCTGGCGGCGGTCTGTGCCTGGGAAGGCGCTGCCGATTGGTACCGCGATTCGACCCATCACGGCGGCATCCTGTCGACCTTCTGGGCCAATTGGTACGACATGCAGGTGAAATCGGTGCAGCATGGGCTCGGCGCGCGCGGGCCGAAAAGTGCCGTCACCGGCGATCTGGTTTGCGGTCCGGAAACGCTGAGCGACGCCGAGCTCGCCGCCAACCGCCGCGACTTCGGCAACGACATCCTGGCGCATCCGCTCGACGATGGCTGGTACAAAACGCGCTCGCCGCGCTGGGAGCGGGTGAAGGTGCCGTTCCTGTCGGCGGCGAACTGGGGCGGGCAGGGCCTGCATCCGCGCGGCAATTTCGAGGCCTTCACGCGCGCCGCGTCGAAACGGAAGTGGCTCGAGGCGCATGGCGGCACGCATTGGGTCGAGTTCTACACCGATTACGGCGTCGGCCTGCAGAAACGCTTCTTCGCTTATTTCCTCAAAGGCGAGAAGAACGGCTGGGACAAGGAGCCCAAGGTGCGGCTCCAGGTGCGGCACGTCGACGGCTTCCGCGAGCGTTTCGAGAACGAATGGCCGCTCAAGCGTACGCGGTGGACCAAGTTCCATCTGCGGCCCGACCTGACGCTCGCCGCTAAGCCAGCGGCGAAGAAGGCGACGCACGCTTTCGCTGCGCTCGGCGACGGCTTGACCTTCATGAGTGCGCCCGTCACGCAGGACACCGAGATCACCGGGCCGATCGCCGCGCGACTATTCGTATCCTCTTCGACGGCCGACGCCGACCTGTTCCTGGTGCTGCGGCTCTTCAACCCGGCCGGCAAGGAGGTCGCGTTTCAGGGCGCGCTCGATCCGCACACGCCGATCGCACAGGGCTGGCTGCGCGCCTCGCACCGCCGTCTCGACCGCCGGCTGACGCGGCGCTGGCGGCCTTATCACACGCACGACAAGGTCGAGCCGCTGCAGCCCGGCCGCAAAGTCACGCTCGACATCGAGCTGTGGCCGACCTCGATCGTCGTGCCCAAAGGCTGGCGCTTCGGCCTGTCGGTGCGCGGCCGCGATTACGAGCATGATGGGCCGGCGGCGGCGCTCTCCAACATGAAACATCCGATGCGCGGCTGCGGCCCGTTCCTGCACAACGATCCGCGCGACCGGCCGGCGGCGCTGTTCCGCGGCGAGACCACGCTCTATTTCGGCGCGGGCGCGGCGCCTTATCTGCTGCTGCCGGTGATTCCGGTCCCACGCGCCAAGCCCGCCAAACGGCCGCGGCGCCGGAAGTCGCGATGACCGAGACGCAACCCGACAGTAGCCTCGGCGAGCGGTTCGCGGCGTTGCACGAGATCGTGCGCGCCGCGCGCAACGCCCTGCCGACGAATTTCTGGGACTATCTCACCGGCGCCGCCGAGACCGAGACCACGCTGCGCCGCAATCGCCTGGCGATCGACAGCCTCGGCTTCCGGCCGCGGGTGCTGCGTGACGTGTCGCAGATCGATAGTACGGCGCGGATTTTCGGCAAGCCGGCGCGGTTGCCCGTCGTGCTTGCACCCATTGGCTCGATCGAGAACCTCAACGCCGAAGGTACCGCTTCGGTGGCGCGCGCCGCGGCCGCTTTCGGCGTGCCGATGGTCGTGAGCTCCGTGGCCAAACCCGGTCTCGAGGCGACGGCGCAAGCCGCGCCGGCGAGCCGCCGCATCTTCCAGCTTTACGTTCGTGGCGACACCACTTGGGTCGACGATTTCGGCAGTCGGGCCGTAGCGCATGGCTACGAGGCCTTCTGCTTCACCGTCGACACGTCGATGTACGGCAGGCGGGAGCGCGACATCGCCAAACGCTACGTCGTCGGCGGCCGGCGTCACGTGGTGCCCGAGATGGAACGTTTCCAGGCGGCTTTCGACTGGGATGGCGTCGCGCGCTTCAAGGCCAAGCACAAGATTCCGATCGTCCTCAAGGGCATCGTCACCGCTGAAGATGCGGAGCTCGCGTGCCAGCTGGGTGCGGCGTGCATCTATGTCTCGAACCATGGCGGCCGGCAGCTCGACCAGGGACGTGGCGCGCTCGACGCGCTGCCCGAGGTGGCGGCGGCGGTCAAAGGCCAGGTGCCGGTCGTTGTCGACGGCGGTTTCTGCCGCGGCAGCGATATCGTCAAGGCGCTGGTGCTCGGCGCCGATGCAGTCGGCATCGGCCGGCTCTACTGTTATGGCCTCGCTGCCGCGGGCGACGCCGGCGTCCGCCGCGTGCTTGAGCTACTCGAGACCGAGATCCGCATGTGTCTTGGCCTGCTCGGCGTCACGCGCTATGCCGATCTCAAGCGCGAGATGGTGGTGGCGGCGCCGCCGGTCTATTCGCCGCACGTGTTGTCGGCGTTTCCGTTGCTCGATCTCAGCCAGCCCAGCTACTGAACGATTGTCACCGCGTCGGCCGGTGTAACGGCTGCGCACTTACCGCTAGTTCATGCTGGAATTCAGAACGGCAGGCCGAGGTGGATCTGTCCGACCGAGCTACGGTCGCTGCCATTGGCGTCGGCCGAGCCATGGACCGTGTCGGTGCAACGCGCCAGCAGCACGATGGCCAGAGCGGCCATCGCGGCGCGGAACGCGCAATGCAGGCGAGGACGGGAGCCGGTCATCGATCGATCCTTAGCCGGTATCTTAATCCGCCGAATGCCGACCGTCAGCCAGCGCGCCAGCCGACGCCGCGGAGGTTGACGGCGGTTTCGCCGGCTTCGGCCGGCAACGTAACCCGGACGGTCGTTCCTGTGCCTGGGTGGCTTGTGATGGCGAACTGGCCGCCGTGGAGCTCGATGAGGCTCTTGGAGAGGGGGAGGCCCAGGCCGGTG
>JAGXBG010000145.1 GCA_018971215.1 Alphaproteobacteria bacterium
CTTCGCGCTGCTCACCGTCGCGACGATCTGCGGTGCGGTCGTCTTCAACGCCACCACCATCGTCATGCCCAAGCTGTTCGACGTGCGTCTCGCGGCGCTGGTACATACGACCTTCGGCGTCGGCGTCTTGGTGTGCTTCGTCTATGTCATCGCCGCCTTCGCACAGCTGTTGGTCGGACGGTTGATCGACGGCCGGCCGTTGCGCGACGTCTTTCTGCCGTTTGCCGCTCTGCTCGGACCGCTGCTGCTATTGGTTGGCGCTTTGAGCGATTGGCCGATGCTGGCGGTTTCGGTCGCGATGATGTTCGTGGTCTTCGGTTTCATTCCGATCACCGATGCAATGGTCGCGCGCTACGCCCACGACGCCTGGCGCTCGCGCGTCTATGCGGCGCGGTATCTGATCTCGCTCGTCGCGTCGAGCATCGCCGTGCCGCTGGTCTCCTTCCTGCCGCCGGAGCGGGCGGGCTTCGTCTGGTTGTTTGCCGTGCTGCTGGTCTTTGCGGTGGGCATTCTCGCGTCGGCCTGGCTCTTCCCGCGCGGCGCGCGCATCGGCGCACCGGCGGCCGCAGCCGCCGAATAACCGCGCCCGCGCCGCCATTGCGCTGCAACGACGCGCGGCCGAGGATGACCGCATGAGCGACCTGGCAACCGTCGCGGCGACCGCGCGTAATCTTTTGTCCAAGGCGCCGCACGCCAGCCTTGCGACCTTGACCGCGACCGGCGCGCCTTACGCGTCGTTGGTGCTGACCGCCGACGACGGCGCGGGCGCGCCGTTGTTGCTGCTGTCCGATCTCGCGGAGCACGCGAAGAATCTGGCGCACGACCCGCGCGCGTCGTTGCTGGTCGCGATCGCCGACGACGCGGGCGATCCGCTGGCCGCGCCGCGCGCGACGTTTCTCGGCGACGCGCTGCGCGACGACGACGACGCGGCAAAAGCGGCGTTCGTCGCCCGTCATCCGTCGGCGGCGACCTATGCCGGATTCAAGGACTTTGCGCTCTACCGCCTCCGGATCGCGCGCGTACACCTGGTCGCCGGCTTCGGCCGCATCGACGGGATATCGGGCGACCAATATCGCAGCGCAACATCGGCCAAAGCGAAGGGCTGATGCGCACGGCGGCGGCGACACCATCGCGCTGCGGCAGAAATCGGTCACGGAGCGCGGGTCGGCGCCGCATTGCATTGGTCATATTCGGCGCGATATTTTTATCGCCAAGCCGGCATCGTGACGCGAGGGGGAAAGCGCGTCGCCCATAAGCCGGCGCCGGAGTCACCTCGGCCAGGAGGAAACACCGTGCCCAAGGACGCACCCGAGACGGCGGTCGCGCTTGCTTCGAGTTTCGGTCTCAAGCAGCAAGGGTTTCGCAATCTGAGCGGCGAGTTCTGGAACCTGTCGGTTCCCGTGCTCTACGAACACGCCATCCGCAACGGCGAAGGCTTTCTCGGCGCCGGCGGTTCCTTCGTCGCTTATACCGGCGCGTTCACCGGCCGCACGCCGAAGGACAAATACACCGTCGACGAACCGTCGACGAGCAAGGACATAGACTGGAACGAGATCAACCAGAAGCTGCCTGAGGCGACGTTCGATCAGCTGCATCGTCGCGTCTTATCATGGTACCAGGGACACAAGCTCTACGTGCACGACCTGCGCGCCGGCGCCGATCCGGCCTTCGGGCTCAAGGTGCGTGTGGTGACGCCGAGCGCGTGGCACGCGCTGTTCGCGCGCAACATGTTCATCCGGCCGAAGCGCGAGGAATTGCGCGACTTCACGCCGGACTTCACCATCCTGCACGCGCCGAAATTGTTCGCGATGCACGAGATCGACGGTATCCGCTCGGACACCATCGTCGCGGTCAATTTCGCGCGCAAGCTGGTGCTGATCCTGGGCACCGAGTACGCCGGCGAGATCAAGAAGTCGGTGTTCGGCTATCTCAACTACGTGCTGCCGGGGCGCGACGTGCTGCCGATGCATTGCTCGGCCAATGTCGGTCCGCGCGGCGATGCCGCCATCTTCTTCGGCCTGTCGGGCACCGGCAAGACGACGCTGTCGGCCGACAGCTCGCGCACGCTGATCGGCGACGACGAGCATGGCTGGAGCCAGAAGGGCCTGTTCAATTTCGAGGGCGGTTGTTACGCCAAGTGCATCAACCTGTCGAAGCAGGCCGAGCCCGAGATCTACGACACCGTGTTCCGCTTCGGCACGGTGCTGGAGAACGTCGTCATCGATCCGGCGACGCGGATGCCGGACCTCGACGACGGCAGCCTGACCGAGAATACCCGCGCCTGCTATCCGGTCGACTTCATTCCCAACATGAGCCCGACCGGCCTGGCGCCGCATCCCGAAAACGTCATCATGCTGACGGCCGACGCTTTCGGCGTCCTGCCGCCTATTGCGAAGCTCACGCCGGAACAGGCGATGTACCATTTCCTGTCGGGCTACACCGCGCGCGTCGCCGGCACCGAAAAGGGCCTCGGCAAGGAGCCGCAGGCGACGTTCTCGACCTGCTTCGGCGCCGTGTTCATGCCGCGGCATCCGACGGTCTACGCCAAGATGCTGGGTGAGCGCATCGCCAAGCACAAGGCGACCTGCTGGCTGGTGAACACCGGCTGGTCGGGCGGCGCCTACGGCATCGGATCGCGGATGAAGATCGCGCACACCCGCGCGCTGGTGCGCGCCGTGCTCGCCGGCACACTCAAATCCGTGCCGACGCGGCAGGAGGCGTTCTTCGGCCTGCAGGTCCCCGAATCCTGCGGCGAGGTGCCGGCCGAGGTTCTCAACCCGCGCAACACCTGGGCGGACAAGGGCGCTTACGACCAGACCGCGCGCGGCCTGACCAAGCGGTTCGAGACCAACTTCAAGCAATACGAGCCCTATGTCGGTAACGACGTGAAGGCCGCTGGCATTCACGCCGCCGCCTGATCGCGCGGCGGACAGCGCGGGTGGAGGGAGGGGTCCATGCATCGGCGTCGTGGCGCGGTCATCGTGCGGTTCACCCGTGGCTTGGCGGCCGTCGCGTTGCTGGCGCTGGCATTCGCCGCGCCGGCGGCAGCGCAGCAACGGATCGGCATCGTGCTGCTGCACGGCAAGCTCGGCGTGCCGCTGGGAACGACGTCGGGTCGCGCCGAGACCTTCGGCGCCGGCCTGATCGCCGCGCTGCGCAATGCCGGCTATCTCGTCGCAGCGCCCGAAATGTGCTGGTCGCGGCAGCGTGGCTACGACAAGACCTATCCCGACTGCGTCGCCGAGATCGACGCCGCCATCGCCCAGCTCAAAGCGCAGGGCGCGACGGCGATCGTCGTCGGCGGCCTGAGCCTCGGCGGCAATGGCGCGATCGCGTACGGCGCGACGCATACCGGCATCGTCGGCATCGTCGGCTTCGGTCCGGCCGACGATCCGACGCGCAAAAGCGAACGGCCGGAGGTTATGGCGAGCCTGACTCGCGCCCGTCAACTTGTCGCGCAGGGCCAGGGCGACGTCAAAACCACGTTCGGTGACGTCAACACCGGCGGCGGCGGATCCTATGCGATGACGGTGACGACGACGCCGCGCATCTTCCTCAGCTTCAACGACAGCGATGCGCTGACTCATATTCCCGCCAACGTCGCCAAGCTGACCGTGCCGATTCTATGGATCGCCGGCGACAGCGATCCGACGCAGCGTGCGAGCCGCCTGATGTTCGACAAGGCCCCGGCGAATCCGCTCAACCGTTACGTCGAGGTGCATGCCAATCATCTCGCCACGCCCGATGCCGGCACCGCCGCCACGCTCGAATGGCTCGCAGCGCTGGGCAAATCCTGAACCGCCGCGCGGCGGCGGTCGCCGCGGCGCGGGAAACTGTTGCCGAACCCTTTGCCGTTTTCCTAGTTTAGACCGTCGCTCTTCCGCGCACGGGAGAGGCAAAACCAGACACGAGCGCGATGGAGCTCGGGGGGAAACAATGAAGGGCACGCGCAACGTCGCGCCCAAGCGCGGGACCGCCGGGCCGTGAGCGACGTTCCCGTCCTTGTCGCCGGCGGCGGGCCGGTCGGATTGGCGATGGCAGGCGAGCTGCGCCGCCGCGGCGTCGCGTTCCGTGCGGTCGAACGCGCCGCGCGGCGCGCCGACCTTTCGAAAGCGCTGGTGGTGTGGCCGCGCACGCTCGAGCTGTTGCGGCTCGCGGGCTGCGCCGACGATTTCACCGCCGTCGGCCGGCCGATCCGTGAGGCGCAGCTTCGCGCCAACGGCCGCATCATCGCCGAGATCGGCTTTGCCGGCATCGTCACGCCCTATCCTTATGCGCTGTTCATCCCGCAGAGCGAGACCGAACGGCTGCTCGAAGAACATCTCGAGCGGCTCGGCGGGCGCCTGGAACGCACGGTCGAACTCACGTCGATCGAGCCGGGGCCGGACAACGTCGCCTGCACGTTGAGCCATGCCGACGGACGGACCGAGCGCATCACCTGCGACTATCTCGTGGCCTGCGACGGCGCGCACAGCGTCGTGCGTCACGGGCTCAAGCTCGATTTTTCCGGCGAGACCGAGCCGGTCGCGTTCATGCTCGGCGACGTCAAGCTCGAGGGCGCCACCGAGGACAAGCTCCAGCTCTATTGGCATCGTGAAGGTGTGCTCGGCATCTTTCCGATGCAACGCGGCCGGTTCCGCGTCATCGCCGATCTCGGACCGGCGGCGGCAGCACCGCAGGAGGCGACGCTCGATTTGATTCAATCGGCGCTCGACCGGCGCGGTCTCGGCGGCGTGCGCGCCTACGATCCGGTATGGCTCAGCCTGTTCCACATCAACGACCGCAAGGTGGCAGACTATCGCCACGGCCGCGTCTTTCTCACCGGTGATGCCGCGCACATCCACAGCCCGGCCGGCGGTCAGGGCATGAACACCGGCATCCACGACGCCTTCAACCTGGCGTGGAAGCTGGCGCTGGCGATCCGGAGCAAGGCCGGCGAACGCCTGCTGGCGACCTATTCACCCGAACGCAGCGCGGTCGGCGACATGGTTTTGCGCAATGCCGCGCGCCTGACACGGCTGGCGACGCTACGCCAACCCGCGGCACAGGCGATTCGCAACCAGGCGGTCGCGTTGTTGATGCGGTTTGCGCCGGTGCGCCGCGCCTTTGCCCGCACCATGACCGAGCTCGACATCGGCTATCCGCGGAGCCCATTGAGCCATGGCCGGCCGAGCAAGGCACTGCGGCCCGGTGACCGCGCGCCGGACGCCGCCGCGACGATCGACGGCCAGCGTCGGCAATTGTTCGACGTGCTCAACCGCGACGGCTTTACGCTGCTCGCAGTCGGCGCGGCCGAGGCGCCCGGCGCGGTCGACCTGGCCGCGCGCTTCATGCCGTGGGTCAAGGCGGTCACCGCTTCGGCCGAAGGCGAGATGAACGCTCGTTACGGCGCAGGCCTCTATGTCATCCGGCCGGACTGGTACGTCGGCTTGATTGGCCGCGCCGGCGAATACGGCAAAGCGGAGCGTTATCTCGCGACCTGGTTGCGGGCGTAGCGCCCGGCGTCCACGCCTATTTTTGCCGTGGTCGCGGTGCGGCGTTGGTTTCGAGCCGCCGCACGATCGTCTCCAGTTTGTCGGCCGCCGCCTTGAGCGCCCGCCGCACCTGACCGCGTGGCAGGTTGCGGATCCGGCTGCGCATGCGGCGCACCTCGCGCAAGACCATGGCGGCGTCCTTGGATTTCATCGCGCGTGCCCGCCTCGTCGTTTGCGTGGATCGGGACGAATTCGGCGACCGCCGGATCTCGGCGGCGCTGGCGCCTGGATATCGCACTGCCGGTGGCTGTCCGAATTATCGCACAAGCGCCGATCCGAGTCTTGACCGCCCATCCCGCCCGCGGCTGGTGGGATGCTCGACGGCACCGTCCGGACCCGGCAAAGTCATGTCACAAGATCGCACACCACGGAGGCGGCGCCCGGCCGGGCGTTCGACCAGCGAGGCATGGTCTCAGGAGTCTACGGGCTGACGCTTGCCGCGAAGCTCGCCGTGACCGCCGCTTTTGTCGTCGGCGCAGCGCGCGCGGCTGAGCGGGCCGGCCCGCTGATCGGCGCTATGGTGGCGACGCTGCCGATCGCCGCCGGCCCGGCCTATATCTTTCTCGCACTCGACCACGATGCCGGTTTCATCGCCGCTAGCGCATTGGCGAGTCTCGCGGCCAACGCCGCCAACATGGTGTTCTGCACCGTTCACGCCGCCGCCGCCCAGTCGCGCGGCATGGTCGTCAGTCTCGCCGCCGCGGTTGGCGTCTGGGTCGTGCTGGCACTTGCCGCACGCACCGTCGGCTGGACGTTGCCCGAGACCGTCCTGCTCAACGCCGTCGTTTTCGCCGCGTGCCTGTCCATCAGCCAACGGTTTCGCAGCGCGTCGATGCCACCGACGGCGCGCCGCCGGTACGACGTGCCGTTGCGCGCCGGCATGGTGGCGGCGCTGGTGGTTTCGGTGGTGGTCTTGAGTGCGCGCGTCGGGCCGACGGTGACCGGAATCCTGGCGTTGTTCCCGATCGTGCTGATCAGCCTGATCCTC
>JAGXBG010000007.1 GCA_018971215.1 Alphaproteobacteria bacterium
ACCAAGCTGCACGAAGAGGTGCGCCGCGACGACCTGGCCGCGCTGGCGGATCATTACCGGACGGCGGGCCCGCCCAAGGGCGAATTGGTGCTGGTGGTCGGTCCGCCGCCGCCGGCGGCGGCCAGCGATGCCGAGCTCGACCGCGCGCTCGGCGTGGCGCTCGCGCATAAGAGCCTGCGCGAAGCCGTCGAAGAGGTCGCGGTCGCCACGGGTGCGCGCCGCCGCCAAGTCTATGCTCGCGCGTTGGCGCTCAAGGGCGGACGATGAGCGTCCGGGCGCGCCGCGGTCGGGCGGCGCACCGGCGCGGTCAATGGGCCGAACGACTTTGTCTTTGGACGCTGCGGCTCAAAGGCTATCGCGTCCTGGCGCGGCGCTATCGCACGCCGGTAGGCGAGATCGATCTGATCGCGCGGCGCGGCCGCACCGTCGCTGCGATCGAAGTCAAAGCGCGTCCCGACGATGCGCGCGCGGCCGAGGCCGTGCTGCTTAAACAGCGTGGCCGCATCGCCCGCGCGCTCGAGCGATTCCTGCAAAGCCGGCCTGAGCTCGCCGATGCCGAGTTGCGTTTCGACGTCATGCTGGTAACGCCGGGACGCTGGCCGCGCCACGTCCGCGGCGCCTGGCGCACCGGCGAATAGCGATTCGGGCCAAGGGGCTTGCCCGAGGGACCGCTTGCCTCGATAGTTCGGCCCACGGTTCGTTCGAGGAGTCGCCCGTGTCACGTTCACGCCTTCGCCTGCTGATCCCACTCGGCCTGCCGGTGCTCCTGTCAGGCTGTCTCGCCGTCGCCGCCGCCGGTACCGGCAGCAGCATCGGCTACGTCGCCACGGAGGACCGCTCGTTACGGCAGAATGCCGACGACATCGTCACCTGCACGCAGGCGATCCAGCTCTGGGCCCAGTTCAATACCCAGCTCAACGACGATCTCAACTGCCACACCTATGACGGCCGCATGCTGGTAACTGGCAATGTGCCGACCGAAGCGTGGCGCGACGAGGCGGTCAAGCGCGCCTGGCAGGCGAAGAACGTCAAGGAAGTCTACGACGAGGTCACCGTCGGCCAGGGCCAAGGCTTCATGAGCGACGCACATGACGCGGTGACGACGCAGAAGTTCAAGGCGCAGCTGCTGACCGATCCCGACGTGCGCTCGAACAATTACATCGTCACGACCGAAAATCGCGTCGTCTACATCATCGGCTCGGCGCACAGCGAGGCCGAGAAGCAACGTGTCATCGACCGCGCTCGCGCCTTGAGCGGCGTCCGGCGCGTGATCACCTATATCCGCATCGATGCCAACGCGCCGGCGGCAACGGCCGGCAGTTCCGGCAACGCCGGCCCGCCGCCGGCCGTCAGCACCGAAAGCGCACCGCCGCCTTCGCCGCCGACGCCAGTTACGGCCTCGCCCGTGCCGCCGCCGCCCGCACCCCCGCCCGCGTCAGTCACAGCGCCACCCGCACCGTTGCCACCCGGTTCCAACGATACGCCGGCCAACGCGCCGACGCCGCGTGGTGACATCACCGTCACCCCGCTGCAATAGGGATCGCGCGATGGCTCTGCAGGTCGCGATTCAGATGGATCCGATGGAGACCATCAATGTCGCGGCGGATTCGACCTTCGTCCTGGCGCTCGAGGCCCAGGCGCGCGGCCACGCGCTGTTCCATTATCTGCCGCGCGACCTGGCGTTGACCGACGACAAGCTCACGGCGCGGGCACGGCCCTTGAGCGTGCGGTGCGAGGCGCCCTATTTCCAGCTGGGCGCGCCGCGTTCGCTCGACCTGGCCGGCGTCGACGTCGTGCTGATGCGGCAGGATCCGCCGTTCGACATGGCCTATATAACCGCGACACACCTGCTCGAGCATGTCAGCCGGCAGGTGCTGGTGGTGAATGATCCGGTGGCGGTGCGCAATGCGCCGGAAAAGCTCTTCGCTACGCATTTCGTCGGCCTGATGCCGCCGACGCTGATTTCGAGCGATCCGGAGACGATCGCGGATTTTCGCCGCCGCCATGGCGAGATCATCTTGAAGCCGATTTTCGGCAATGGCGGGGCCGGCGTTTTCCACCTCAAACCCGACGACGACAATCTCAACGCGCTGCTCGAGATGTTCACCCGGCTTTCTCGCGAGCCGATCATCGTCCAGCGCTATCTGCCCGAGATCCGCCAGGGCGACAAGCGCATCATCTTGGTCGAAGGCGAGCCGGTCGGCGCGGTCCTGCGCGTGCCCAAAGCAGGCGAGGCGCGCGCCAACCTGCATGTCGGTGGCCAGGCGAAGCAAGCGGCGTTGACCAAACGTGACCGCGAGATCTGTGCCGCCATCGGCCCGACGTTGCGGCAGCAGGGGCTGGTGTTCGTCGGCGTCGACGTGATCGGTGACTATTTGACCGAGATCAACGTCACCTCGCCGACTGGCATCCAGGAGATCAACCGCCTCGACGGCGTCAGGCTCGAGACCCAGGTCTGGGACGCGATCGATGCCCGGCTTGCCGTGCGCCGGCGCCGCTGACCGGTTTCGCTGCTATTCGCCTTCCTGGACGTGGGCCTCGAGGAACCACAGCGCCTTGTCGAGCGCGCGCGAATAGGCGGTGAAGATGTCGGCGGTGTCGGCGTCGCCAGCCTCGTCGGTCTGGTCGATCGCGGCGCGCACCAGGTTCGCCGCCTTGGCGTAGCGCTCGATCAGCGCCGCCAGATGGTCCTTCGATTTGTGGATGTCGACCGGATAAGCGCCGAGCGTCGTCGCCTTGGCGACGACCTGGCTGGTGCCGAGCGCGGCCCCGCCGAGCTGGACGACGCGTTCGGCGATGGTGTCGACATGGCCGTCGATCTCGGTGCGGAACGTATCGATCATTTCATGCAGCGCGATGAAGCGCGGGCCCTTGATGTTCCAATGGGCCTGCTTGGTCAGGAGCGCGAGATCGATCGCGTCGGTCAGGCGCGCATTCAGGATCTCGATCGAGACCTTTTTCGTATTCGACTTGAGATCGTTCTTGGTGCCGTACATCAACCGGACTCCTCGTTGCTGGGTTCGCGACGGAAGTTAGAATAGTTCTAGATTATGACGAAAGTGCGCTGGCCACAGGCGACAAATCGCCCGATCAGCTATGAATTAAAGCTTGGTCTGGCGCGTCGGCACCGCCAGCGGGCCGAACCCCTGACGGCAGGATGCGGCACCCGGCGTGCGTTCGGGCGTCCGGCTGTGGGCTTCGGCATAGACCATGCTGCTGCTGGCACCGCTGTCGTAGAAATAGAGATCGAGCACGCAATCGGCGCTCCGGTATTGCCAGATTTCGGCCGGCGGATCGACGCGCCGCAAGTCGGGGTCGCCGATCAAGGCCGCCACCTGCGCCGGCGCCAAGCCGTTGAGGTCGCGCAGCGCGGGCGGATGGCCCAACGCCGCCAACGTCGGCGGAACCGTTGGTGTCGCTGTCGCTTGTGGCGTCGTCGCGGCGGGACCATTGCTGCACGCGGCGAGCAGCAAGCCGGCACCGAGCACTGCGACGCTGCTGCGTCGCTTGTCGATCACCCGCCAAAAACTGCCGATATCCACCATGCGTCAGGTCCGCGGCGGCAATCCACGGCCGGAACGGCAGCACGAGGGAAAAATCGGCACAACGCGCCGCGGCGCCCGCCGATCGACGAGCCCAGAAAAACCGCGAACCACGCCAACGTCCCCCGAAACCACCGCTCTCCGGCGGTGCGAAAAGCCAAGCCTTTCAAGGCTCAAAATAGCGCCCTTGCGCGTGTGAAATAAAGCGCAATTTGCCGATTTTCCGCCCGCGGGGCGACTTTTTGCGTCCGAGGCTTGCGGGCGGCTTCATGGTCCTTATACTCCGCGCGCGTCGCGCGCCGCGCCGGCCGCGAACGCTCCGCACCCGAACCGGAATCCCGTATGGCCGCTCCTTCGTACGACGTCGTCGGCATTGGCAATGCCATTGTCGACGTTCTCGCCCGCACCGACGACGCGCTTGTGCAGCGCCAGGGTCTGACCAAAGGCACGATGGCGCTGGTCGACACGGCGCGCGCTGAGGCGATCTATGCCGCGATGCCGGCGGGCGTGGAAAAATCGGGCGGCTCGGCCGCCAATACCGTTGCCGGCATCGCCTCGCTCGGCGGCCGCGGCGCCTATATCGGCAAAGTACGCGACGACGCGCTCGGCACGGTGTTCGCACACGATCTCAAGGCGCTGGGCGTGCGCTTTGACACCAAACCGGCGACTTCGGGACCGCCGACGGCGCGCTGCCTCATCCTGGTGACACCCGACGCGCAGCGCACCATGTGCACCTTCCTCGGCGCCTGCGTCGATCTCGGGCCCGAGGACATCGACGAGGCGCTGGTCGCGTCGGCGTCCGTGACCTACCTCGAGGGCTATCTCTTCGATCCGCCGCGCGCCATGGAGGCGTTCCGCAAGGCGGCTTCGGTTGCGCACAAGGCCGGCCGCCAGGTGTCGCTGTCGTTGTCGGATCCGTTCTGCGTCGACCGTCATCGCGCCGAGTTCCGCGACCTGGTCGCGGCCCACGTCGACGTGCTCTTTGCCAATGAACGCGAGATCTGCTCGCTCTACGAGACCAAGCATTTCGAGCTCGCCGCCGAGGCGGTGCGCGGCCATTGCGACGTCGCGGTGTTGACGCGCAGCGAACGCGGCTCGAACGTCGTCACCAAGACGGACATGCTGCATGTCGCACCGGCGACAGTGGCGCGCGTGATCGACACGACCGGCGCCGGCGATCTCTATGCCGCCGGATTTCTCTATGGATTGACGCACGGCCGCGATCTCGCGACCTGTGGCAGGCTCGGCAGTCTGTGCGCCGCCGAGATCATCGCGCATGTCGGCGCGCGTCCCGAAACCTCGCTGCAGCGTCTCGCCGTCGGCGCCGGCCTTATTTGATAGCGTATTCCGCGCTAGAGTGTGAGTTCATGGATATCCGCAACATCGCCATTATCGCCCACGTCGACCACGGCAAGACCACGCTCGTCGACCAGCTCTTGCGTCAGAGCGGCACGTTCCGCGCCAACCAGCAGGTTGCCGAGCGTGCTCTCGATTCAAACGATCTCGAGCGCGAGCGTGGCATCACCATCCTGGCCAAGTGCACTTCGGTCGATTGGCGCGGCGTGCGCGTCAACATCGTCGACACGCCCGGCCACGCCGATTTCGGCGGCGAAGTCGAACGCATCCTGTCGATGGTCGACGGCGTGCTCGTGCTGGTGGACGCCGCCGAAGGGCCGATGCCGCAGACCAAGTTCGTCGTTGGCAAGGCGCTGCGCCAGGGTCTCAAGCCCATCGTCGTCATCAACAAGGTGGACCGGCCGGATGCGCGGGCACATCAGGTCCACAACGAGGTCTTCGATCTCTTTGCCGCGCTCGAAGCGACCGACGAACAACTCGATTTCCCGACGCTCTACGCCTCGGGCCGCGCCGGCTGGGCGGTCGCCGATCTCGACGACGAGCGTCGCGATCTGACGCCGCTCTTTGACCTGATTTTGCGCCACGTTCGTCCGCCGCGCGCCGAGCCCGACCGGCCCTTCGCCATGCTGGCGACGACGCTCGAATACGATCCCTATCTCGGCCGCGTTCTCACTGGCCGCATTCATCAGGGCCGGGCGCGAGTCAATATGCCGCTGAAGGCGCTGAGCGGCGACGGGCGCGTGCTCGAGGAAGGCCGTTTGACCAAGCTGTTGGCGTTTCGCGGCCTCGAACGCAAACCGATCGATGCCGCTGAGGCGGGCGACATCATCGCTATCGCCGGTCTCGAGCATGCTTCGGTCGCCGACACGATCTGCGCGCCTGAAGTCGAAGCGGCGCTGCCGGCGATGCCGGTCGATCCGCCGACACTGTCGATGACCTTCTCGGTCAATGACAGCCCGCTCGCCGGCCACGAAGGCAGCAAGCTGACGTCGCGACTCATTCTGGAAAGATTGCGCCGCGAGGCTCAGGGCAACGTCGCCATCCGCATCAAGGAGAGCGACGACAAGGACTCGGTCGAGGTCTCGGGCCGCGGCGAATTGCAGCTCGGCGTCCTCATCGAAACCATGCGGCGCGAAGGCTTCGAGCTGTCGATCTCGCGGCCTAAGGTGCTGATCAAGACCGAGAACGGCCAGCGCTTCGAACCAGTCGAAGAGGTGCAGGTCGACGTCGACGAGGATTTCGCCGGTATCGTCGTCGAGAAGGTGAGTCAGCGGAAAGGCGAGATGCAGGATATGCGGCCCTCGGGCGGCGGCAAGCTGCGCCTGGTCTTCCGCGTGCCGACGCGCGGCCTCATCGGCTACCAGGGCGAGTTCCTCACCGATACGCGCGGCACCGGTATTTTGAGCCGCATCTTCGCCGCTTACGAACCGTGGAAGGGCGCGATCGAAGGGCGCCGCAACGGCGTCATGATCTCGAACGCGGCCGGCCCCGCGGTCGCGTACGCGCTGTGGAACCTCGAGGAACGTGGACCAATGTTCATCAGCCCGGGTGACGCGGTCTATCCCGGCATGATCATCGGTGCCCACACCCGCGGCACCGATCTCGACGTCAATCCGCTGAAGGGCAAACAGCTCACCAACATCCGCACCACGGCCAAAGACGAGGCGGTGCGGTTGACGCCGCCGATCCTGATGGGCCTCGAGCAGGCGATTGCCTATATCGCCGACGACGAGCTGGTCGAGGTCACGCCCAAGTCGATTCGGCTCCGCAAGCGGTTCCTCGACCCGCACGAACGCAAGCGCGAAGGCCGCAAAGCGGAGGCAGAAACCGGCTGATCGACGCCGCGGCGGCCGCGTGTTTAAGACACGGTTAATCGCGCCGCAATAATACTTTGTGTATGGAAACGAACAAATCGGAAGTGGCGATCCGGTCGCCAATGTTGCAGCGGCTCCAACGCGATTGGGAAAGCCGCTGTCGCGGCCGTCGGATGCCGGCGCGCGCCGATTTCGACCCCGTCGATCTCAAATACGTGCTCGGCCACCTGTCGCTCGTCGACGTGCGGCACAATCCGCTCAGCTTTCGTTTCCGTATTCATGCGAGCAACGTCGCCGCACGCGTCGGCTTCGATCTCACCGGCAAGGAGGTTGATGCCATCGCCGACATGCACTACCGCAAGCTGGTGCGCGATCACTATACCGCGGTCGTCGAGCAGCGGCGGCCGGTGTTCAAGTTCCGCGACCGCGTCATGACCGACAACGTCTGCCTCCATTGCGAGGTGCTGGCGCTGCCGCTCGGCAACGACGGCGAAACTGTCGACCGCATCATGAGCGCTTTCGTCTGGTGCTGACGGTTCCCAAGCGCAATCGCCTAGGCTAAGGTCGCACTGTCTTCAACCGGCGGAACGCGACACAATGAAATCCTTTTTCCTGGCCGCGCTCGCCACCGCCTTCATCTTGACCAGCGGAGGTCCCGTGAGCGCTGCCGATCTCGAGAACACGATCTACCTCGACGTGCCCAAGGGGCGCGTCGTCATCGAATTGCGGCCTGATCTCGCGCCCAAGACCGTGGCGCGCATCAAAGAGCTGACGCGCAAAGGCTTCTACGACGGCATCGTCTTCCATCGCGTCATCGCCGGCTTCATGGCGCAGACTGGCGATCCCACCGGCACCGGCACCGGCGGCTCCGGCCAGAACATCAAGGCCGAATTCAGCCAGGCGCATTTCGTCCGCGGCACCGTCGGCATGGCGCGCTCGGCGAGCCCCGACAGCGCCGACAGCCAGTTCTTCATTTGCTTCGCGCCGGCACCATTCCTCGATGGCAAGTACACGATCTTCGGCCAGGTCGTGTCAGGCATGGAATATATCGACGCGATCAAGAAGGGCGATCCGCAAAGCGGCATGATGGATGATCCGGACAAGATCATCCGCATGCAGGTCGCCGCCGACGTCGACAAGAAGAAGCCCTGACGCGGCCGCGCGGGAATCGTCGCGCATGCGGTCCTGGCTCGCCTCCCTTCGGGTTTATGGCGACCGCCGCATGCTGGCGATCCTGCTCATGGGCTTTTCGAGCGGCCTGCCGCTGGCGCTGACCGCTTCGACTCTGGCGATCTGGCTCAAGACGGCGGGCGTATCGCTCACCGCAATAGGCCTCTTCGCCGAGGTCGGCCTCGCCTACAACCTCAAGTTCCTGTGGGCGCCGGCGATGGACCGCATCCGCCTGCCGCTGATCGGCCGGCTCGGGCGGCGGCGCAGCTGGGCCGTGACGACCCAGCTGGCGCTGGCGCTGGCGCTGCTGGTCATGGCGGGGCGCGATCCGATCGCCGATCCGTGGTCGGTCGCGCTCATCGCGGCCGTCGTCGCCTTTCTTTCCGCCAGCCAGGATATCGTCATCGACGCTTATCGCGTCGAGCTGCTCGACGAACGCGAGCAAGGCGCTGGCGCCGCGGCGACCCAGGTCGGTTACCGCTTCGGCATGATCGCCTCGGGCGCTGGCGCGCTCTATCTCGCTGCCTATTTCGGCTGGTTCTGGTCCTATGCCGGCATGGCGGCGCTGATGCTGGTGGGCGTCGTCACGGTGCTGATGACGCGCGAGCCGCGCCTGGTTGCGCCGCCGGTGCGCGGCTCTTGGTTTGCGGAGACGGTCGTTGCGCCGTTCGCCGAGTTCGCCGGCCGGCGCGCCTGGCTCGTCATCCTGGTCTTCGTCGTGCTCTACAAATTCGGCGACGCGCTCGCCGGCATCATGTCGAGCCCGTTCTACGTCACGCTCGGCTTCACGTTGGTCGACATCGCCAACGTCGCGAAGATCTTCGGCACCGCCGCCAGCATCGCCGGTGTGTTCTTGGGTGGCGCCGCAGTCTATCGCCTGGGATTGATGCCAGCGCTGCTGATCTGTGGCGCGTTCCAGGCGCTGTCCAATCTCATGTACATCGTGCAGCTCTGGGCCGGGCCCGATCCGACGGTGCTGGCGCTCACCATCGCCACCGAGAACGTCACCGGCGGGATGGCGTCGGCGGCTTTCGTCGCTTATCTATCGCGGCTCTGCCATCCGGCGTTCACTGCGACGCAATACGCGCTGCTGTCGGCATTGGCCGCAACCGGCCGCACCGTGCTGGCGGCGGCCGGCGGATTCCTCGCCGATCATCTGGGCTGGCAACCGTTCTTTCTGGTGGCGACGGCGGCTTGCGTGCCGGCGCTGCTGCTGTTGGTCTACCTGATGCGTCTAGCCGAAACGCAGCAGCCGCGCGCGGTTCCGACGCAGCCATGAGCGCTGCGCGCTCGATCCGGGCGCGAGATCCTCGACCGCACGCCAGAATCGCGCACCGTGATTCATGTGTTTCAGATGCGCGATCTCGTGCGCGACCACGTAATCGACGACCGCAGAAGGCGCCAGGATCAGCCGCCAGGAAAAGCACAGCGCGCCGTCATGCGCGCAACTGCCCCAGCGCGTGCGCGTATCGCGCACCGAGATCCGCAGCACGTGGCGACCGATCGCCGCCGCCATCGCGCGGGCGCGCAGGCCGAGCTCGCGTCGCGCCAGCTCGCGCAGAAAGTCGGTGACGCGCCGCGCCAGATGCCGGATGTCGCCGGTCACGCACAGCGTGCCGGATTCGAGCCAGGCGGCGCCGTGCCCGCTTCTGTCGCCGCGATGGCGGATGACGTGTGGCACACCGAGGATCGGGATTTCGACGCCGTCGGCGAATGCGACGCGCGGCGGCAGTTCGCCCAGGCGCTGCTCGATCCAGCCGCGATTGTCTTCGAGGAAGCGCAGCGCGGCGGCGAACGACGCGTAGCGCGGCAGCGTCAGCACCACGGCGTCGTCTTCGTCGTCGAGGCGCAGGATGAATCGCCGCGCGCTGCGCCGCCGTACGATCCTCAGCGGCTGGTCCCCGCTCGACAGCGCGATGCGTTCGGGGATCGCGCTCATGCCGGCTCAGAGATATTTGCGGACGTCGTCGGCCATATCGGCCGGCTTCTCGCCAGACGGAATCAGTCGCGCCAGTTTGCCGTCGCGGTCCATCAGGTAGATGAACGACGAATGATCCAGCAGATAATCGTCGATCGGTCCGCCTGGCACCTTGCTGGCGTAGACGCGAAACTCGTGCTCGACAGCGGTAAGCTGCTCCGCCGTGCCCGTGAGCGTGATCAGCCGCGGACTGAAATTGGCCGCATAGCGTTTGAGCTGCTGCGGCGTGTCGCGGGCCGGATCGACGGTGATGAAGATCGGCTGGATGCCGCCGCCGGCCGTACCCAGCTGGTCGAGCGCCTGCGACATCGCCGCGAGCGTCGCCGGGCAGGTATCCGGACAATTGGTGTAGCCGAAATAGATCAGCATCAGCTTGCCGCGGAACTCGGTGTCACTGCGCGTCGCGCCGTTCTGGTCGGTGAGTGAAAACGGTCCGCCCAACGGCGCCGCCTCGGATGTGGCGCGCCCGTACCAGCCGTTCTCGTAGCCGAAGCCAGCAATGAGCACCGCGAGCACGGCGACAAAAACGAGCAGGCCGCGACTGATGGGCGACATGACGGCGAGTCTAAGCGATCGTTGGCGCGCGCCGCCAGGGGCGTTCGGCCGCAGGTGCCATCCTCATCGACCTGGCTTGAGGCGCAGCGTGCGACCGATGGCGAGCACCGCAGGCGGCTTGAGCCGCGCCCGCGCGGCGGCGTGTGCTGCCTCCGCCAGCGTTGTCTCGATCACGCGTTGTCGCGGCGTCGTGGCCGCGGCGATAATCGCAACCGGCTCGTCGAGCGGCCGGCCGCCCGCGATCAGCCGGTCGGCGATCGCAGACAGATGTTTCAGTGCCATATAAACCACCAGGATCGGCGCGCCCCTGGCGATGGCGTGCCAATCGAGACCGTCGGGCAGGTCGCCGCCGCTGGCATGGCCGGTGACGAAGGTGACGGCGGAATTGGCGTCGCGGTGCGTGACCGGGATGCCGGCATAAGCCAAGCCGCCAATGCCGGCCGTGATGCCGGGCACCACGCGATAGCGGATGCGCGCCGCCTCGAGCGCCAAAGCCTCTTCGCCGCCGCGGCCGAAGACGAACGGATCACCGCCCTTGAGCCGCAGCACGCGGCGGCGTTGTCGCGCCAGCTCGACCAGTTTGGCGGAGATGTCCGGCTGACGCGGCGACGGCTTGCCGCCGCGTTTGCCGGCGTAATGCCGCCGCGCGCCGCGTCGCGCGAGCGCCAGAATGCGCCGGTCGACCAAGGCGTCGTAGACCACGTCGTCGGCCGTCTGCAGCGCATGCAGCGCCAACAGCGACAGCAGGCCCGGGTCGCCCGGCCCAGCGCCGACGAGCCAGACCGTGCCGGGCGCAAAGGCGGGCAGGCGCGGCGGGCGAAGCGCGGTCATGGCGCAGAGCCTAGCATGCCGTCGCCGCTACCCGGAATCGACCGCCGCGGCGCGACCGCTTGAATGGCGGTGCCGCTCGGCGCACACTGCAACGCGAAGGGGAACTCCCGTGCGAATCTGGTATCTGCACTTCGTTGTAATCGGCTTGCTCGTTGCCATGCCCATATCGGCGAGTGCGCAGCAAAGCGCGACGCCGTTGCTCGATACCCATCCAAGCACGTCCGGTCCGACAATTCCCTTCGGTGGTTTTCCGGGTTATTCGGCCAACGTCGCTGCCATCGCGGCGCAAAACAAGACGAGCGAAGTGCTTGGCCTGTTGAACAGCGGCGCGAGCCCGAACGACCGCGACGATCTCGGCCGCACCGGGCTGATCTACGCGGCGATTTTGGACAATCCGATGATGGCGCGGATTCTGCTGATGCACGACGCCGAAACCGACATGCACGATAAGCTCGGCAACACGGCGTTGCACTGGGCGGCGCAACGCGGCAACACCGACGTCATGAGCCAACTGCTCGAAGCGCACGCGCCGGTCGACGCGGTGAACAATCAAGGCGTCACGCCGCTGATGCTGGCCGTCGCCAACAACCGCACCAACGCCGTGCGCATGCTGTTGGCGGCGCACGCCGACCCGCACAAGCAGGATTACACCGGGCGCGACGCGCTCGGCTGGATGACCGACAACCGCACAATCGCGCAGCTGCTGCAAAACACGCACTAAGCGCGGTTCAACCGGGCGCCGCCGCGTAGAGCGTAAGCGTCATGTGCTTGCCGTTGGAATAATCGATGCCGTCGACGCGGCCGAGTGCGCGCAAATCGCGGCCCGTCGCGGCAACGGCGCGGCGGAACGCGTCGTCGTCGCGCGCCTCGACCAGGGCAAGGCCGTCGGGCGTCGACGCCAGGTAGCGGGCCGCGGCCGCGGCCGGGAGCACGTTGGTTGCGGTGCCGAGGAAGAAGATGAGGCTTGGCTCGTCGTAGCCGACGACCGCGATCGCCGTACCGGCTGCCGGTCGCTCGTGCGCCACCAGCGCCGCGGCGCTGCGCGACAGCCAAATGTGATCGAGCGCGGGCACGACGCGACCGAAACCGGGGACGGCGACGATCAGCGCCAGTAGCACGGCGCCGACGGCCAGCGTCGGTCGCGGTTCCGACCAGTAACGCCGGAGCAGCGCGCCGCCGCCGCCGAGCGCGGCCAATGCGGCGGCAAGGCTCATCGGCGACGGTCCGGCTCCGAGCAACGCCGGCGCGAGCGCGAGACCGGCAGCAAGTGCCAGCGTCGCTAGCGTCCAGAGCGCCGCGACCACGATCCGCAACGCGCGCGGGCCGGCATCGGCGTTGAACAGGGCGTGGGCGCTGAGCAGTGCCAACGCCGGCAGCAACGGCAAGAGATAATGCGGCAGCTTGGTCGGTACCAATTCGAGCGCGACCCAAAACGGCACGATCCACGCGAGTAGAAAGCGCTGCGACGGCCGCTCACGCTCCCGCCAGGCGCGTCGCACGCCCGCGGCGGCAAACAGCGAGCCCGGCCAGAAGATCAGCGCCAACAACGACAAATAGGTGCCCGGCGGCGCGCCATGGCTCTGCTGAACGCCGACGATCTTGCCGAAGAAGTCGCTGCCGAGCGAACCGGCAATAAAGGTGTCGTTGGTCGCATGCATCATCGCAGCGAGCCACGGCCCGACCATGAGGATCGCCAACGGCGCGCCCCACCATGCGCGTAGCGCCTTGAGCCACCCCGCGTCGCGATCGGTGAGCGACAGAGCGGCGACAGTGAGCGCCGCCAGCAGCGGCGCCACCGGTCCTTTAATCAGAGTGCCGGCGCCGATCGCGACCCAAAACAACAGCGCCCACGGCCAAGCTACCGGCTGCTTGGCACGGCTGCGGCGATAGATTTCGGCCAGCGCCAGCTGTGCCGCGACGACGCAAGCGACGAGCGTAGCGTCGGTCTTGGCGAGATGCGCTTCGACCGTGAGACTCAGCGACGAAGCGAGCAGCGCTGCGCCCAGCAACGCCGCCGGAGCGCCGACGAGGTTGCGGCCGAGCACGAAGGTCAGCAGCACCGCGGCGATCGCGCCGATCAGCGACGGTAGTCGATACGGCCAGATCGCCGGGCTTGCGGCGTCGCTGGTCGCGGCCACCGAAAGCGCCTGCAGCCAATAGATGCCGGCCGGCTTCTGGTTGCGCGCCTCGTCCTGGAAACGGATGTGCAGCCAATCGCCGGTTTCGAGCATTTGGCGCGTCGCCTGGGCGAAACGCGCTTCGTCGCGGTCGGTCGGCGGCAGTGCGGCGATGCCCGGAAGGTAAAGGCCGAGACACAGCAGGCTCAGCAGGAGAAACGGCCGCCAGCCGGCGCTCCAACGCGCGATCATGTCACCCGCCATCGGCCAAGCGCGGTGGCGTCACCGTCGAGCGCCGCAAGCAGCGACGCGGTATCGGCCGCATCATCCGTCGACGCAATCAACACCGGCACCGGCAGGTCGACGCCAAGCGGCCGCCACGAGATCACGACGTCGGCGCGGAATGTGTCGGTGATCCACGCTACGCCGGCGAGCGCGTCGTGGCGCGGCGGCACGGTCGCGATGCCCGCTGCGATCACGGCAACCGTCCCGAGACGCAGCGCAGGAACGATGAAGCGGCCGCAATCGACCTGACCCGGGCGGTAATGCGAATCGCGTTCCGCCGCGCCCCAACGCGCCGCCACGGCGTCGCGCAACGTCACCGGCAACGTTGCACAGAACGCGGCATAGTCGTTGAGCATGATGGTCTCGCCCTCGCTGGCGTCGAGCCGCGCCTCGAGCCCGGCGAAGTCAGCCGGCAGTCCGGCGACGTCATAGCCCGCCGCCGCCAATGCCGTCAGGACCGCAACGACGCTCTGCCGGTGCTCCGCCTCCGCCACAATGGCGAGCCGCCGTGCCGTCCGCGGCTTCTGGGCCAGGGCCAGGAGGCGGGCATCAGCGATTGCGGGCATCGGCGGTAAAACCATGTTTGCCGGGTTTTAACCATTCACCGGCAGGCTGGGGTGAAGAATCGCGCGCCGGCACCAGCGTCGAGAGAGGCGTCGAGGGGCACGATGGCTGAATTTCGCTGCTATTTGCTCGACCGCAACCGCAAAGTCATGGCGGTGGATATCGTCCGCGCCCTGGCGCTGCCGCGCGCCGTGACCAAGGGCATCCTCGCCGCGGCAGCCCGCCAAGCTGCCGCTTTCGAGCTGTGGCGGGGCGATCTGTGCGTTTATACGCATGAAGCGGCAAGCGCTGCGACGGCTGGGCAGCGGCCGACGGCGCCCATCGCCGACCGGCGCAATGCGACCGACCGCTGACCGGTCCATTGCCCGGCGCTAGCTCCAGGCCGTGGCAACCAGCAGCACCGCGATCTCGCCCGCCTGCTCGACCGCACTCAATGTGTCGCCGGTAAAGCCGCCGATGCGTCGTTGTGCGGCGTAGCTCGCCGCCGCCATCGCTGCCGCACCGACGATAATCGCCACCAGTCCGGCCTTGATGCCGAGCGCCAAGAGCGCCAGGACGAGTGCGATCGTCGCCGCGGCGGCGACGTTCGTGGTTTCCGGCCGGCCGGCTTCGGCGGCCCAGTCGCCGGGTGCCGCGGGCTCGCCCCAACGCAGCGCCGCCGGCAGCAGGCCGCGTGCGATCGCATGGCAGGCGACCAGTGCGCCGCTAATGCCGGCGGTGCCGAATGTCGCGCCGACTGCAAACAGCGCACCGGCGCGCAAACCGACGCTCAGGACGATCGCCAGCACGCCGAGCGCGCCGTTCGGCCCGTCGCGCATCAGCCGCAGCCGGTCACCGATGTCGCCGCCGCGGCCCAGGCCTTCGATCGTGCGGGCGAGGCCGTCTTCGTGTTGGCCGCCGGTGACCAACGCCGTCGTCGCCACGGCCAGCAAAGCCGCCGCCGGCACCGGTACGCCGAGCTGGGCCACGATCGCATAGGCCAACGCACCGCAAACGCCAATCACCAGCCCGGTCAGCGGAAACGCCCAGCTCGCGGCCGCGAGCTCGCCGAGCACCGGCGCCGGTCGGTCGCCCCACACCAGCCGCGTAAAGAAGGTGAGCGCGACGCGCGCGTCGACGCGTCGAGCCGGCCAATCGCGCGTGAAATCGTCCAGATTCATGGCTCCGATTCTACTGGTAAGCCCGGCCGGTGCGCCAGCCGCCGCGCGTTGGCCGCGGCGCCCTGCAGTGTATAATAAGTCAATGCCAACGGTCGGCGAAAAACCTAGCTCATTCAAGGCGGAAGCGGCGCTCCTGCCGGCCTTGCGCAACGACGTCGCCGTCAGCTTGCGCATGCTGGTGCTGATCCGCTGGGTCGCGGTCATCGGCCAGGCGGCGACGCTCCTAGTTGTGCATGAGGTGCTGGGTTTCGCACTACCCCTGACGGCGGCGCTCGGCGTCGTCGCGATTTCGGCGCTGCTCAACGTCGTCGCCTGGATTTCGAACCGTGCCGCCGCACGCCTCGGCAACCGCGAGGCGGCGATCTATCTCGCCTTCGATACGTTGCAGCTCGGCGTTCTGCTGTTTCTCACCGGCGGCCTGCAGAACCCGTTCGCCATCCTGATGCTGGCGCCGGCGACGGTGTCGGCGACCATCCTGACCCGACGTACGGTTGCCGGCCTGTCGGCGCTCACCGTCGTTGCGATCACCGTGCTGGCGCTGGCGCATCTGCCGCTGCCGGCGTTGCCCGGCACGACCATCGAACCGGCGCCGATCTACGTGCTTGGCATGTGGGTGGCGCTGGTGTCGTCGAGCCTGTTCATCACCAGCTACAACTGGTTCGTCGCCGAAGAGGCGCGCCGCATGCGCGACGCCTATGCCGCGACCCAGCTCGCCTTGGCGCGCGAGCAGCGCGTCGCCGCCGTGGGCGCGCTCGCCGCCGCGGCCGCGCATCAGCTCGGCAGCCCGCTGGCGACGATCGCAGTCATCGCCAAGGAACTGGTTCGCGACCTGCCGAAGAACAGTCCGATTACCGAGGATGCCCAACTCCTACTGAGCCAAAGCGAACGCTGCCGCACGATACTGGCCGAACTCGGCCGCGCCCGCGACGGCGAGGCGATCCCCTTCAACCGCATGCCATTCTCGGCAATCGTGCAGTCGGCGGGCGAGCCGCATCACCGTGCCGGAGTGCGCGTCGTGCACGACACGGGCGCCGGCCGCGATCCGGCGGGCGGCGCGATTGCCGAGCCGCTGGTGCCACGCAGTCCGGAAATCCTGCACGGCCTCGGCAACCTGCTCGGCAACGCCATCGAATTCGCGCGCAGCGAGGTGACGGTGACCACGAGTTGGAGTGAGGATACGGTCGCCATCGACATCGTCGACGACGGGCCGGGCTTTCCGCCGCCGCTCTTGTCGCGGGTCGGGCAACCGTATATCTCGGCGCGAGCCGACGTCGGTGCGCATATGGGCCTCGGCATCTTCATCGCCCAAAGCCTGCTCGAGCGCACCGGGGCGCGGCTGTCCTTCGACAACATGACGGACGGCGGCGCGCATGTCGTGGTGGAATGGCGGCGGTCGCAACTCGAGGGCGACGAGTATCGGACGGAAACGGCGACAGGGACGAACGCTTCAATGACGGTGGCGGCGAAATGAGCGACGGCAAAAGCGAGATCCAGATGAATCCGGCGCTGGCCGGTCTGCCCGAAGGCGAACGCACGCTGCTGATCGTCGACGACGATGCGCCGTTATGCCAGCGGCTGGCGCGGGCGATGGAGCGGCGCGGTTTCGTCGTCGCGACCGCCGATTCCGTCGCCAACGGCGTCCATGCCGTCGAAAGCGGGCCGTCAGCCTTCGCCGTCGTCGACCTGCGGCTCACCGACGGCAGCGGCCTCGACGTCGTCAAGGCGCTGCGCAAGGCGCGGCCGAGTGCGCGCGTCGTCATGCTCACCGGCTACGGCAACATCGCCACCGCGGTCGCCGCGGTGAAGGCCGGCGCCGTCGACTACATCCCGAAGCCGGTCGACGCCGACGCGGTCGAGCGCGCGTTGCTGGCGACCGCCGACAGCAGCCTGCCGCCGCCGCCCGAGGATCCGATGTCGGCCGATCGCGTGCGCTGGGAGCATATCCAGCGCGTCTTCGAGCAATGCGACCGCAACGTGTCCGAGACCGCGCGGCGGCTGAAAATGCACCGCCGCACGTTGCAGCGCATCCTCGGCAAGCACGCGCCGCGGAGCTGAGCGTCAGGTCTGGATGAATCTTCGCGCGGTGCCATCGAGGACCAGGGCGGTGAGTCGGCCGGTGGCGAAGGCGCCGGTGTCGATGGCGATGCGGTTGGCGCGCTGGTCCGGCGCCTCGACGATGGTGTGGCCGTGCACGACGCAGACGCCGAAATCGTCCGTCGAATCCAGGAACTCGTCGCGGATCCACAACAGATCGTCGGTCTGCTGGTCGGCAAGCGCGACGCCCGGCCTGATGCCGGCGTGGACGAACAGGTAGCCGCCTTCGGCGTGCGTCAGCTTGAGATTGCGCAGGAAGGCGACATGCGCTGGCGGAATCGTCTCGGCGAGCGCCCGGCGCGCGGTTTCGAAATCGGCCAAGCGCGCAGCGAAGCTGGACGACAGCCGTATGCCATAGCTCGCCAGCGTCTCGAACCCGCCATAGGCGCACCAGTGCGGTCCGACGTCGGCGCGTTCGAGGAATTGGAGCAGATAATCTTCGTGGTTGCCCAAAAGGTGGACGCACTCGAAGCCGGACAGCGGCCGGCGCAACAGCAACTCGATCACGCCGCGCGAATCCGGGCCGCGGTCGACGTAGTCGCCGAGATAGACGACGACCCGGCGGTGCGCCGACGCGCCAGCGGCGTCGGCGGCGATGAGCGCGTGCAGCCGGGTCAAAAGGTCGAGCCGGCCGTGCACGTCGCCGATGGCATAAATCCGCGATCCCGCCGGCGCGGCGGGAGGCGGTGGCGCGCCGCGCCGGCCGTCAGTCCTGGGCATCGCCGTACTATAGCGGCCTGACGCCGGTTTTGCTTGCCTCGGACCGGGATTCGCCATCATAAACAGGGCTCTATGGCAGAGGCGGATCTCATCGGGTTGGTCGAGGCATTCGGCCGCACGCGGCTGATTTGTGCCGGCGACGTCATGCTCGATCATTACGTGACGGGTCGGGTGGAACGCATTTCACCCGAAGCGCCGGTGCCGGTGTTGCACATCGACAACGAAGAGCGCCGCCTTGGCGGCGCCGGCAACGTGTTGCGGAATCTGCACGCGCTCGGCGCCGAAACCTGCTTCGTATCGGTCACCGGTGCCGATCCGGCCGGCCACGAGATTGCGCGCATGGTCGCGACGCTCGGCAACGCCGAGGCGCACGTCCTGGCCGAGCGCGACCGGGCGACGTCGGTCAAGACGCGCTACGTCGCGGACACGCAACAGCTGTTGCGCGCCGACCACGAGCGCGTCGCGCCGATCTCGGCGCAAACGCGCGCCGACCTGCTGGCGCAGATCAAAGCCTCGCTGCCGCATCACCAGGTCGTCATCCTGTCGGATTACGCCAAGGGCGTGCTCGTCAACGGCGTCGCCCGCGATATCATCGAACTGGCGCGCGCCGCCGGCCGCAAAGTCGTCATCGATCCCAAGGGCCGTGACTATACGATTTATCAGGGCGCCAACGTGCTGAAGCCAAACCGGCGCGAGCTCGCCGAGGCTGTCGGTCATGCGCTTGCCGACGACGAGGCGGTCGTTGCCGCGGCGCGCGAACTGATCCGGCGGCACGGGTTCGGCGCTATGCTGGTGTCGTGTGGCAAGGACGGGATGCTGGTGATCGACGGGTCGGAGGTTCATCGCCTCGCCGCCGAAGCGCGCGAGGTCTACGACGTTTCGGGCGCGGGCGACACCGTCGTCGCCGTACTTGGCGCCGCGCTCGCCGCCGGCGCGAGCCTTTTGGACGCGGCGCGCGCCGCCAACGTCGCCGCCGGCATCGTCGTCGGCAAGGTCGGCACCGCGGTCGTCCACGTCAACGAATTGGCCGAAACGCTGGTCGACCGCGACACACTGCGCAACCGCAAGGAACTGCCGTTGCCGCTGGCGATCGATCACGTGGCGCGCTGGCGGCGCAACGGCCTCAAGATCGGCTTCACCAACGGCTGCTTCGACTTGATCCATCCGGGCCATGTTTCGCTGCTGACCGAGGCGCGCGCCGCCTGCGACCGGCTGGTCGTCGGCCTCAACAGCGACGCGTCGGTGCGGCGACTCAAGGGGCCGGAGCGACCGGTGCAGAACGAAGCGGCGCGCGCGGCGGTGCTCGCCTCGCTCGCGCCAGTCGACATGGTCGTGATCTTCGATGCCGAGACGCCGATCGAACTCATTCGTGAGCTGCGGCCAGATGTGCTGATCAAGGGCTCGGACTACCACCACGATCAGGTGGTCGGCGCTGACATCGTTGAATCCTATGGCGGGCGCGTGCTGTTGGCCAAGATCGTGCCGGGTTACAGCACGACGGCGACGATTGCCCGCGCCGCACGCTGACGCCGCCGGGGTGCGACGGCGCACAGTGGCCTGGGGGCCAGTCAGCGGACGCAGAATGACGCGATGAACGGCAAACGACGAACCATGCTGCGCCTCGCCTGGCGGTTGGCGCGGCCTTACTGGTCCTCCGAGGAAAAGCGCATCGCCTGGGCGCTGCTGATCGCCGTGATCGCGCTCAACCTCGGCAACGTCTACGTGTCGGTACGTATCAATGCGTGGAACAACGCGTTCTACAACGCGCTCCAGGAATTCAACGCGCCCGAATTCTTCAAGCAGCTGGGCATCTTCTGCGGCCTGGCCGCCGCTAGCATCGCGATGTCGGTCTACGCGGTCTATCTGCAGCAGATGCTGCAAATCCGCTGGCGCCGCTGGCTGACCGGTCGCTATCTCGACCGTTGGCTCGGCGATCGGCGCTATTACCGGCTGCAGCTCGATCGGACGATCACTGACAATCCCGATCAGCGTATCGCCGACGATCTGCGGCTTTACGTCTCCTACGTCGCCACGCTTGCACTTGGGTTGTTGAGCTCGGCGGTCTCGCTGGTCTCGTTCATGGTTATCCTGGTGGGCTTGTCGGGTCCGGCCGCGATTCCGCTCGGACCGCTCGGGACCGTTCACATTCCCGCCTATCTCGCCTGGGCGGCGCTGATCTACGCGGGTTTGGGCACGTGGATCACCGTCAAGATCGGCCGGCCGCTGGTGCCGCTCAATTTCGCGCAGCAGCGCTTCGAGGCCGACTTCCGCTACAGCCTGGTGCGGTTGCGCGAAAACGCCGAAAGCGTCGCGCTCTACGGCGGCGAGCCGCCCGAGCGCAAAACCTTCGACGGACGGTTCAGCGGCGTCTTCGACAATTTCTGGCGCATCATGCTGCGGCAGAAGAAGCTCAATTGGTTCACGTCAGGTTATTCCCAGGTGGCGGCGGTGTTTCCGGTCCTGGTCGTGTCGCCGCGTTATTTCGCCAAACAGATCCAGATGGGCGGGCTGTTCCAGGTCGTCGATGCGTTCAGCAACGTGCAAAGCTCGCTGTCGTTCATCATCAATTCGTTCACGGACATCGCTACCTGGGTCGCGGTCACCGAACGTCTGACCACTTTCGAGCAGCGGATGGACGAGATCGAATCCTCGTTGCGCGCGCCGCAGCCGATCCGGCTCAGGCGCGAGGGCACGGGCGTCGAGATGCGCGACCTCGATCTCGATCTGCCGGACGGCGCGCCGCTGCTGCGCGGCGTCTCGTTGCGCGTCGAGCCCGGCGGCTCGCTGCTGATCACCGGTCCGTCCGGGACCGGCAAGTCGACGCTGCTGCGCGCAGCCGCCGGCATCTGGCCTTACGGCAAGGGCGAGGTCCGCCTCGGCGCCGGCCGAACCTTCTTCATGCCGCAACGACCTTACTTCCCGCTCGGCACGCTCAAGCAGGCGCTGGCCTATCCCGCGCTCGACAGCGCGGTCGACGAGACGCGCATGACCGAAGCGCTCGAGCGGGTTGGCCTCGGCATGCTCACGGCCCATCTGACCGACGACCAGAACTGGCCGCTGCGCCTGTCGCTCGGTGAGCAGCAGCGCGTCGCTTTCGCCCGCGTGCTTTTGGCGCAGCCCGATCTCATTTTCCTCGATGAAGCGAGCTCGGCAGTCGACGAGGACGACGAAGCACGGCTCTATCGCCTGCTACGCGACCGCCATTCCGATGCCGTCATTATTAGCGTCGGCCATCGTGAGAGCCTCAAGGCGCTGCACGACCGCGTCGTCGATCTCACGCGCTTCCACGCCGGCGCGCTCGTCGCGGAATAGTTGCGCTTTGCCGCCAAGCCGTTACAACGAACCGCCGAAGGGACCTGGCATGGCGGAAAAACAAAACCTGGAAGCCAAAAGCGCGACCGACTATCGCGCGCAGCGCCTCGACAAGCTCGCGCAGCTGAAACAGCTGGGCGTCGATCCTTATGCCGGCGGTTTCGCGCCCGACGCGCGCGCCGCCGAGCTCGACGCCAAATACAAGGATCTGGCCGCCGGCGCCGAGACGCAGGACCGCGTCAAGGTCGCGGGCCGCATTCGCGCGCTGCGCAACAGCGGCATGTTTATCGACCTGCACGATGCCACCGGCAAGATCCAGGTCTTCTGCCACAAGGACAATCTCGCGCCCGAAAGTCTCGCCATCCTCAAGCTGCTTGATCTCGGCGATCTCATTGGTGTCGAGGGCGTAGTCAGGCGCACGCCGCGCGGCGAGCTGACGGTCAATGCGCGCGCCTTGACCGTGCTGGCCAAGGCGTTGCTGCCGCTGCCCGAGAAATTCCACGGCCTCACCGACGTCGAGACGCGCTATCGCCAGCGTTATCTCGACCTGATTATGAGCGAGGAATCGCGCCAAACGCTGCGCCGCCGCTCGCAGATCATCGCGGTGATGCGGCGGCTCCTTATCGAGCGTGGCTTTCTCGAAGTCGAGACACCGATGCTGCACACGATACCGGGCGGCGCCTCGGCCAAGCCGTTCGTCACCCATCACAACACGCTCGATCTCGAACTCTATCTGCGCATCGCGCCCGAACTGCATTTGAAGCGGCTCATGGTCGGCGGCTTGTCGGACAAGCTGTTCGAGATCAATCGCAACTTCCGCAACGAGGGCATCAGTCCGCGCCACAATCCGGAATTCACCTCGCTTGAGCTCTATCAGGCCTTCGCCAATTACGAGACCATGATGGAGACGACCGAACATCTCGTCGTCACCATCGCCCGCGAGGTCCTCGGCACGACGCACATTCCCTACGGCAAGCACGAGATCGAGCTCAAGGCGCCGTGGCCGCGCAAGTCCATGGCGGAGCTCGTCAATGAGAAGACCGGCGTCGACTTCCTGGCAATCCAGGATGCCGGTGCCGCGCGCGACGCCGCCAAGAAACTCGGCGCCGAGGTGCTCAAGACCGCGTCGTGGGGCCAGGCGCTCGAAGCGGCGTTCGCCGCTAAGGTCGAGGACAGTTTGATCCAGCCGATCCACGTCATCGGTTTCCCGCGCGACATTTCGCCCTTGGCCAAGCCCGATCCGCGCGACCCGCGCTTGGTCGAGCGCTTCGAGACCTTCGTCAACGGCTGGGAGGTGGCGAACGCCTTCTCCGAGATCAACGATCCGCTCGATCAGCGCGAACGCTTCGAGGCGCAGATGATGGCGCGCGACCACGGCGACGAGGAGGCGCAGCGCCTCGACGAGGATTTCGTCACCGCGCTCGAATACGGCATGCCACCGGCCGGCGGCCTTGGCATCGGCATCGATCGTCTTGCCATGTTGCTGACCGACAGCCCGTCGATCCGCGACGTCATCGCCTTTCCGACGATGCGGCCGAAAGGCTAAAGCGGCTCAGGCCTGTGCCGGCCGCCGCAGCATCGCGAAGTAAATTCCCACCGTTGACAGCGCCGTCGCCAGAATTACCGCACCCATCGGCACCGGCGTGCCGTCGTAGAGCGCATCGACGGCATAGCCGGCAATCGCGCCGGCGCCCATCTGCACAACGCCCAAAAGCGCGGCGCCTGTGCCGGCCATCTGCGGAATCGGCTCAAGCGCCGCCGCCATCGCGTTGGGTGCCACCACAGCCTGACCCCAGATATAAAGCATGAAACCGGCCATCACGCCGCCGGCGCCGCCCCAGCGGGTGACGCACGCGGCCAGTACCGCGACGCCGCCAGCCACGGTTGCCATCAGGCCCCAGCGCAGCACGCGCTCGTGCGCGTGACGACGTAAAAGGCGCTTGTTCGACAGTGCGCCGATTACCAGCGCGACCGCCAACACCGCAAAATAGTAGCCGTAATGTTCCGGCGCAACGCCGTAGACGGTAATGAACACGAACGGCGAGGCCGACAGGAAGGCGAAGATGCCGGACCAGCACAAGCCGTTGAGCAGCGCATAGCCGAGACAGGTGCGGCTCGCCAGGAAGGTCTGATAGTTGCGGACGAGGCGACCGAACCGTAGCGCATCGGCATCTGGCGTCGTCAGCGATTCGGTGAAGCCGAAGAGGATCACCACGAACAACGTGCCAGCGAACAGCGTCAGCACGACAAAAATCGCCCGCCAGCTGAAATGCACGAGCAACCAGCCGCCGATCGTCGGCGCCACCAGCGGCGCCAGCGCGAATACCGCGGTCAGCGACGAGAACATTTGCGCCGCATGCGGGCCGCCGTAATGGTCGCGGACCACAGCGCGCGCCAGGACCGGACCGACGCAGCCGCCGAAACCCATCACCAGCCGCGCCACGATCAACAGGCCGATGCTGCGGCTCAGCGCGCAGACGATGGATGCTCCGACATAGATCACCAGGCCAGCGATCAGGATCGGCTTGCGGCCAAAACGGTCGGACAGCGGCCCGTGGAAGAGTTGGCCGATGGCGTAGCCGATGATGAACAGGCTCAGCGTTAGCTGCACGCGCTCAGGCGAGGCGTCGAACTCGGTGCTCAAGGCCGGCAGAGCCGGCAGGCTCATGTCGATGGCGAGCGCCGTGAGCGCCGTCATCGCGCCTAGGAGCGCCACCAACGCGCGCGAATCGGAACGGATCATGACAGCGGCCGCTATCCGGCGCTCAGGGGTTTTCGAGGCTCAGGACGCCGCTGTCGATGTCGTAGGCGAAGAGCTCGGCATACCGGCCCCAGTTGATCACCGTCTCGAAGACCTGGCGCGCCTCTTTCTCGGAAAGATAGTCCTCGAGTTCGGCAAGGAAGCGGCCCTCGGGCGCGCTGTGTCCCGGTCTTTCGTCGAGGACACGCCTGATATGCGCGGCCAGTGGCACGGCGCGCCGCATGTGGTCATTGAAGATCTGCTTGCGATGCTGGAGATCGGCGGCGGCAAAAGTGCGGCCGGCCGGCAAAACTTCGATGTCGCCGCCGCCGGCCTGGGCGAAGCCGAGGAGCTGAAGCGTCTCCACCATCACCATCAAATCGTCGGTCGACAGATGCTCGCTCTCGGCGAGCTTGGGCAGGTCGGCGCGTCCTTCATAGGGCGGCTGTGACAACGCCTCGAGCAGGCCGGTGAGCTGCTGGATCGATGCGTCGGGTATGCGATAGCCCAGTCCGATCGGCTCGGCGCGGCGCTTCGCCTCGGTGCCCGGCACGGTGGTCAGCAGCGCATAGACTTGATCGACCAGGCTGCGGAAGATCGGGTTGGTCTGGTCGCGCGGCCGCGGCAGCGGCACCGGAATGTCGGCGCGGATGCAGCCGGGATCGCTGCCGAAGACGATGATGCGGTCGGCCAGGAAGACCGCATCCTCGATGTTGTGCGAGACCAGGATGATGCCCTTGGTCGGGACTCGGCGGTCGCGCCACAGATCTTCGACGTCGCCGCGCAGCGTCTCTGCGGTCAGTACGTCGAGCTGCGAGAACGGCTCGTCGAGCAGCAGCACGTCGGGATTGACCACGAGTGCGCGGGCAAAGCCGACGCGCTGGCGCATGCCGCCCGAAAGCTCCTTGGGATAGGCGGATTCGAAGCCGTCGAGGCCGATCAGGTCGATGGCGGCGATGGCGCGGCGGTGGCGCTCGTCGAGCGGCACGCCCTGCGCCTCGAGGCCGAGTTCGACGTTGCCCAGCACGGTAAGCCACGGGAACAGCGCGAAGCTCTGGAACACCATGGCGACGCCGTTGACCGGATCGTCGATCCGGCGGCCGCGATAGCTGGCGAACCCCTCCGACGGCTCGGTCAGACCGGCGAGGATGCGCAAGAAGGTCGACTTGCCGGAGCCCGATTTGCCGAGGATGGCGACGATCTCGCCTTCCTTGAGCGTGAAGTCGATGTGATCGAGCACCAGCCGGCCGGCGGCCTCGCCGGTCGCATAGGTCTTGCATACTTGGTGCGCGGCGACGAGGCCGGTGCCGACGTCCGCGGCGAAGGTGATCTCGGCGGGCATGTCATCGATCCTTCGTCAATCGAGCCGTAGACGTTCTTCGGCAAGCTGGTACAAGCGCCGCCACACCAGGCGGTTGAACACCAGCACGTACAGGCAAAGCACCGTGATGCCGAGGGCAATGCGCGGGAAGTCGCCCTTTTCGGTTTCGGTGGCGATATAAGCGCCGATCCCGGTCGCTCGCAAGGTCGTATCGCCCCAGCGCGCGATCTCGGAAACGATGCTCGCGTTCCACGAACCGCCCGAAGCGGTGACAGCGCCGGTGACGAAGGCAGGGAAGATGCCGGGCAGGATGAGCCGCCGCCACCACAGCCAGTTCCGGACCCCGAGATTGCCGGCGACCAGCAGATAGTCGTTAGGCAGCGCCAGCGTGCCGGCGATGACGTTGAACAGGATGTACCACTGCGTTCCGAGGATCATCAGCGGCGACAGCCAAATCTCCGGCGTCAGCCGATAGGCGACGATCAACGACACTACGATCGGGAAAAACAAATTGGCCGGAAAGGCCGCGAGGAACTGGATCACCGGTTGGATGCGGCGCGCGAGCCGCGGCCGGAGGCCGATCCAGACGCCGATCGGGACCCAGACCAGCGCCGCCAGCGCGATGAGCACGACGACGCGCAGCAGCGTGATGGCGCCGAGAACGAAGACGTGGCCGACCTCGGTCCAGCCGACCTCGGCGCGGACGAAGTGCGCGATCTCGATCAGCGCCACGGCCGAGCCGCCCAAAAGGACGACGACCCAGGCGACGTCGAGCGCGCGGCCGAAGCGCCGGCTGCGCCGGGCAACGCTCGGCAGCGACGGCAGCCGCTGCGCGGCCCGGCTTGAGACGAGAGCCATCAGCGAGAACAACCACGCAACGCCGTGGAAAATGCGGGCGCGCTGCATCATCACCAGGAACCAGGGCGGCTCGATCTCGTCGCCGACAATGGTCTCGACCTTGAAGCGCTGCACCCACGCCAGCAGCGGCCGGAACAGCAGTTGATCGTAGATCAGGATCAGCACCAGCATGGCCAGGATGGCATAGCCGACGGCAGAGAGGTCGCGCTGATCAATCGCCACCGAAATGTAGGAGCCGATGCCCGGCAGGAGGACGTTTTCGCCATTGACGCTGATCGCTTCGCTTGCCACGACGAAGAACCAGCCGCCCGACACCGACATCATCATGTTCCAGACGAGCTGCGGCAGCGCGAACGGCATTTCGAGCTGCCAAAAACTGTTCCACGGCGACAGGTGATACATTCGCGCTGCTTCGCGCAGATCGTGCGGCACGCCGAGGAACGACTGATACAGGCTGAACGTCATGTTCCATGCCTGCGAGGTGAAGATGGCGAAGATCGCGGCGCACTCGTAGCCCAGCAGGCTGCCGGGGAAGAGCGCGATGAATCCCGTCACGGTGATCGACAGGAAGCCTAGAATCGGCACCGATTGCAGGACGTCGAGGATCGGGATCAGCAGCTTCTCGGCACGCTTGCTCTTGGCCGCGATCGCCGCATAGACGATGCTGAAGATCAGCGACGCCACCAGCGCTAAGGCCATGCGCATCACGGTGCGCAGCGCGTATGCCGGCAGAAAGCGCGGATCGAGCGAGATCGGCAGCTGCTGGCCGGCGTGGAACGGCTGGCTCATCTGATGGCTCGCCCAGGCGAGCAAGATGAGGCCGCCGAACACCAGTGGCAGCGCGATCCCGTCCCAGACGCTTGGGCGCAGGCGCGACGGCCAGGCGACGATCGGCAGTCCCCAACGCTCCGCCATGATCGTTCGCCCCGCTTGCGTGCCGTTATGGATTGGCGCCCCGTCTTTAGCGCAAACTCGGGGCGGGATGATAGCGCCGCGCGCGCATTGAGCGCGGCGAGGGAGACAGAATCATGACATTGCGGACCCGCTTGACGGAAAAGCTTGGCATTGCCCATCCGATCCTCCTGGCGCCGATGGGTGGGGTCGCGGGCGGCCGGCTCGCGGCCGCGGTCAGCGACGCCGGCGGCCTCGGCCTTATCGGCGGCGGCTACGGCGATGACGTGTGGCTCGATCGCGAATTCGAGGCATCCGGCAACCGCCGCGTCGGCTGCGGTTTCATCACCTGGTCGCTGGCCAAGAACCCGGCGCTGCTCGATCGCGTGTTGGCGCGCGCGCCGGCGGCGCTGATGCTGTCGTTCGGCGATCCACGGCCGTTCGCGGCGCGCATCCGCGCCGCCGGCAGCGTCTTGATTTGCCAGGTGCAGGATCGCGACCAGACGTTGCAGGCGCTCGACGCTGGCGCCGAGATCATCGTCGCACAAGGCACTGAGGCCGGCGGTCACGGCGGCGTGCGCGCGACGCTGCCGCTGGTGCCGGCGCTGGTCGACCTGGTGGCGCGCCGCGCGCCCGACGCGATGGTCGTGGCGGCGGGCGGCATCGCCGACGGCCGCGGCCTTGCAGCCGCGCTGACGCTTGGGGCCGAAGGCGTGCTGGTCGGCACGCGCTTCTACGCCACCGCCGAATCATTGGCGCACGATGTCGCCAAGGCGCGGGTCGTCGCCGCCTCCGGCGAGACGACGCTGCGCACGACGACCTTCGACATCGTGCGCGGACTCGATTGGCCGAAGCCCTTTACCGGCCGCGCGCTCGGCAACGCGTTCAGCGCGCGCTGGCACGGCCGCGAGGGCGAACTGGCCGCGGCACAGGCCGCCGAGATGCAGCGCTACAAGGCGGCGGTCGAGGCCGGGGATTTCGCTACCGCCGTCATCTTCGCCGGCGAGGACGTCGATCTGATCGATGACGTGCCGCCGGCGGCGGTGATCGTCGCGCGCCTGACGGGCGAGGCCGAACACGCGCTGCGATCCGCGGCCCGGCGGATGGCGTAAGGGAGACGGCGATGGAAAACACCGGCGACGAATTCAAGAACCGGTCGCTCTGGCAGCGCTCGGGTTACGCACTGAACGGCATCTTGGCCGGTCTCCATCGCGAAGGCAGCCTGCGGCTCGAGCTTGCGGTTGCCGCGGCGGCACTCATCCTGCTCGCCTGGCTCAGGCCGCCGGCCGTGTGGTGGGCGGTCGGCGTGCTGATGATGGCCGCGGTGCTGGCGGCCGAACTGATCAACTCCGCAATCGAGGCGCTCGCCGACCATCTCCATCCGACGCTCCACCGCGAGATCCGCGTGGTCAAGGACATGGCGGCGGGTGCCATCCTGGTGCTGAACCTGGCAGCGCTCGTCGTGCTTGCGCTGTTGCTGGCGACCGCGCTGCGTTGAGCTAGCGCCAGAATTCCCGCGTGGCGAGGCGGCAGCCTTCGGCCATGGCCGCGAGCTTGGCCCACACCACCTGCGGATCGACCGCAGCCTGGCCGACCCAGGTGCCGTAGCCGCAATCGCTGCCGGCGATGACGTTCTCGCGCCCGACCAGCTTGGCGTAGCGGCCAATGCGCTGAGCGATGAGTTCGGGATGCTCGATGAAATTCGATTTCGATTCGAGCACGCCCGGGATCAGCACCTTGCCGTCCGGGAGCTTCACCGTCTCAAACAGCTTCCATTCGTGCGCGTGACGTGGATTGGCCGCTTCGAACGAGACCGCCGCCGGCTTGGCCTTGAACACCAAGTCGATGATGTCGGCGATCGGCACGTCGCAATGGTGCGGCCCTTCGTAATTACCCCAGCACAGATGCATGCGCAGATTTTCGGCCGGAATGTTGTGCACGGCGTGGTTGAGCGCCTCGATGTGCAACGCCGCCATCTTGCGGAATTCCTTGAGGTCGAGATCGCCGAACTGGATGTGCCGGCCCATCGCCAGGTCGGGGCAATCGAGTTGCAGAACGACGCCGGCATTCGCCACGGTCTCGTATTCCGGCCGCATCGCCTCGGCGATCGCCATGAGGTAGGCCCCGTGCGACGGGTAATGGTCGTTGTGAAAAAACAGCGAGATCACGCCTGGCGAGGCGGCGCTCATGAATGCGGCTTCGTGACGCGCGCCCTGGAGTGCGGCCTTGAGGTTGGCGACGTCGGTACGCGCCGCTTCGGCGTCCCTGACCGAGATCGGTCCGTTGCAGGCGGGCGTCTTGCGCCGCGCGCGGCCCGGATCGCCGAACACCTTGCGGTGCAGATTGGGAAAGTCGGCGAGGTCCTTGTAGCTCGTCACCGGAATGCTTTCGCCGCCGAAGCCGGCGAGCCGGTCCTTGATATAGGTGGCGTAACTCGGCTTCGACATCTCACCATCGTTGACGATATCGACGCCCGCCTCGCTCTGTTTGCGCACGATCTCGCCGACGGCGTCGCGGATATGCGCAGCGAGCTCGGCGCGATCGACCGGCACGCCTTCCTCCTTGGCGTACATGTCGCGGATGAGCCGCTCCGGCCGCGGCAAGCTGCCGGTGTGGGTGCAGAGGAAGCGTTCGGTGCTGCGTTTCATCGGGTCGTCCGTGCCGTTTGACCTAGAGAACCGGCCAGATCCAGAACGCCAGACCGACCAGCGCAATGAAGCCGCCGCTCAGCACTTCGCCGTAGCGCTCGAGCGGGCCCAGCCGCATCCGTTCGAGGCCCTGCGCCGAAATCGTGCATAGCACCACGTAGGTGACGATCGTGCTCGCCGCGAACAGCAGCGACATCGCGACGATCAAGCCGGCGCCGAATTTGCCGGCGGCGAAAAACGCCGGCACACCTTCGATCATCGGCGACGAGCCGAGGATCAGCAGCAACGCGCCGCGGCCGGTCGCCTTGTGATCGTGGTCGTGCAACGGCGGATCGAACTCGATCGCCGCGGTAATCGGATGCGCCGTCGCATAAGCATGCGCGTGGATGTGAGCGTGCGGCGGACGGCCGTCGTGCCGATGCAGATGCACGTGCCGGATCATGTTTTCGCCAAGCGCATGGCTGTGGTCGTGGTGGTGATCGTGATCATGGCCGTGATGGTGGTGGCCGTGATCGTGCGGATGTCCGTGGCCGTGATGATGGCCGCCATGGTCGTGGTGCAATTCGCGCAGGCCGGTGATGACGAACCAGCCGCCGAAGCCGATGAGCGCGACACTCGACAGCGTGTCGACGACGCTGCCGAAACGTTGCGCCGTGGCGACGCCGAGCAGCCAGATGACGGCGCCGATAATCAGGGTCGAGACGACGTGACCGAAGCCCGCCTGGGCCGCGGCGCGCGCGGTCTCGCCACGCGACCAGCCGTACTGTCGCGCTAGCATGGTGATCGGCACCCAATGGTCGGGCACCATGGTGTGCAGGATGCCAACCGCGACCACCGCAGCCAGCAACAACAGCGCCGGCGCCGTATTCAGGTTGTCGACCAGGGACATCACGCTCTCCGTTGCAGCCCGGCGCTCAGCTTATGGAATTGCGCGCGCGAAGTATAACCTTCGCGCGCCGTCCCACCGAGATGGGCGGTAAAGGCTTGCGGGCAAAAAGGGGGTGTTGATCGCCTTCCGGGCGTGCCGCACTATGATCGCAGCCGTAGCGCGGCAGGCAGGGGGCGGTCTGAACTCCATGAGCATGTCGGCATCGAGCATCCGGCGCGCAGCGCCGGAAGCGGCGCGCGGCGGTCACATCGTGGTGCGCGGCCTGCAGAAGCGTTACGGCGCTTTGCGGGTGTTCGACGGCGTCAATCTCGAAGTAGCGGAACGCGAGATCGTCGCGCTCGTCGGGCCGTCGGGGTGCGGCAAGACCACGCTGCTGCGTTGCATCGATGGCCTCATTCCGGCCGAGGGCGAAGTCTCGGTCGACGGCGAGATCGTGCGCGCGCCGCGGCCCGGAATCGCCATGGTCTTCCAGC
>JAGXBG010000008.1 GCA_018971215.1 Alphaproteobacteria bacterium
GACCCCAGGGACAGTGCCACAGAAACATACCGCCTAAGCCCTTCGGGGCCGGCAAGGGTGAAATGGTGCGGTAAGAGCGCACCGCGTCGCCGGTAACGGCGACGGCAGGGCAAACCACACCGGGAGCAAGACCAAGTAGGGACGGCACGCCCAGTAAGTCTTTGGATTTACAGGGTAGGCGGGTTTCCGTAGCCGCCGTCCGGGTCGGTCGCGCGAGGCGTCCGGTAACGGGCGTCCCAGATGAATGGCCATCCCCTGCGCAAGCGGGGACAGAACCCGGCTTACAGGCCGTCTGGTATTTCGTCCATTTTGTTCTGTATATGTTCACGATTTCGCAAGTAATAGCGGATGGCTGTCCAGGCGACCGCGAATCAATTACCAGGACCCATCGAATTTGACCTCGAAACAATCGCTAACTTACGGATTTATACGGGAAAATCATTTGACCGCCCATTTAATCCCATGTTATCCCATGCAGTCCCATAATCGAGCCTGCGCCGCCGCTCTGCAGGTCTCCGGGACGTCGGCGCCAAAGGGGCGCAGGGGCGCCGTTTCGGGAGCGAAGCGTTGGCGGTTTTCCTTTCGACCTACGTCAACAAGATCGACCGCAAGGGCCGGGTTTCGGTCCCGGCGGCGTTTCGCGCCGCACTGACGCCGGCAAGCGTCAAAAGCATCGTCGTCTATCGTGCGGTGAAGCTCGCGGCGATCGAGGCGAGCGGCCTCGACCGCGCCGAAGATCTGTCGCGCCGCATCGACCGGCTGCCCGAATTGTCCGATGAGCGCGACGCGCTGTCGGCGATCCTCGGCGAGCTGCGGCCGCTCGACTTCGACGGCGAAGGCCGCATCGTGCTGCCGGGCGACCTCACGCGTCACGCTAACCTGACGGCGACGGCAGTGTTCGTCGGCTGCGGCCCGACGTTCCAGATCTGGGAGCCCGAACGCTTCCGCCAGCACCAGGAAGAAATGCGCGCGCGCATCCGCGAACGCGGACTGACACTGCCGCCAGGTGAGCCGCAATGATCGCGCCACACGTTCCTGTCCTGCTCGCTGAAATGGTCGCCGCCTTGATGCCGCGCGACGACGCGCTGTACGTCGACGGCACGTTCGGCGCCGGCGGTTACAGCCGCGCCTTGCTCGACGCCGCCAGCTGCCGCGTCATCGCCTTCGACCGCGATCCCACGGCGATCAAGGCAGGCGCTGCGCTCGCCGCGCGCTATCGCGACCGCCTGACGCTGATCGAGGGGCGGTTTTCCGAGATGGAATCCGTCCTCAAGCCGCTTGGCGTCGACGCGGTCTCCGGCGTGGTGCTCGATCTTGGCGTCTCGTCGATGCAACTCGACGAGGCCGCGCGTGGCTTCTCGTTCCGCGCCGACGGACCGCTCGACATGCGCATGTCGCAACACGGCGAAAGCGCCGCCGACCTGGTCAACCGCCTGCCCGAGGCCGAGCTCGTCCAGCTCATCCGCGATTTCGGCGAAGAGCGTTTCGCCCGGCGGGTCGCGCGCGCCATCCTCGCCGCTCGCCAGACCGCACCGATCACCCGCACCGGCGAACTTGCGGCGCTGGTCCGCCGTTCGGTCCCCGCCGCCGGCACGATCGATCCGGCGACGCGGACGTTCCAGGCGTTGCGCATTGCCGTCAACGACGAGCTCGGCGAGCTCGATCGCGGCCTGGTCGCTGCCGAACGATTGCTCGCGCCCGGTGGCCGGCTGGCAGTGATTTCGTTCCATTCGCTCGAGGATCGCCGCGTCAAATCGTTCCTGCGCGTGCGCTCGGGCCATGCGCCGCGCGGCACCCGCCACTTGCCGGCGGCGCGTGAACGCGAGCCGAGCTTCCGGCTGCTGACGTCCAAACCGGTGACGCCGTCGACCGCCGAGCTCGCACACAATCCGCGCGCGCGTTCCGCCCGACTGCGCGCTGCCGAGCGCACGGAAGCGCCCGCCTGGGGAGAAGCCGCATGATCCGGCTGAGCACAATCCTGTGGACGCTGGCGGTGGTGATCGCCGGCTACGCCATGTTCCAGGTCAAGTTCCACGTCGCCAAGCTCGACGACGAGCTGGCGAAGCTCAACCGGCAGATCGTTACGACCCGCGAAGAGACCCGCGTGCTCGACGCCGAGTGGACGCTGCTCGACGATCCGCAGCGGCTCGACCGGCTCAACGGCGTGTCGCTGAAACTGCAACCGATCGCGCCGGCGCAGATCGTGCAGCCGGCGCAGCTCGACCAGATTCCGCTGCGCAACGCGCCGGCGGCGGTGCCGCAAGTCGCCAGCGCCAGGACCCCGCAATGAAGCGTCCGCCCGATGGCGTACGCGACGATCCGTGCCGGCCACGTCATTTCCGGCCGCAGGCCAGCACGCCGGTGCCGCCCGAAGGACCGGCGCAGGACGCGATCGAACTCAGCCACACCCGCCTGCTGATCACCGGCGCCTTGTTCCTGCTCGCGTTCCTGGTGATCGGCGCACGGCTGGTCGAGGTGGCCGGCCTCAAGACCGGTGACGTGCGTCTAGCGCATGGTCACGCCGCGGCGAAAACGGTGGCGGCGCGCGCCAACATCGTCGACCGCAACGGCGTGCTGCTGGCGACGACGCTCGAGGCGCCGTCGCTGTTCGCCAATCCGAAGTTGATCGACGACAAGCGCGACACCGCGCGCCGGCTCGCCGCGATCCTGCCGGAGCTGACGGAAAGCGAAATCTACGCGCGGCTCGACACCGACAAGAGCTTCGTCTGGCTCGATCGTCGCCTGACGCCGCGCCAACAAAGCGCCGTCAACGCACTCGGCGTCCCCGGCCTGCAATTCCAGGGCGAAGGCAAGCGCGTCTATCCCGAAGGCGCGTTGACGTCGCACGTCGTCGGTTATGTCGGCGTCGACGACAACGGGCTCGCCGGCGTCGAACGCAGCTTCGACCAGACTTTGAAGCACAGCGATCAACCGGTGCAACTGTCGATCGACGTGCGGCTGCAATACATCCTGCGCAGCGAGATCGCGCGCCAGGTCGACGAGTTCAAGGCCGCCGGCGCCGCCGGCCTGATCATGGACATGCGCAACGGCGAAATCCTGGCGCTGACGTCGCTGCCGGATTTCGATCCAGCCAATCCGGGCGCCGCCAGCCCTGTCCAGCTCTTCAACCGGGCGACGCTCGGCACGTACGAAATGGGCTCGGTGCTCAAGATCTTCAACACGGCGATGGTGCTCGACGACGGCGTCGCCACGCTCGCCTCGACGTTCGACGCCACCAAGCCGCTGCAGGTCGGCCGCTTCCTCATCCACGACTACGAGCCGAAGAAGCGCTGGCTGAGCGTGCCGGAGATCTTCGAGTACTCGTCCAACATCGGCTCGGCCCGCGAAGCAGCTGAAGCCGGCGCCGACCGCCAGCGCGCGTTCCTCGCGCGGCTCGGCCTGCTGCATGCGCCGGCCTTCGAGCTTCCCGAAGGCACGCCGCTCTACCCCAATCCGTGGCGGCCGATCAATGTCATGACCATCGCGTTCGGCCACGGCATCTCGATCAGCCCGTTGCAGCTCGCCGCCGGCGCGAGCGCGATCGCCAACGGCGGCATCTACTATTCGCCGACCATCATCAAGCGGCCCGATGGCATTCCGCCGGACGGACGCCGCGTCGTCGCGGCAACGACCTCCGCCGAGATGCGGCAGCTGATGCGGCTCGTCGTCGACGCCGGCACCGGCAAACAGGCCGGCGGCTCGGGCTATCTCATCGGCGGCAAGACCGGCACCGCCGAAAAGGACGCCGGCGGCCGCTACGAGACGCACAAGCTCTTGTCGTCGTTCCTCGGCGTCTTTCCGGTCACCGACCCGAAATTCCTTGTCCTCGTCATGCTCGACGAGCCACACGGCGACCGCAGCACCGGCGGCTTCGCCACCGGCGGCATGGTCGCCGCGCCGGCGGTCAAACGCATCGTCATGCGCATGGCGCCGATTGTCGGAATCCTTCCGGCCGACGAAAATTCGCCCGAAATTCGCCGTTCTCTGATGGTCGGCTTGCCCAACCCGCAGGGACGGAAACTTGCGGCTAACTGAGATCATGGACGGCGGATCGCGCCCGCATCGTACCGCGCCATCAATGGGCGATCCTGAGATTCGTGGCCTGACTTCCGACTCCCGCGACGTGAAAACCGGTTACCTGTTCGCGGCGTTGAGCGGCGCGCATGAAAGCGGCCGCCGCTATCTCGGCGACGCGCTGGCCCGCGGCGCCGCCGCGATCCTCACAGACGAAACGCCACTCGACGAACCCGTGGCCGTGCCGGTGATCGCCGACCGCAACCCACGCCGCCGGCTGGCGCGCATGGCCGCGCGCTTCTATGCGCCGCAGCCGTCGACCATCGCCGCGGTCACCGGCACCAACGGCAAGACCTCGGTTGCGGTCTTCACGCGGCAGATCTGGACGGCGCAGGGCCTCAAAGCGGCGAGCATCGGCACCATCGGCCTAGTCGCACCGAACCTGACACGGCCGGGCGCGCTTACCACGCCCGATCCGGTCAAGCTGCATGAAATCCTGCACGACCTGGTACAGGCCGGCGTCGAGCACGTCGCGCTTGAAGCGTCGTCGCACGGCCTCGATCAATTCCGGCTGGACGGCGTGACACTGGCCGCCGCGGCCTTCACCAACCTGACGCGCGACCATCTCGATTACCACGGCGACATGGAGCACTACTTCGCCGCCAAGCGGCGGCTATTCGCCGAGCTGCTGCCGGCGTCAGCCGTCGCCGTCATCAACGTCGACGACGAGGCCGGCCGAACGCTCGTCGGCGTTGCCAAAGCGCGCGGCCAGCGCGTCATCGCTTACGGCACCGCACCGGACGCCGAACTCAGGCTAACTACGGCGACGCCGACGGCGCGCGGTCTTGCGGTCGAAGTCGCCGCGACGGGCGCCACGCTGCGGCGGCTCGAATTACCGCTGCTCGGCACGTTCCAGGCGATGAACGCCCTGGCGGCAATCGGCCTGGCGATCGCCACCGGAACGACAGCGAACGCAGCGCTCGACGTCCTGCCGCGGCTCGAAGGCGTGCCGGGCCGCATGGAGTTGGCGGCCACGCATCCTGCCGGTGCGCCGCTGATCGTCGATTACGCGCACACGCCGGACGCGCTCGAAACCGCGCTCAAGGCGCTGCGGCCGCATACCGCGAAGCGACTGATTGTGGTCTTCGGCTGCGGCGGCGACCGCGACGCGGGCAAGCGGCCGCAGATGGGCGCCATCGCCGCGCGGCTCGCCGACATCGCCATTGTCACCGACGACAATCCGCGCTCGGAAGATCCGGCGACGATCCGCCGCGCCATCCTCACCGCCTGCTCCGGCGGACGCGAGATCGGCGATCGCCGCGCCGCCATCCGCACCGCCGCGAAACTGCTCGAAGCCGGCGACCTGTTGCTGATCGCCGGCAAGGGCCACGAAAGCGGCCAGATCGTCGGTGCCCGGGCCCTGCCCTTCGACGACCGCATCGAGGCCCGCGCCGCGGTCGCCGCGCTTGGAGGCGCCGCATGAGCGCGTTGTGGATCGCGGCCGAGGCGGGCGCCGCCACCGGCGGCACCAATACCGACGCCTGGAGCGCGCAAGGCGTGTCGATCGATAGCCGGTCACTGTTGCCCGGCGACCTGTTCGTCGCGCTCAAGGGACCGAAATACGACGCGCACGAATTCGTCGCCGCCGCGATCAATAAAGGTGCCGCGGCGGCGATGGTCGCCAAGGCCATGACGGGCGCGGCCAAGCCGCTGCTCGTCGTCGCCGATACCCAGACCGGCCTCGAGGATCTCGGCCGCGCGGCGCGCGCCCGCACCGCCGCCAAAATCGTCGGCGTCACCGGCAGCGTCGGCAAGACCGGAACCAAGGAGGCGCTGCGCTACGCCTTCGAGCGCCAGGGCCCAACGCACGCTTCGTCCGGCAGCCTCAACAACCAGTGGGGCGTGCCGTTGTCGCTCGCGCGCATGCCGCGCGAGACCGCCTATGGCGTGTTCGAGATGGGCATGAACCATCCCGGCGAGATCGACGCGCTGACGCGCCTGGTCCGGCCCGATGTCGCGGTGATCACGACGATCGAGCCCGCCCATCTCGGTTTCTTCCCGTCGGTCGAAGCCATCGCCGACGCCAAGGCCGAAATCTTCAATGGCATGGACGCGCGCGGCTGCGCCGTCCTCAATCGCGACAATCCGTACTTCGACCGGCTCGCGGCACACGCCAAGGCCGCTGGCATCGGCCGCATCATCGATTTCGGCGCTCATACGGGTGCGGCGGTGCACCTGATCGACTGCCATCTGCACGCCAGCGCCAGCGCGGTCACCGCGTCGGTGCTCGGCGAGATCGTCGATTATTGCCTGGCGCTGCCGGGCCGACATTGGGTGATGAACAGTCTCGCGGTGCTGGCTGCGGTGCACGCCGCAGGCGGCGACATCGGCACCGCGGCGGCGGCGATGGCGACGCTCGAGCCGATGGCGGGACGCGGCCTCCGGCGCAAGATCGCGGTCGGCGGCGGCGACGCACTGCTGATCGACGAAAGCTACAACGCCAGTCCGGCTTCGATGCGGGCGGCCATCGCCGTGCTCGGCTCAGCCCGGCCGGAAAGCGGCGGCCGGCGCATCGCCGTGCTCGGTGACATGCTTGAATTGGGCGCCAATGCCGCGCGGCTCCATGCCGAGCTCGCCGAGCCGCTGCGCGACGCCGGCGTCGACCTGATCTTCACCGTCGGCGAGGCGATGCGCGCGCTTTACGACGCGCTGCCGGCGCGGCGGCGCGGCGCCCACGCAGCGACCGCCGCCGAGATGGCCGAGACCGTCGCGCACCGGCTCCGGAACGGCGACGTCGTCATGGTCAAAGGCTCGTACGGCAGCCGCATGCGCGACGTCATCGCGCGCCTGTCGACAGCCCGCGAGACGGCAAGGCACTGAACCATGCTGTACCTGCTCTTCGCCCCGCTCGCCGAACGCTTCGTGGCGTTCAACCTGTTCCGCTACATCACGTTCCGGTCGGGCGGCGCGGTCGTCACCGCGCTGATCATCAGCTTCATCTGCGGCCCGTCGATCATCGCGTGGCTGCGTTCCAAACAGGCGCACGGTCAGCCGATCCGCACCGACGGGCCGGAAAGCCACTTGCTGACTAAGAAGGGCACGCCCACCATGGGCGGATTCCTGATCCTGTTGGCGATCGTCGGCTCGACCCTGCTCTGGGCCGACCTCACCAATCCCTATATCTGGGTGACGCTGTTCGTCACCGTCGGCTTCGGCGCGGTCGGCTTCTTCGACGACTATCGCAAACTGACGCGCCGCTCGCACAAAGGCCTGTCGAGCCGCGCCAAATTCCTCATCGAGCTCGCGATCGGCGCCGTCGGCGCCTACGCCGTGGTGCTGATCACCCATCCGCCGCTCGGCAGCTCGCTGGCGGTGCCATTCTTCAAGGGCGTGCTACCCGATCTCGGCTGGTTCTTCCTGGTTTTCGCCGCCTTCGTGATCGCTGGCGCATCGAACGCCGTCAATCTGACCGACGGCCTCGACGGTCTTGCCATCGTGCCGGCGATGATCGCCGGCGGTTGTTTCGCGCTGATCGCCTATCTCGTCGGCAACGTCGTTTTCGCCAACTATCTCCAGCTCTGGCACATCGCCGGCGCCGGCGAGCTGGCGGTGTTCTGCGGCTCGCTGGTCGGCGCGGCACTCGGCTTCCTCTGGTTCAACGCGCCGCCAGCGATGGTGTTCATGGGCGATACCGGCTCGCTCGCGATCGGCGCCGCGCTCGGCATCGTCGCCGTCATTACCAAGCACGAGCTCGTGCTGGTGATCGTCGGTGGCCTGTTCGTCCTCGAGACGGTTTCGGTGATCGTCCAGGTGGTGAGCTTCAAGCTCACCGGCCGCCGCGTCTTCCGCATGGCGCCGCTCCACCACCATTTCGAAAAGAAGGGCTGGCAGGAGCCGACGATCGTCATCCGCTTCTGGATCATCGCCTCGATCCTCGCGATCGCGGGCCTGTCCACGTTGAAGCTGCGGTGAGGCGATGATCGAAGCCAGCCAATTTCGCAACCAGACGGTCGCCGTGCTCGGCCTGGCGCGCTCGGGCCTCGCTGCCGCCGAAGCTTTGAAACGCGGCGGCGCCCGTGTCGTCGCCTGGGACGACGCCGCGAGCCGGCGCGACGAGGCGACGCGCGCCGGCTTCGAACTCGTCGACCTGGCGGCCGATCTCGCCGGCGCCAAGGCATTGGTGCTATCGCCCGGCATCCCGCACACTTTCCCGCAGCCGCACCCCGCAGCGGCACGCGCCAAAGCGGCAGGCGTGCCGATCATCGGCGACATCGAGCTGTTGGCGCTGGCGCAAAAGGCGGCGCATTTCGCCGGCATCACCGGCACCAACGGCAAGTCGACGACCACGGCTTTGACCGCGCACATCCTGGCGGAAACCGGCCGCAAGGTGGCGGTCGGCGGCAATCTCGGCATGCCGGCGCTGCTGCTCGAAGCACTCGGCGCCGACGGCACGTACGTGCTGGAGCTGAGCTCCTATCAGCTCGAGCTGACGCGCAGCCTGGTTCTCGACGTCGCGGTGCTGCTCAACATCACACCCGATCACCTTGACCGCCATGGCGGCATGGACGGCTACGTTGCGGCCAAGCGGCGGCTCTTCCATGGACAGAGCATGCGGCACACCGCAATCGTCGGCATCGACGACGATATCTGCCGTGGCATCTTTACGGCCCTCAAAGGCGCCGGCAAACAGCGTGTCGTGCCGATCTCGGCGCAGCGCAGCGTCCCCGGCGGCGTCTATGTCGTCGACGGCACGCTGATCGACGATCTCGACGGCGCCGCGCGGCCGGTGTTGGCGATGGCCGATGCGCCGCGGCTGCCGGGCACGCATAACGGCCAGAATGCGGCGGCGGCCTATGCGGCGGCGCGCACGCTCGGTTGCGAGCCGGACGCGGTGGCACATGCGATCAAGACCTTCCCCGGCCTGGCGCATCGCCAGGAATGGATCGCGACCATCGACGGCATCCGCTACGTCAACGATTCGAAGGCGACCAACGCCGACGCCACCGAGAAGGCACTGGTCTGCTACGACGACATCTATTGGATCGCCGGTGGCAAGCCGAAGGAAGACGGCATCGACGCGCTGGCGCCGCTGTTCCCGCGCATCCGGCGCGCGTTCTTGATCGGCGAAGCGGCCGCGCGCTTTGCGCGCACGCTCGACAGCCGTGTCGCCTATGAAATGTCGGGCACGCTTGGCACGGCGCTCGCCGCCGCGCGCCATGCCGCACTGAACGACCGCCGGCGCGGCGCCGTGGTCCTGCTGTCGCCTGCCTGCGCGTCCTTCGATCAGTTCCGCGACTTCGAGGATCGCGGCGACCAGTTCCGCCACATGGTCGAACAACTGCCCGGGAGGCGCGCGTGAACTTCGCCCGCACCGACCGCAGCGCCGTCGCGCAATGGTGGTGGACCGTCGACCGCTGGGCCGTGGCCGCGCTCGCCGGCCTGATCGCCTTCGGCTCGCTGCTGGTGGTGACGGCGAGCCCCTCGGTCGCCATCCACATGCACACCGACCGGCTGCATTTCGTCGTTCGCTATTTCGCCGTCCTGCCGGTGGCGCTCATCGCGATGTTCGTCATGTCGCTGCAGAACCCGCGCATGGTGCGGCGCGTCGCGGTCGTCGGCTTCGTGATCTCGCTGGCCTTGCTGATCGCGACGCCATTCGTCGGCGTCGAGGTCTTGGGCGCGCGACGGTGGATCGAGTTCGGCGGCTTCCAGCTGCAGCCGTCGGAGTTCATCAAGCCGTGCTTCGCCGTGGTCTGCGCCTGGCTGTTTGCCAAGTCGCGCGAGCAGCCGGATTTCCCCGGCCAGTGGATCGCCGTCGGCCTGTTCGCGGTCATCATCATCCTGCTGATCCGCCAGCCCGATCTCGGCATGTCGGTGGTGGTTTCCGCGGTTTGGTTCACCCAGCTTTTCCTGGCGGGATTGCGCATCGCCCAGGCGGCGATGGTACTGGGCCTCGGCGCCGCCGGCCTGGCCGCCGCCTATTTCACACTGCCGCACGTCACCAGCCGCGTCGACCGGTTCTTCGATCCGGCGAGCGGCGATTCCTACCAGGTCGACCGGGCGATGGACGCGTTTGTGCATGGCGGCCTGTGGGGCGTCGGCCCCGGCGAAGGCACCATCAAGCAATCGCTGCCCGACGCGCATGCCGATTTCGTCTTCGCCGTCGCCGGCGAGGAGCTGGGCTTGTTCGTCTGCCTGATCATCGTCGCGCTGTTCGCGTTCGTCGTGCTGCGCGGCTTCACGCGCCTGTTGCAGGACAACAATCTCGCGGTCGTCCTCGGCGCAACCGGCCTGTTCGTCCAGTTCGGATTGCAGGCCGTGATCAACATGGCGTCGACGCTCCATCTGATGCCGACCAAGGGCATGACGCTGCCGTTCCTGTCCTACGGTGGCTCGTCGCTGCTGGCGCTTGGCATCGGCATGGGCATGGCGCTGGCGCTGACGCGGCGGCGTTTCGGCGGAGAGCCGACATGAGCGCGCTCATCGTGCTCGCCGCCGGCGGCACCGGCGGCCATATGTTTCCGGCCGAGGCGCTGGCGGGCGAACTGGTCGGCCGCGGCGTCAAGGTCGCGCTGGTCACCGACAAGCGCGGCCAGGCATTCGACAACCGGTTGCCCGGCGTGGCGTTGCACCGGATTCGCGCCGGGCGACCCGGCACCGGCATCGCCAGCCGCGTGCTCGCCGTCTGCGAGATCGCACTCGGATTGCTGGCGGCGCGGCGCATCTTGCGCGTTTTGGCGCCGACGGCAGCGGTCGGCTTTGGCGGTTATCCCTCGGTGCCGACCATGATGGCGGCGTCGCGTCTCGGCCTGCCGACCATCATCCACGAGCAGAATGCCCGGCTCGGCCGCGCCAACCGCTGGCTTGCGCCGCGAATGAAGCGCATCGCCACCTCGTTCGCACAGGTCGACGGCCTCGCGGGCGCCGAACGCACCCGGATCGTCGAAACCGGCAATCCGGTGCGGTCAACGGTCGTTGCCGAGCGCGGCCTGCCTTATGCGCCGCCCGTCGCCGGACCGATCAACCTGCTGATTATCGGCGGCAGCCAGGGCGCGCGCATTCTCAGCACCGTCGTTCCGGCCGGACTGGCGCTGCTGCCGGCCGCCATCAAGGCACGCCTTGCGGTCATGCAGCAGGCGCGGCCGGAAGACGTCGAGGCGGTGCGCCGCGCGTACGCCGCCAGCGGCATCGGCGCCGAGATCGCAACCTTCTTCGCCGACGTGCCGCAGCGCATGGCGCGCGCCCATCTGGTGGTCTCGCGCGCCGGCGCCTCGAGCGTCGCCGAACTCTGCGTCGTCGGCCGGCCGGCGATCCTGGTGCCGTATCGCCACGCCGCCGACGATCATCAAACCGCGAACGCCGAGGCATTGGCCGCCGCCGGCGCCGCCTGGGTCATCGGCGAGCAAGGCTTCACGGCCCCGGCACTGGCGCAGCGGCTTGAAACCCTGTTGACGCAGCCGGCATTGCTGACCGCCGCCGCCGCTTCGGCGCAGCGCCATGGCCGACCCGACGCGGCGCGCCGGCTCGCTGATCTGGTGCTCGAGACCGCGGGAGGCGCGCGATGAGGGCGCTGCCGCTCGACATCGGCATCATCCATTTCACCGGTATCGGCGGCATCGGCATGAGTGGCATCGCCGAGATCCTGAAGAATCTCGGCTATGACGTGCAAGGCAGCGACCTCTCCGACAACGCCAACGTCAAGCGGCTGCGTCAGCTTGGCATCCGCGTCGCTATCGGCCATCGCGCCGAGAATCTCGGCGCCGCCAAGGTCGTCGTCGTTTCGTCGGCGGTGAAGCCGGACAACCCCGAAGTGGTCGAGGCGCGCTCGCGGCTCATTCCCGTGGTGCGCCGCGCCGAGATGCTCGGCGAGCTGATGCGCCTCAAATGGGCGATCGCGGTTGCCGGCACCCACGGCAAGACCACGACGACGTCGCTGATCGGTGCGCTGCTCGAAGCCGCCGGCCTCGATCCGACCGTGATCAACGGCGGCATCATCAACGCCTACGGCACCAATGCACGCCTCGGCACCGGCGCCTGGATGGTGGTGGAAGCGGACGAAAGCGACGGCACCTTCGTCAAATTGCCGTCGACCGTCGCGATCGTCACCAACATCGATCCCGAGCATCTCGACCATTACGGCTCGGTCGAGGCGCTGCACCAGGGCTTCGAGAGCTTCGTCGCGGCGATTCCGTTTTACGGCGTCGCGATCCTGTGCATCGACCATCCCGTCGTCCAGGGCCTGATCCCGAAACTGAGCGAGCGCCGCATCGTAACCTACGGCTTCAGCCCGCAGGCCGACGTACGCGTCGATGCCATCGCGCTCGGCGCCGATGGCGCGCATTTCGACGCCATCGTGACAGACCGCCGCGACGGCACCAGCCGAACCATCCAGCGTCTGCATCTGCCGATGTTCGGCCGGCACAACGTGCAGAACGCGCTCGCCGCCGTGGCCGTCGCGCGCGAGCTGAAGCTTGCCGACGACGTGGTGCGCGAGGCCTTTGCCGGCTTCAAGGGTGTGAAGCGCCGCTTCACCAAGACCGGCGAATGGAACGGCGTCACGATCATCGACGATTACGCCCATCATCCGGTCGAGATCGCGGCAGTGCTCAAGGCGGCGCGCGGCGCGACGCAGAACAGCGTCATCGCCGTGGTGCAGCCGCATCGCTACTCCCGCGTCAAGCACCTGTTCGAGGAATTCTGCACCTGTTTCAACGACGCCGACGTTGTGCTGGTCGCCGACATCTATCCAGCCGGCGAGGCGCCGATCCCCGGCGTCGACCGCGACGCGCTGGTCGCCGGCCTCAAAGCACACGGCCACCGCCATGCGCTCCCGCTCGAATCGCCCGAGGCGTTGCCGGCGGTCATCCGCGATCTGGCGAAGCCCGGCGATTTCGTCGTCTGCCTCGGCGCCGGTTCCATCACGTCCTGGGCCAATGCGCTGCCCGACGAACTGGCGGCGCTGACACGGCAAAGGAAGCGCCAATGATGGCCGCACGCCGCGATCACGCGCCGAGCCTGATCGAGCGCCTGCCGCGCGTGCGCGGCCGGCTGACGGCAAACGCGCCGCTGTCGCAGTTGACCTGGTTCCGCGTCGGCGGCGCCGCCGAGGTGATGTTCCGTCCCACCGATCTCGACGATCTCGTCGCGTTCCTCGCCAGCAAGCCCAAGGACGTGCCGGTCACGGTCATGGGCGTCGCCTCGAACCTGTTGATCCGCGACGGCGGCGTGCCCGGCGTGGTGATCCGTCTCGGCCGCGGTTTCGTCGAAGTCGCGGCAAAGGGCGACGAAGTCACCGCCGGCGCCGGCGCGCTCGATCTCAACGTCGCGCTCACCGCCTGTGCGGCTGGCATCGCCGACCTCGAATTCCTATCCGGCATTCCGGGCACCGTCGGCGGCGGCCTGCGGATGAACGCCGGCGCCTATGGCCACGAATTCAAGGATGTGCTGCGCGAGGTCACCGCGCTCGACGGCGACGGCTGCCGCCACGATCTCGAACCCGGCGAAATGGACTTGTCGTATCGCCATTGCGGCGTGCCCGCCGACTGGATCTTCGTCGCCGCGCGGTTCAAGGGCCACCGCGACGATTCCGCGGCGATCGGCGCCCGCATGGCCGAGATCCAGGCGCAGCGCGAGGCGACGCAGCCGATTCGCGCACGCACCGGCGGCTCGACGTTCGCCAACCCACCCGGCCACAAAGCCTGGGAGCTGATCGATCGTGCCGGCTGCCGCGGCCTGACGCACGGCGGCGCGATGATATCGGATAAGCACGCCAATTTCCTGATCAACACCGGCAATGCGACCGCTTCCGATCTCGAAGGGTTGGGCGAAGACGTGCGCCGCCGCGTGCGCGACAAGACCGGGATCACGCTGGAGTGGGAAATCAAGCGCGTCGGCGTACCGGCGTCCGGCGGAGGTGCCGCATGAGCCGCACCATCCGCTCGGTCGCGGTGCTGATGGGCGGCTGGACCGCCGAGCGCGAGGTCTCGCTCGTGAGCGGCCGCGAATGCGCCAAGGCGCTCGCCGCGCTCGGCTACGACGTGCGCAGCATCGACGTGACGCGTGATCTGGCGGCGATGGTGCGCGCGCTGACGCCGGCGCCCGACGTCGTGTTCAACGCGCTGCACGGCCGCGGTGGCGAGGACGGCACGGTGCAAGGTGTGCTCGAGTTCCTGCGCGTGCCGTATACGCATTCGGGCGTCCTTGCCTCGGCCGTCGCCATGGACAAGCCGACGGCGCGCAGCGTCTTCGCCGCTGCCGGCCTGCCGCTGGCGGAAGGCCGCATTGCGACACGCGACGAGATCGCCGCCGGCGACGTGCTCCCGCGGCCCTATGTGGTCAAACCGGTCAACGAAGGCTCGAGCGTCGGCGTGCGCATCGTCCAACGCACCGACAATTCCTGGGCCGCCGAGGCGAAGGAATGGCGGTATGAGCGCGCGCTGGTCGAGCGCTACGTCCCTGGCCGCGAGATCACCGTCGCGGTGATGGGCGACCGAGCCCTCGGTGCGCTCGAAATTCGGCCGGCCAAGGACTTCTACGATTACGACGCCAAGTATGCGCCGGGCGGGTCCGAGCATTTGATGCCGGCGCCGATCCACCGGCGCGCCTACGACGAGGCACTCGCCATCGGCGTCGCGGCGCACAGGGCGCTCGGCTGCCGCGGCGTCAGCCGCGCCGATTTGCGTTACGACGATACCGCCGGCGAGCCCGGCAAGCTGGTGCTGCTCGAAGTCAACACCCAGCCGGGCATGACGCCGACGTCGCTGGTGCCCGACATCGCGCGTCATGCTGGCATCGAATTCCCGGCGCTGGTGCGCTGGATGGTGGAGAACGCGGCATGCGATTTCTGACGCGCCGCGCTTCCGAACAGCAACCGCCGGCCGCACCACAGCGCCGCCGGCCATTCCCGACCTTCGCCGTAGCAGCGGGTCTCGGCGCCGCGACGCTGATTGCCGGCGGCGGCGGCACCTATTGGCTTTGGCACGACGGAGCCCTGGCGCAGACCGGCCGCACGATCGTGGCGCGCGTGTGGACCGCCGGCAGCCGGCAGGGTCTGGCGCTCGAAAACGTCGAAGTCGTCGGCCGCCAACGCCAAAGCGCCGCATCGATCCTGGCGGCGCTCGGCGTCCGGCGCGGCATGCCGATGCTGGAAATCGATCTGGCCGCAGCGCGGGCGCGGCTCCAGGCGCTGCCGTGGATCCGTAGCGCCGACGTCGAGCGGCAGCTGCCCGACACGCTGTTCATTCGGCTGATCGAGCGCGAGCCGTTCGCATTCTGGCAGCGCAATGGTGCGCTGTCGCTGATCGATCGCGACGGCACGGTGATTCCGACCGACACCCTCGCCCAATACGCGCCGCGGATCGTGCTCGTCGGCGACGACGCGGCGGCCCAGGCGGCACCGCTCATCGACATGCTCGCGACCGAGCCGGCGCTTGCGCGGCGCGTCAACGCGGCGGTGCTTTACGGTTCAGATCGCTGGACGTTGCGCTTCGACACCGGCGTCGCCGTGGCGTTGCCCGAGACTGCCGCGCCTGCCGCATGGCATCGCCTCGCCGGACTCGAAATGCAAGACCACCTTCTCGAGCGCAGCATCGCGACCATCGATCTGCGCTTGCCGGATCGCATGATCGTGCGGCTCGCGCCAGCCGAATCCGGCAAGCGGTCGGCCGCGCGCGCCGGCGCCAAGGACAAGAGCTCATGAGCAACATGAAGCTCAACGGCCGCGCGCGCGGCGGGGCGATCGGCGTGCTCGACATCGGCACGACCAAGATGTGCTGCTTCGTCGCGCGTCGCGACCAGCCGGCGCCGCATATCGTCGGCATCGGCCACCAGATTTCGCGCGGCATCAAGAACGGCGTCATTACCGACATCGAAGCCGCAAGCCAGGCCATCCTTACGACCGTGCACGCCGCCGAGCAGATGTCCGGCGAGCATCTGAGCGACGTCGTGGTGAATCTCTCGGGCGGCTTCTCGGCGTCGCGGATGATCAAGACCGAGATCAACCTCAACGGCCGCGAAGTGTCCGACGCCAATATGCGGCGCGTGCTCGAGCAAGGCTTCCGCGTCAAGGAGCCGGCCGAGCGCACGGTGATCCATTCGGTGCCGGTCGGCTTCGCCATCGACGGCGGCCGGCCGGTGCGCGATCCACGCGGCATGTACGGCCACAAGCTCGCGGTCAACATGCACGTCGTCACCGCCGAATCGGCCGCGGTGCGCAACGTCGCCAACTGCCTCGGCCGCTGCCGGCTCGAGATCGCCGCGGTCGTGGCGAGTCCTTATGCCGCCGGCCTGGCGAGCCTAGTCGACGACGAAAGCGAGCTCGGCGTCACCGTCATCGACATGGGCGGCGGTACGACCACGATCGGTGTGTTCTTCGACGGCAATCTGGTGTTCGCCGACAGCATTCCCGTCGGCGGCAGTCATGTCACCAACGACATCGCGCGCGGCCTGACCACGCCGATCGCTCACGCCGAGCGGATGAAGGCGCTCTATGGCAGCGCCATCCCCTCGGCCGCCGACGAGCGCGAGATGATCACCGTGCCGCTCGTCGGCGAGGAGGAAGACCACGCCAACCACGTGCCGAAATCGCTCCTGGTTGGCATCATCTCGCCGCGCCTCGAAGAGACGTTCGAGCTGGTGCGCGATCGGCTCGAGCAGTCCGGCTTCGACAAGATCGCCGGCCGCCGCATCGTCCTGACGGGCGGCGCCAGCCAGCTGCCCGGCACGCGCGAGCTCGCCGGCCTGATCCTCGACAAGCAAATCCGCATCGGCCGCCCCATGCGCGTCGACGGGCTGGCGGAATCGACCGCCGGCCCCGCCTTCGCGAGCGCGGTCGGACTCATCCATTTCGCTCTCGCCGAGCACGCCGAACCGCAGCGACGCGGCCGGATGCGCCCGGAAGAGCCAAGCGGCCTCTTTGGCCGAATCGGAGGCTGGCTACGTGAAAACCTTTGAACCGACCACCGGCAACCCGCCCTTCGCCAGGCGGGTAGGCGGGGACCCATTTCTGGCGACGCTTTGGAGGGAAGTATGACGTTGAACCTGAAGGTACCGACTGAAGAGCTGGAGCTCCGGCCCCGGCTTACCGTAATCGGCGTCGGCGGCGCCGGCGGCAATGCCGTCAACAACATGATCCGCTCGAACCTCGTCGGTTGCGAGTTCATCGTGTGCAACACCGATGCCCAGGCGATGAAGCAGTCGCTGGTCGAGCGCCGCATCCAGCTTGGCATCACCGTGACCCGCGGCCTCGGCGCCGGATCGCGGCCCGACGTCGGCCAGATCGCGGCCGAGGAGGCGCTCGACGAGATCATGATGGCGCTCGAAGGCTCCAACATGGTCTTCATCACCGCCGGCATGGGCGGCGGCACCGGCACCGGCGCGGGGCCGGTCATCGCCCGCGCCGCGCGCGAGGCCGGCATTCTCACCGTCGGCGTCGTCACCAAGCCCTTCCACTTCGAGGGCACGCACCGGATGAAGACGGCGGAAAAGGGCATCGAGGAGATGACCAAGTATGTCGATACGCTGCTCATCATCCCGAACCAAAACCTGTTCCGGGTCGCCAACGAACGCACGACGTTCGCCGACGCGTTCAAGATGGCGGATGACGTGCTACACGCCGGCGTGCGCGGCGTGACCGACCTGATGGTGATGCCGGGCCTGATCAATCTCGACTTCGCCGACATCCGGGCGGTGATGAGCGAGATGGGCAAGGCGATGATGGGCACGGGCGAAGCCGAAGGTGACCGCCGCGCGATCGACGCGGCCGAAGCCGCAATCTCCAACCCGCTGCTCGAAGATGTGTCGATGAAGGGCGCGCGTGGCGTCCTCATCAACATCACGGGCGGCCCCGACATGACCCTTTACGAGGTCGACGAGGCCGCTAACCGCATCCGCGAGGAAGTCGATCCCGACGCCAACATCATCTTCGGCTCGACTTTCGACGAGAAGCTCGCGGGCCGGATGCGGATCTCGGTGGTGGCGACCGGCATCGACGCCGACCAGATGGAGCATCCGAAGCCGCTCGAAGTGGTGCAGAAGGAGCGCGCAGCGCGCGATGCCGCGATCCAAGCCATCCGACCGGCGGCAGCGGCGGTCGCGGCGCCGGCGGTGGCTATGCCATATGTGGTACAGCCGGCCGCCGCGGTGCCGGTGCTTGCGCCGGAGCCTGAGCCGGAACCGGAGTTCGCGGAACCGGCCGTGGCCTCGGCGGAACCGGCAATGCCACGCATCGACGCGATCGAAGCCCAAGCGCTGAGCCGCGGCAGCTTCATGCCGCAGCGTCAGCCGGTTGAGCCGGTGATGGTCCGTCCGGCGCCAGTACGGCCGGCGGCGGCGCCGAACGCCTTCGCCGAAGCCGCGATCGCAAACGGCGCGCGCCAGCCGCAACGGCCCGCACCGCAAGCGAGGCGAACGCCGAGCCTGTTCGAGCGGGTGGCCAATGCCGGCCGGCTGCTCCATCCACAGGACGAGCCGGCAACCGTGAAGCCGGTCGCGGAGCCGGCGCCTGCGGCCGCGCGGCCGCAAGCTGTGCCGCAACCGACGTCGGCACAGCCCACTCTGGTCGCGACCCGGCCGGAACCGGCAGCTGAAAGACCGCGGGCGAAGGACGAGGATCTGCTCGAGATTCCGGCCTTTCTCCGTCGCCAGGCAAACTGAGCGATTCGCGCGGCCCGCGGGTGCCGGCAACGGCGTTCGCGGGCCGGCGCGGACCCTGGATTCTTACATAAACCACTGATTCTATTTACAGATTTCCGTCACAATCTGAAATAAAGAGTGATTTGCAGGCGCGGAGGGCGGCCTTTACGCCTTGGCCCGTTAAGGAGTGAGCGGGGAAATGGCCCAAAGTTCCGGCATGCAGAAGACACTGAAAGCGCCAATTCATTGCCGTGGGATCGGACTTCATTCTGGAGCGCACATCGAGATGGTGCTGCGCCCGGCGGCGCCCGATTCCGGCATTCGCTTCTATCGCAGCGACCGCAATACCGAAATCGCCGCCGATTGGCGTAACGCGATCGAATCACCGCTGTGCACGACCTTGACCAACAGCAAGGACGTTTCGGTCGGCACGGTCGAGCATCTCATGGCGGCGCTGGCCGGCCTCGAAGTCGACAATGTCGTAATCGAGCTCGATGGACCGGAAGTCCCGGCCATGGACGGCAGCGCGGCGCCCTTCGTCTTTCTCATCGAATGCGCCGGTCTGACCGAGCAGGATGCGCCGCGCCGCGTCATCCGGGTGCTCAAGCCGGTCTCCGTCGGCACGCCCGGCAAGTCGGCGGTGCTGGCGCCGAGCGATCGGTTTGCCGTGAGCTTCGCCATCGATTTCGCCTCCAGCGCCATCCGGCGCCAGGAGCTGACGCTTTCGCCCTGCGCCGCCACGTTCAAGCACGAACTCAGCGCCGCGCGGACCTTCGGCTTCCTCGACGAGGTCGAGCGCATGCGCGAGGCTGGTTTGGCGCGCGGCGGCTCGCTCGACAACGCCGTGGTCATTGCCGGCGACCGCGTGTTGAACGAGGAAGGCTTGCGCTACGTCGACGAGTTCGTGCGTCACAAGATACTCGACGCGGTCGGCGACCTCTATCTGGCGGGCGCGCCGCTGCTCGGCCATTTCCACGGCACGCGCTCGGGTCACGCGCTCAATCGTCAGCTTTTGGCGGCGCTTTTTGCCGACCGGACGGCCTGGTGCTATGCCAACACCGAGCAGGCGCCGGCTGCCGCTGTCGCCTGAGCCGACTCGGCCTCAAACCTAGCCTTTATCGCCCGGTCACGGTTTTCTTGCGCCGGCCCACCATGCTATAAGAACCGGCCGTGGGGTTTCTGGATCAATTCATGCGAATGGTTGCGGGCGGCCGCGCCGCTGCGCTGATCGGCGGCGTGCTGCTTGCCGTCGTGCTATCCGGCTGCTCCAGCAGCAAGAAAGAGACCTATGTCGAGAAGCCGGTGGACGAGCTCTACAACTCGGCGATGGATCTGCTGGCCAAAGAAGACTACTCCAAGGCCGCGGACGCGTTCGACGAAGTCGAGCAGCAGCATCCCTATTCGGTCTGGGCGACGCGGGCGCAGTTGATGTCGGCCTATGCGCTCTACCAGGCCAATAAATACGACGATTCGATCGTCGCCGCCGACCGCTACATCCAGCTGCATCCGGGCAATCGCGACGTCGCCTATGCGTATTACCTGAAGGCGCTCGATTATTACGTCCAGATCGAGGATGTCGGCCGCGACCAGAAGACCACCGAGCAGGCCATGCAGGCGCTCGAAGAGGTCGTGCGCCGGTTCCCCAACACGCCTTATGCGCGCGATGCCCGCCTCAAGATGGACCTAGCGCGCGACCATCTCGCCGGCAAGGAGATGGAGATCGGCCGCTGGTACGAGAAGCAAGGCTATTACCTGGCGGCGCTCAACCGGTTCAAGACCGTGATCGACAAATACCAGACCACCACGCACGTCCCCGAGGCGCTCGAGCGCCTGACCGAGTGCTATCTGGCGCTCGGCCTCAAGGACGAGGCCAAACGCACGGCTGCGGTGCTCGGTTACAACTATCCGGGCAGCGCGTGGTACGCCGCGACCTATACGCTGGTGACCGGCCAGGAGGTCGCCGTCAATGGCGGCACCACGCCACCGGCGGCTCCGCCCCCGCCGGCGGCCGCCAGCACCAAAGACAACGAAGGCTGGTTCGGCAAAATGCTCGGCTTCGTCTTCTAGACGAGTCGCGTCACATCCCGCTTCGCTGGCCTCGACCGGACCGCGGCGATATCATTTCGCTTCCATGCTGATCGGCCTTTCCATCCGCGACGTCGTGCTGATCGACCGGCTCGATCTTTCGTTCCGGCCGGGATTGTGCGTGCTCACCGGCGAGACCGGCGCCGGCAAATCTATCTTGTTGGATGCGCTCGGGCTGGCGCTGGGCGTGCGTGCCGAAAGTGGCCTGGTGCGCCGCGGCGCCGAGCAGGCGACTGTGAGCGCCGAATTCACCTTGCCGGCCAAGCATCCGGCGCGCGCGTTGCTCAAGGAGGCCGGCCTGGCGGTCGACGACGACGCGCTAGTGCTGCGGCGGACCGTCGGCGGCGACGGCCGCAGCCGTGCCTTCATCGCCGACCAGCCCGCCAGCATCGCGCTGCTGCGCCAAGTCGGCGAGGCGTTGGTCGAGATCGAAGGCCAGTTCGCCCAGCGCGGCCTGCTCGACCCGGCGACGCATCGCGAGGCGCTCGACGCCTACGGCGTCGCCGAAACTGATATCCAGACGCTGGCCGGAGCGTGGCAGGCTTGGCGTGTCACCGTCACCGATCACGAAGCAGCGGCGCAACGGCTCCAAGCGGCGCAGGCCGAAGAAGCGTTCCTGCGGCACGCGATGAGCGAACTCGAAACGCTCGAGCCGCAGCCGGGCGAGGAAACCAGCCTGGCCGACGAACGCGGCCTGATGCAGAACCGCGAGCGTCTGACCGAGGCACTGGACTCGGCGCTGGCCGAGCTTGCCGGCGAGCGCGGCGGCGAGCGCGCCTTGCAAGCGGCGCTGCGCCACGTCGCGCGCGTCAAGGACAAGGCCGGCGGCCGGCTCGATGCCGCCGCCGCCGCGCTCGAACGTGCCGCCGTCGAGGCGCGCGAAGCCGTAGCCGCGATTGAGGCACAGGCACGCGCGCTCGGCGGCGATTCCAACCGGCTGGAGCAGATCGAGGAACGGCTCTTTGCGCTGCGCGCGCTGGCGCGCAAGCACAATGTCGCGGTCGACGGGCTGGCCGGGCTCCGCGCCGAAATCGCCGCCAAGCTCGGCGCACTTGAGGCCGGCGGCGACGGCGTCGAAACGCTTAAACGCGCCGTCAACGCCGCCCGCGACGCCTACGTCAAAGCCGCCGACAAGGTTTCGGCCGCGCGCCGCGCCGCCGCAGCCAAGCTCGATCCGGCGGTGATGAAGGAATTGAAGCCGCTGAAGCTCGAAAAGGCGCGCTTCGCCACGGTGCTCACGGCACTCGGCGAGGCCGAATGGGGTCCACACGGCCGCGAGCGCGTGCACTTCGAAGTGGCCACGAACCCGGGCGCGCCGGCCGGACCCTTGGCCAAGGTGGCGTCGGGCGGCGAGCTGTCGCGCTTCATGCTGGCACTCAAGGTGGTGCTGGCGCGCACCTCGCCGGTGCCGACCCTGGTCTTCGACGAAGTCGACAGCGGCATCGGCGGCGCAGTCGCGGCAGCAGTCGGCGACCGCCTCCATCGCCTGGGTCAAGAGCTTCAGGTTCTGGTCGTCACCCATTCGCCGCAGGTGGCGGCGCGCGGCGCGCACCATTGGCGCGTCGAGAAGAGTCAGGCGGCGCAAAAGACATCGACCCGCGTCGAGGAACTGTCGGCGGACGCGCGGCGCGAGGAAATCGCGCGCATGCTGTCGGGCGCGTCGATCACCGCCGAGGCGCGGGCGGCGGCGGCCTCGTTGATGGCCGGAGCGCGGGCGTGAGCCGCGCGCCATCGGGCGAGACCGCGGTCGACAAGCTCAGCCAAGCCGAAGCCAAGGCGGAGCTGAAGCGTCTGGCCGCGGAAATCTCGCGACACGACAAACTCTATTACCAGAACGACGCGCCGGAGATTGCCGACGCCGATTACGACGCCTTGCGCCGCCGCAACGCGGCGATCGAAGCGCGCTTTCCCGATCTCATCCGCGCCGACAGCCCGTCGCGGCGCGTCGGCGCGCCGCCCGCCACCGGCTTCGCCAAGGTGCGGCATCCGCATCCGATGCTGTCGCTCGACAATGCGATGAACGAGGACGAGGTGCGCGAATTCTTCAAGAGCGTGCGCAATTTCTTCCGCGCGCCGGAGGACGTGAAACGCGTCGAGCCCGACAGCATCGCGGTGATGGCCGAACCCAAGATCGACGGCCTCTCCTGCTCGCTGCGCTACGAGCATGGCAAGCTGGTCCTGGGCGCGACGCGCGGCGACGGCGTCACCGGCGAGGACGTGACGCGCAACGTCGAGACTTTGGGCACGATTCCGAAGCGCCTCGCGGGTCGTGGCTGGCCCGACATCATCGAAGTGCGCGGCGAGATCTATATGGAGCACCCCGGCTTCGCCGCGCTCAACCGCGAGCGCGAGAAAGACGGCGAGCCGCTCTTTGCCAATCCGCGCAACGCCGCGGCCGGCTCACTGCGCCAGCTCGATCCGGCGATCACGGCCAAGCGGCCGCTCAAATTCTTCGCCTATGCCTGGGGCGAGGCCAGCGAGCGCTTCGCCAAGTCGCATTCCGACGCACTTAAACATCTCAAGGCGTGGGGTTTCGCCACCGATCCGCATTCGAAGCTGTGCCATGGCGTTGAGCAGCTGCTCACCTTCCATCGCGACATGGCGGCGAAACGCGCCGCCCTGCCCTACGACATCGACGGTGTCGTCTATAAGGTCAACGATCTCGACCTCGAGGATCGGCTGGGCTTCGTCAGCCGCGCGCCACGCTGGGCGATCGCGCACAAATTCCCAGCGCAACGGGCACAGACGATGCTCAAGCATATCCGCATCCAGGTCGGCCGCCAGGGCACGCTGACGCCGGTTGCCGATCTGGAGCCGGTGACGGTCGGCGGCGTCGTGGTCAGCCACGCCACGCTGCACAATGAAGACGAGATCGACCGCCTCGACGCCCGCGAAGGCGATACGGTCGTCATCCAGCGCGCCGGCGACGTCATTCCGCAGATCGTCGAGGCGATCAAGGACGCCAAACACGACAAACGGCCGAAATTCAAATTTCCGCACAAATGCCCGGTCTGCGACAGCCTCGCGGTGCGCGAAGAAGGCGAGGCCGCGTGGCGCTGCACCGGCGGATTGATTTGCGCGGCACAGGCGGTGGAACGGATCCGGCATTTCGTCTCGCGCAACGCTTTCGACATCGAAGGCCTCGGCGACAAGCACGTCACCGAGTTCTGGAACGACAAGCTGATCAAGTCGCCAGCCGACCTCTTCCGGCTCAAGGCGGCGCAGATCGAAAGCCGCGAAGGTTGGGGCGAGACCAGCGCACGCAAGTTGATTGACGCCATCGCGGCGCGCAAAAGGATTTCGCTGGAGCGATTCATCTACGCGCTCGGCATTCCGCAGACCGGCGAAGCGACCGCCAAGCTGCTGGCACGGCATTACCGCAGCTTCGAACGCTGGCGCGAGGCGATGACCGACGCCAAGGATCACGACGACGCAGCCTGGCAGGAGCTCAACAACCTGCACGGCATCGGCGAAGATACGGCCGCCGACATCGTCGGTTTCTTCGCCGAGCGGCACAACCAGCAGGTTCTTGACGAACTCGAAGACGAGCTCGAAATCCAGGACTATGCGCCGCCCGCCGCCGGCGCTGCACCGCTCGCCGGCAAGACCATCGTCTTCACCGGCACGCTCGCGGCAGTTTCGCGCAACGAGGCCAAGGCGCGCGCCGAGGCGCTGGGCGCCACCGTGACTTCGAGCGTCTCGGCCAAGACCGATTACGTCGTGGTCGGCGCCGATCCAGGCTCGAAGGCGAAGAAGGCTGCCGAACTCGGCATCAAGGTCCTAAGCGAAGACGATTGGCTGAAACTGGCGCGCGGCTGAACCGCGCCGCGTTCAAACCACGGACTTCATGCCGACACAAGGTATGTGCCTGTCCGGCGTCACTCTGCCGCTCCGGAACCGGACACGATTTTCAGCGGTGTCCGAAAGATGAGGCGATCCACGGCTTGCGGAAACAGCGGCCGCAACTTGACGAGGAAGTCCCACGCCATCAGCAGGGCGCCGGCGGCGAACACCACGTCTCCCGGCAGCCGCATCCACTGCCAGAACAGTGTCGTATTATAGAAATCGCTGCTGCGCGCATAAGCGAGCCCGTGCTCATAGACGGCGTCGAGTTGTGGCCAGCCGATGGGGAAAAAATTCAGGAGTATCCATAGGACCACGCCCCCATTGTAGAGCCAGAATGCCCACAGGCCTGCTTTCTCGCCGAATCGGTAGCGATCGGCTGCGACATAGCGCAGGCAGAAATAAACCAGCCCGATCGCCAATTCGCCGAACGCGCCAAACAACGCGGTGTGGGCGTGATTCAACGTCAGAAAAGTACCGTGCTCGTAGTAATTGACGAGCGGAGCATTGAGCGTACCGCCGCCGAACACGCCCGCACCGACGAAATTCCAGAACGCCGCACCGATGATGTAAGTCTGGGCCAGCCGATACTTGAATTCGCGATGCGCGCGCATGAGCCGGTAATTGTTGATCGCCTCGATGATGAGCAGCACGAGCGGCAATACCTCGATGAAGGAGAACATGCTGCCCATCGGCACCCACATGCTGGGCCCGCCCGCCCAGTAAAGATGATGGCCGGTGCCAATGACGCCGCCGAGGAAGATCAGGATGATCTCGAAATAGGTCGCCCGCTCGGCGAGCTTGCGCGAAACCAGCCCCACCGCCATCAACAGATAGGCGCTCATGGACGCGGCGAAGAACTCGAAGGATTGCTCGACCCAGAGATGGACCACCCACCAGCGCCAAAAATCCGCGATGGTGAAGGACTTCTCGATGCCGGTGAGCGGGATCATGCCGAAGGCATAAAGCGCGGCGATGTTGATCGTGGAGGCCCAGATCAGATGTTCCAGCCGGATGCGGCCCGTCCAGAACTGCCCTGCCGCCTTGCGCCATAACGGCTTGCTCGGCCACAACGCGCGCATCACCAGCAAGCTCCAGAATGCGAGTCCAAGAAAGAAGCCGATCTGCCAGAAGCGGCCGAGCTGGATATAGGAAAGACCCTGATTGCCGAACCAGAACCAGCCGCGTTCGATCACGCCCATGATGCCGAGATAGTCGCCAATCAACGCACCGGCGACGACCAGCAGCGTCACCCAGAACAAGACATTGACCCAGATGTGCTGGCCTTTTGCCTCCTGCCCGCCCGCGATGGCGGGTGCAAGGAACAGCCCCGCCCCGATCCATGCCAGTCCGATCCAGACGATCGGCGCCTGGATATGGACGTCGCGCAGGAAGTTGAAGGGCAAGAAGTCGTTGACCGGGATGCCGTAGAAGCTCGTCCGGTCGTAATAGGAATGCGCCATGATCGTGCCGGCGCCGATCTGCACCAACAAAAGCCCCGCCACGATCAGGAAATATTTTCCGATCCGCTTTTGGCTCGGCGTCAATGGCCGGAACGAGGACAGGACCGGGTCCATCGGTGCGTCGTCGGGATTGTTCAGAAAAAATTCGTAGATGAAGAGAACGAGACCGAAGGCAAAGAAGGTGAAGCAGAAGCTCATCCAGGTCCAACGGAAGGTGTTGGCGGTAGGCGTGTTGCCGACCAGCGGCTCATAGGGCCAGTTTTCCGTCCAAGACCAGCTGACGCCGGGACGGCGCGCCACGGTGGTCAGTGCGGAATACACCAGAAAATCCGCCGTCTGCCGCGCAAGTTCCGGCGTCAGGCTATAGGCAGGCGTCCAGCCCGTCGATGGATTGGCAACATCGAGCGTCTTGACGGTTCCGTCGCGTATATCGGTCAAAGCGGACGCGACCGCGTCGGGTAGGACGACCGTCTCTTTCGTCAGATCGACGCTTTGCAGCGCGTGCTGCATAGCGACGGTGGCGGCGGCCTGTTGTTCGGCCGGAAGCGAAACGAAAGGTTTGCCGAAATTCTTGTGCGCGAGATTGTCGCGAACCCGCGTGCCGATCTGCACGAGGATCGCGGCCGTGTAATCCTCGCCGTAATAGGAGCCCATGCCATAGAGGCTGCCATAGTCCATCAAGTCGGCCTTCTGGAACCCGCCCTTGCCTGCGACGATATCGTCCGCGGTCATCAGCACACGGCCGCCGGGCGCGACGAAGCGCGCCGGCTGCGGCGGCGCAGTCCGATAGGTCACGGCTGTCGCCCAGGCCATGAGGCCGAAGGTGAGAATCGCGATTGCCAGCAACACCCATTTGAGGACGTTGCTAACGGGATCCTCGGCCGGCCGGCCGATGCGTTCGGCATTGAGCGTCATGGTTTAGCTCTCTCGTGATGTTGCCTGCCGTGTTCCCTCAAACGTGTCCCACCATGCGGTCATCGGGCGAGCCTCTCCGCCGTCTGTCAGAAAACCGACCATCCTTGGCTTCCTGCGACCGCGCCGAGGATCGTGAAGGAGGCCAGCACCAGCAAAAGCCAGTGGCCGCGATGCAGCCATGCGAAGGCCGTATCAGGCCGCGCCGTCGCCCAACACCGAAAGTGACGGCGCAGAATGAATGGTTCGGCGATGAACAGAACGAAGACGAATAGCAGCCACAGGCAAACCATAGCGTCCATCCACCAGTATGCGGCCGCGTGAAAACGATCCCATAAATCGAGCCGCCACACCATGTAGAGGCCGGTAAGGCCGACCACGATAATGGCGCTACGCGCCTGCCAGGCGAAGCCGTGCTCGATCGTCTGGAATGCCTGCAATCGGTCGGGGCCGAAAGCGCCGCGCCGCACGGCCGGCAATATCACGGTCGTGACCATGGTTAGCCCGCCGATCCAGATCACCACGGCCAGGACGTGCAGCGCCCTGGCAACGATCACGTCAGTCATGGATCGCTCCCACAACGCATGTCCTTGAGACAGTTATGACAAAAGCTCCGAGAGCGCATATGCGCCGCCTTCCGCATGGAATCGTCCAAAGTCTACCGCGGCGAGCGACGGCCGCGTTTGCGCTGGAGCAAACCCACTGCCGTTATTCTGCGGCTACGGCTAGGATTTGAGCATGACTGGATCGGGCGAGCTTGCCGCTCATGTGCTGGCCACATCGGAGCTTTTCGCGGGTCTGCGCCCGGCTGCGCTGGGAGAGGTGGCGGCCTTAGCGCGTACGCGACGGCTTCCCAGAGGCACCCATATCTTCAGCCAGGGCGACGCGTGCGAGCGAGCCCACATGCTGATCGAAGGAAGCGTGCGCATCACGCAGACGGGAGGCGACGGCGAGCAGATCATCGTGCGCTTCATCGGCCCAGGAGAGACATTCGGGACCGTCGGCCTGTTCACCAACCATCGCTATCCTGCCGACGCCATCACCCTTGCGGATTCGTCGGAGGCGAGTTGGAGCGAGGCCGATTTGTTTGAACTTATGGACCGCCACCCGCGAATCGCCGCCAACGTGATCCGGGTCATCGGCAAGCGGCTTCAGGAGGTGCAGGAACGGCTGCGCGAGCTTTCAACCCAGCGAGTCGAGCGCCGAGTCGCTCATGCCGTTCTGCGGCTCGCCCGCCAGGCCGGTCACAATACGACCGATGGAACGATGATCGAATTTCCGCTGCGGCGGAAGGATGTAGCGGATATCTCGGGAACGACGGTTCACACCGCGAGCCGCATCCTGACCACATGGGAAAAGGATGGACTTCTGGTCAGCCGGAACCGGCGCCTGGTCATCTGCAGGCCCTCGGCGCTGTTGCGCATTGCCGAAGATTCGACGGATTAGCGATCGGGATTTCAGGCAACGGACAGGTGCCTAGACTTGCGGTCTTCGCGCAGACATCAGCCTTGATAGCGCGCGGCTGAGCCGGCTGGTGCTCACACCACGACGCGCATCTTCTCGCGCTCGGGCTTCTTCTCGGCGAAGCCCGAGACCGTCGGCAGCGAGCCCCACATGTCGAGGGCATAGCGCTCGAACGGGAACTGGCGCGGCCGGTAGGTCGCCTCCTCTTCCGGCATGATGTGCTTCACGCCGACCGAGTATTCGAACACCATGCCGTCCGGCCCCTCGAAATAGACCATCATCGCGCCCGACAACGGATGCCGGCCGGGGCCGAAGACGATGTTGATGTTGCGCTCCTTGAGGAAGTACCAGGAGCGCATCACGTCGTCGATGTCCTCGACCTGATGGTTGATGTGCTGGATGCCGGGCCGCGTCGTCGGGAACAACACCACGGAATGATGCGCAGTGTGGATGCGGAACAGCGGCGTGTCGCCGAGCCAGTCCGAGACGCGCGCGTTGAACACCGTCGTCCAGAATTTCTCGTCGCGCTTCGGATCGGTGGTATTGAGGCCGATGTGACTGAAATGGGTGATGCCGGCGTCGCGGCCCGGGAAATAGCGCACGCCGCTGTTGAACGGCCGCGCCACGATCTCGATCTTGTTACCGGTCGGGTCCTGCGTCGCGATGAACGCCTTGACGCGGCGCTGCTCGCATTCGTCTTTAGTGCCGAGCCGCGCCGGGTACTTGGCGTTGTCGAGCTCGGCGCCGACCTTGTCCAGGTCGTTCGGGTTCTTCAGTTCGAGGCCGACGACATGATCGGCCGGATCGCCTTCGAAATAGGCCAGCGTGTGATCGCGCGTGTCGCCGCGCACCGCCACCTTGTCGCTCTTGAAATAGGCCCACTTGCCGTCCTTGGCCGCGAGCTCGAGCCCGACGATCTTGGTGGCGAAGGCGATCGCCGCATCGAGATCGCGGGTGCCCATGCGGACGTAGCGAATGTCGTGCAGGTGGATCATGGCGTTCCTCGAAGGCTTCGGCTCATTGTGCCACAGCCATCAGGCGCTGGACAGATTGCGGGTCGCGGCGGCGAGCCAAACCGCGGTTTCCTGGTCCACCAGCGGCGTCAGCGCGGCGCGGACGCGGGCGTGATAGGCGTCGATCCAGGCCGCTTCCGCGCGGCTGAGGAGCGCGGGCTCGATCAGCGCGCGGTCGAGCGGCGCCAGCGTCAGCGTTTCGAAGCCGAGCATCGCCTTGCCGTTGGGAGCCGTCCCGTCCGCCGGCACGACAGCGACCAGGTTTTCGATGCGGATGCCGTAGGCGCCAGTCTTGTAGTAGCCCGGCTCATCCGAGACGATCATGCCCGGCAACAGCGGCTGCGCGTTCGGCGTTTTGGAGATGCGCTGCGGCCCTTCATGCACGCCGAGATACGAGCCGACGCCATGGCCGGTGCCGTGGTCGTAATCGAGACCGGTCTCCCACAGCGGCGTGCGCGCCAACGCGTCGAGCTGCGAACCTGTCGTCCCCTGTGGAAACCGGCACGATGCCAGCGCGATATGGCCCTTGAGCACGCGGGTGAAGCGGTCGCGCATTTCCGCCGACGGCGTGCCGATTGCGACGGTGCGCGTCACGTCGGTCGTGCCGTCGAGATACTGCGCGCCAGAATCGACCAGATAAAGCGTGCCGGGCTCGAGCCGGCGTTCGCTGTTACACGAGGCGCGGTAGTGCACGATCGCGCCGTTGGCGCCGGCGCCGGAAATGGTCGGGAAGCTCAAGCCCTTGAAGTGCTCGCCCGTAGCGCGGAACTGCTCCAGCCGGTCGGACGCGGCGATCTCGGTGAGCTTGCCGGCCGACGCTTCGCGCGCGAGCCACGCGAGGAACCGCGTCAGCGCCGCGCCGTCGCGCCGATGTGCGCGGCGCGTGCCTTCGAGCTCGATGGCATTCTTGCACGCCTTGGGTAGCTGGCACGGATCGGCACCACGCTGGATCGTGGCGCCGGCCTCGGTCAAACGGTCGAAGATCCATGACGCGGCGGTCGTGGGATCGGCTAACACGCGCTTTTTGTGGCGGCCGAGCCCTGCAAGCGCTGCGCCCACTTCCGCCGGTTCGCTGTGGCGAACCTGATGTCCGAGATGCCGCGCCAGCTCGGGCGACGATTTGCGCCGGTCGATGAACAGATCGACCGAGGCGTCGGCGTGCAGGATCGCGAACGACAGCGGCAGTGGCGAATATTCGACGTCGCCGCCGCGGATGTTGAGCAACCAAGCGATCGAATCCGGCGCGGTCAGCACGGCGGCGTCGAGCTTGTCGGCGATCAGGCGCTGCGCCAATTCGCGGCGTTTGTCGTCGCCGCTCCGGCCGGCGAATTCGAGCGGATGCGGCACCGCCGGCGCCGTCGGCGGCGCCGGCCGGTCCCGCCAGATCGCGTCGATCGGATTGACCGCGAGCGGCGTCAGCTTACCGCCGGCGCGGGTGCAGGCGGCGCGATAGCGTTCGACCTCGCCTGGCGTCAGCAGCCACGGATCGTAACCGAGCGTCTCGCCGGATTTGAGATTAGCAGCGATCCAGTCGGTCGCCGGTTGCTCGACCAGATGACGGCGCTCGTAGAGCGCGCCATCGACCTGCGCTTCGGCCTGGAGCGTGTAGCGGCCGTCGACGAACACCGCCGCTTTGTCGCACAGCACGACCGCAAGCCCGGCCGAGCCCGTAAAGCCCGTCAGCCAGCCAAGGCGCGCGGCAGATGCCGGCACGTATTCACCCTGATGTTCGTCGGCGCGCGGCACGATGAAGCCGGCGACGCTTTGGCGGCTCAACTCGGCGCGCAGCCGGG
>JAGXBG010000146.1 GCA_018971215.1 Alphaproteobacteria bacterium
TCAAGGCGTCGCGCGTCATCGGTCTGGCCGACGACATCGCCCGCTCGATGAGCGCGCTGTCGGCGCGCGTCGCGGTCATTCCCGGCCGCTCGGTGCTCGGTATCGAATTGCCGAACGCGCGTTCGGAAATGGTGTTCCTGCGCGAGTTGCTGGCGTCCGAGGCCTACGAGCGCAACAGCGCCAAGCTGCCACTGGTGCTCGGCAAGGACATCGGCGGCGCACCAGTGATCGCCGATCTCCAGCGCATGCCGCATTTGCTGATCGCCGGCACCACCGGCTCGGGCAAGTCGGTCGGCATCAACACGATGATCCTGTCGGTCCTTTATCGGCTGTCGTCGGACCAGTGCAAGTTCATCATGATCGATCCGAAGATGCTCGAACTGTCGATGTACGACGGCATTCCGCATCTGCTCGCGCCTGTTGTCACTGAACCTCGTAAAGCCGTGGTCGCGCTCAAATGGACGGTGCGCGAGATGGAGAACCGCTATCGCGCCATGTCCAAGCTCGGCGTACGCAACATCGAGGGCTACAACCAGCGCATCGCCGAGGCCAAGGCCAAGGGCGAGGTGCTGATGCGCCGCGTCCAGACCGGCTTCGACGAGGAATCCGGCCGTCCGGTGTTCGAGGAACAGCCGCTGTCGAACGAGCCGCTGCCGCTTATCGTCGTCGTCGTCGACGAGATGGCGGACCTCATGCTGGTGGCCGGCAAGGACATCGAGCATGCGGTGCAGCGCCTGGCACAGATGGCGCGCGCCGCCGGCATCCACATCATCATGGCGACGCAGCGGCCGTCGGTCGACGTCATCACCGGCACCATCAAGGCGAACTTCCCGACGCGCATCAGCTTCCAGGTCACCAGCAAGATCGACAGCCGCACCATCCTCGGCGAAGCCGGCGCCGAGCAGCTTCTGGGCCGCGGCGACATGCTGCATATGGCGGGCGGCGGCCGCATCACCCGCGTGCACGGTCCGTTCGTCTCCGACCAGGAGGTCGAATCGGTCGTCCGCTTCCTCAAGGAGAACGGGCCGCCGCCGACTTATCTCGAGGACGTCACCGCCGACGAGGAGGACGAGATGGCGGCGTTCGCCGAGGACGGCGAAGGCTCAGGCGATCAGCTCTACGATCAGGCGGTCAACCTGGTGCTGCGCGAACGCAAGGCCTCGACCAGCTTCGTCCAGCGGCACCTGCAGATCGGCTACAACCGCGCCGCGCGCATCATCGAGCGCATGGAGAGCGAGGGCGTGATCAGCGCGGCCAACCACGTCGGCAAGCGCGAGGTCCTGGGTCGCGGCCGCGATTGAGCGGCATCGGTCCATAAATCCGCCACAAAGCGCGGCCTTATAGCGGCGCGAGAAGCCTCGACAACCCGCCGCCGGACCCCGATATAGGAGCCGCATGACGCTTTGTCCGCTTGCACGTTTCCCGTCGCGCCGCCTGGTGCTCGCCGGTCTGGCCGCGGCGCTGGCCTTGCCGCGCGCCGCCCAGGCTACCTTGAAGCCGGCCGATCAAATCGACCTCGGGCGCATTCAGTCCTATCTCAACGGCATCCACACCATGGAATCGCCGTTCGATCAGGTCGCTGGCGACGGCTCGACCGCGACCGGCACGATCTATCTCTCGCGGCCGGGCCACATGCGCATCGTCTACAACCCGCCGCACCCCATTCTGATCGTCGCCACCAACGATCACGTCTATTACTACGACGGCCAGCTCGGCCAGGTGACCTGGACCGATCTCGACAATACGCCGGCCTGGTTCCTGCTGCAGAAGACGGTCGAGCTCGGCGGTGACATCCGGATCGACGACGTCCAGCACACGCCCGGCGCGATCCGTGTCGCGGCGACCGAGACGAAGCGGCCCGAGCGCGGTCGCATCACCATGGTCTTCAGCGAATCGCCGCTGCAGCTCCGTCAATGGACCATCCTCGACGCTCAGAACAAGTCGGTGACGGTGACGCTCGACAGCCCGCGATTCGGCCTGCCGCTCAATCCGCAGCTCTTCATCTGGCAGGATCCGCGCGGCCAGGCTTCGGGCGGCTGAGCGCGCAAGCCTCCCCCGCGATAAGCGCGTTGCTGGCGCGGCAGGGCTTGGCCAATATCTCGCCTCGTGCCGAACGAAACCGCCCCGCGATCCACCCGCTCCGTGCCCCTGGTCGGCGTGCAATGCTGCACGCGGCCGCTGCGCGGCCAACCGACACACGCCGTCGTCGAGAAATATCTCCGCGCCGTGCGTGAAGCGGCGGACGCCGTGCCGGTGTTGATTCCCGCGCTCGACGACGTTCCGCCGCAGGATTGGGTTGTGCGGCTCGATGGCCTGCTGTTGCCGGGTTCGCGTTCCGACGTCGGACCAGAGCATTACGGTGGTCTGCCGCCCGAACCCGAGCGTGAACGCGATACGGCGCGCGACAACTCCGCCTTGCCGCTGATCCGCGCCGCGCTGGACGCCGATCTGCCGGTGTTGGCGATCTGCCGCGGTATCCAGGAGGTCAACGTCGCGCTCGGCGGCACGCTGCATCCGGCGGTGCATGCGGTCTCGGGCCGGCTCGATCATCGCGCCGAGCCCGACCTACCGCTCGACGAACGTTACGCCTACGACGCGCACGATGTTCGCCTCGTGCCCGACGGGCTCTTCCGCGCCCTCGCCGGCGCTGACATTGTCGCAGTCAATTCGCTGCACTACCAAGGTATCGACCGGCTGGCGCCGGGCCTCGCAGTCGAAGCCACCGCGCCCGACGGCCAGATCGAAGCCGTGCGCGCGCCTGCAGCCCGTTTCTTCGTTGGCGTGCAATGGCATCCCGAGCATCGTGCCGGCGACAACGCGTTCTCGCGCGCCCTCTTCCGCGCCTTCGGCGATGCCTGCCGCGCCCGCGCCCGCGCCCGCGCCGCGCGGCGCGCCGGCGCATGAGCGTCGATTTCCGTTCGCTCGCCGACGCCGACTCCGTTTTTACCGTCGCAACACCTGACGGTGCCGCGCTGCCGGTCTACGAGTTGCGGCCGCGCAGCGCCGCCAATACCGCGCTGCTGCTCGGCCACGCCAACGGCCTGCCGGCAGGTTCTTACGGTCCATGGCTCAAGGATCTTGCCCGCGACGTCCAGGTCTTCGCTTTCGACGCGCGCGGTCACGGTGGTGCGACCTGGCCAGCGTGTTCGCTCGAGCAGGTCTTTCACGTCAATCGCTTTGCCGACGATTTACAGCTCGTCGCCGACGCAGTGATCGCTCGCCTCGGCGCGACGCCGCTGTCGTATCTCGGCCATTCGCTCGGCGGCGCGGCGGCGCTCGATCTCGCCGCCGCCGGCCGCTTGCCCGAATTCGCCGGACTTATGCTACTCGAGCCGCCGGTGTTTCCACCGCCGGATTCGCCGGTGCGCGCCGAGGCCGAAACTCGCCAGGCACTTCTGGTCGAGGGCGCCAAACGCCGCCGCGCCGATTGGCCGAGCGTCGAAGCCTTCCGTGACCGCCTCAAGAACGGCAACAGCCCGTTCGCGCGCTTCGTGCCGACCATGCTCGACGCGCACTGCCGCGCTGCGCTCAAGCCCAAGGCCGGCGGTGGCTTCACGCTGGCGTCGCCGCCAGCGGTCGAGGCCGCGATCTTCACCGCCCACCGCTACAGCGACGCATGGTCGCGTCTCGATCGGATCGAGCGTCCGCTCGACCTGATCGGCGGCGATCCCCATCGACCGGATCGCGATTGGGTCGCGCGCGCGATGCCGGACATGGTGCGTCGGATGAAGCGCGCGCGGCTGACCCAACTCGCCGGCATCGGTCACCTGATGATCCAAGAGGACCCGGAACGGTTGTTGGCGCTGGTGCGGCGTTGGCTCGGATGCGCCTAATTCCGGCATGTGGCGGGTGCATCTTTTGCATGCCTCGGCCCTCAAAATCGCCCGGATTGCTCCCTAAATCTTATTCAGAAGCCGTCCGTGGCATCGCTGCGGATGGGCCGGGGGGCCGCATCAGACCCTTCGACTCCTCAAACGGACTTCGGGCGCCCGGTCATTCCCCCCTGACCGGGCGCCTTTCATTTTGGCCGTTGATTCAAGGCCTTGGTCGGCTTGACCGGCATCCCTTTCCGTGCACGATGCAGCGCCATGAGCGAGACGCTGAGCGGTCGGGTGGCATTGGTGACCGGCGGCGGCCGCGGCATCGGCCGGGCCATCGCCGGGGCGCTGCATCAGGCAGGTGCGGCGGTGGTGATCGCCGATAACGGCACCAGCATCGCTGGCACCGGCGCCGATCCCACGGTGGCGGAGGCCCTAGCCAAAACGCTGGGCGACCGGGCCGCCGCCTTCACGGAAAGCATCGCTTCGCCCTCGGCTGCCCAGGCTGCCGTCGATTTCACCGTCAGTCGCCTCGGTGGCCTCGACATTCTGGTCAACAACGCCGCCATCCTGCGCGACGCTTTCGTCTTCAAGGCCGACCCGGGCGACTGGGAGGCAGTGCTGCGCACCAACCTGTTTGCGCCGTTCTATCTGACCGCGGCGGCGACGCCCGTGATGCGCGACCAGGCCAAAGCCAAGCGCGGCGGCGGCGCCTGGGGCCGCATCGTCAACCTGGTCTCGACCGCCGGCTTCTACGGTAATTACGGCCAGGCGGCCTATGCCGCGGCGAAAGCCGGACTTACTGGCCTGACGCGTGTCACCGCGCTCGACATGGCGCGCAGCCACGTTACGTGCAACGCGATCGCGCCCTTTGCGGCGACGCGTGTCACCGAAAGCATCAAGCCGCAGAATCCGGCGCAACAGGCCTACAAGGACACGGCGATGAAAATCCCGGCGCTGCCGGTTGCCGATCTGGCGGTTTATCTGGCGAGCGACGCCGGCGCCAAGATCACCGGCCAGCTTATCGGCGTACGCGGCCGCGAGGTGCTGATCCTGTCGCAACCGCGACCGGTCGCCGCCGCGGTGGCCGCGACGCCGGACGGGATTGGCGCCGCGCTCGCGGCGCTGGCGCCGCATTTCGTCTCGCTCGAGACCGATCTCGAAGCCTTTGCGAACCGGCCGGTTCTTTGATAAGGTCTTTTCTATAGACCTATAGAATTCGTCAGAAGGGAAGGGGATCATGAGCGCCACTGCCGCCGCTCCGATCAAATCCGTCGACGCCCTCAAAGCGGCGCCCGACGAGTACCGAATGGCCGTCCGCAAGATCGTGCGCAGCCACGCGGTCAACGAGCTTTACGGTGCACGCGTCTACGACGAGCCGGCGATCGCACTGGCGCCGACGCCCTATCTCAAATGGCTCACTTGCCGCATTGCCATGGAGGAGTACGGCCACCATGTCCGCTTCCGCCAGCTCGGCGAGCAGATAGGCATTCCCGAATCCGAGATGACCCCCGAAGGCCGCAAGCCGCTGTCGATCTTCGAGTTTCCGCTCACGACCTGGGAGGAATTCTGCGTCGTCAAGCTGCTCGCCGATTTGGCCGAGATCATCCAGGTCGAGGACCTGATGAAATGCAGCTTCCTGCCGCTGCGCAATCTGGCGAAGGTGACGATGCCGGAAGAAATCTTCCACTCGCAGTTCGGCAAGGACACCTGCACCGAGCTGATCAAGACCGAAGACGGGCGGAAGAAGGTCCAGGCGGCCATCGACCGTTATTTCCCGATGATGCCCGCCTTCTTCGGCAAAAAGGATTCGGCCAACAACGCGCTTTATCGCAAATACGGCATCAAGCAGCGCACCAACGAGGACATGCGCGCGGATTTCCTGAAGCGCGTGCGCGATCTCGTCGAGGGCCATCTCAAGCTCAAGCTGCCCGAGGTCGCCGAGGCGGCGTGAGCGTTTCGCCACGCGGCCCAGCCGACGCCGCCTTCGCCGAATTTGCCGCTTTTGCCGCCGCGGTTCCCGCCCTGCCGTGGTTCACCGCCGTGGGTACCCCGCTGACCGCGACCGTGATCGCCGCTGCCGAGACCTATGTCGTCGCGCTCGGCCTGGCGCCGTGTCCGGTCGCGCCGGTTGGCGGTTGGCGCGAGGCTGCGGCGGTCACCCAGCGACCCGATTGGAGCCGCGACTGGTGGCAGGCCGAAAATGCGAACGAACAGGCGCTGCGGCGCCAAGGCGCCGGCCGTTTCGGCCTGGAGCCGCTGCTCGCCGCGCTGACCGCGCTCACCGACATCTCGGTCGGCCTGCACGAGTGCGCAGCAGCGGCGCTCGCCGGCGCCGGCCTTGCTGACGCGGCGCTGGCCAAGGTCGCCGCCGGTGCCGCCGCCCAGGCCTGTCATCAGCGCGGCCTCGCGCTGCTCGCCGGCGACGGGGCGGGACGCGCCTTCACCGCCAAGTTCGAGCTGTTCGCCGCCGGCCGCTGGCCGCTCGGCATTGTCGGCGGAACCTGCTTCGTGTTCTAGTTCGCGGCGCATGGCTTTCTCGCTCGTCACCTGGAACATCAACTCGGTGCGGCTCAGGCTCAAGAACCTGA
>JAGXBG010000147.1 GCA_018971215.1 Alphaproteobacteria bacterium
CCGCTGCTCGCCGATTTCGACGCGGCGATCGACGCCGTCCGCGCTTTTCACGGCAAGCCGGCCGGCCTCATCCGCCTGACCGTGCCGCCGCCGGCGGCGAGCTTCGTGCTGGCGCCGGTGTTGCAGCGTTTTTTCGCCGCTTATCCCGATATCCGGCTCGACATTTCGGTCGACACCGCGCTGGTCGACATCGTCGCCGATCGCTTCGACGCCGGCATCCGCTTGAGCAAGACCATCGACCGCGACATGATCGCGGTCCGGATCTCCGATCCGATCCGGCGTATCGTGGTCGCCGCGCCGAACTACCTTGCACAACACGAGGCGCCGCAGACGCCGTACGATCTCGCGCGGCACAAGGCCATCCTTTTCCGCCTACCGGGCGGCGCGATCCTTCCGTGGCGTTTCTTTGAAAACGGCAAGAGCTTCGAAGTCACGCCGGAAGGCTCGCTCATGGTCAACGCCCCTGACATGGCCGTGCGCGCCGCAGTCGATGGCGTCGGCCTCCTCTGCGGGAGTTGGCATTACGTCAGCGATGCGATTGCCGACGGGCGGTTAGTGCCGCTGTTGGAATCCTGGCAGCCACCCGAACCAGACGGGTTCTTTCTCTATTATCCGAGCCGGCGCCACGTCCCGGCGCCGCTGCAAGCGCTAATCAGTTTTCTGCGCGACAATCTCAAGAACGGCCAAAACACCGCGAGTTGAGCCGCCGCCCACGCGGGCGGCGGGCTCACCTTGCGGTCGTCGACATTAGTTGCCGGCGGTGGAAACCGAGCCGTCATACGGGCCGGTGATGAACGTCGGGGTGCTGGCGGCGCTCTGACCACTGTGATTCACCATCGCCTGCTGCACCTGCTGGTCGGCAAGCGCAACCTGTGCCAGCGGCGCGGACAGTACGGCAGCGAGCGTCAACGCCCGCAAAATCGTCAATGTACGCATGAGACTTCTCCTTCGAACCTGAGACCCGCCGGGATTGGCAGCCTCACGAGACCGATATAGACGCCGGCGCCGTCGGAATTAATCGCTGAGAGCCGCATGCCCTATGTCGCACCGCCGAACAATCGTGCGGCGGCCGGCCCGGACGGAGGCCGCTTCGCTTCGATGCATTGATGCGGTAGCATCCGTAGAACCCGGTTTCACGAGCCGCCGCGTGTCGATGCACCTTTCGCCTTTTCAGCAAGCTTCGAGCGTCGACCACGGCACAACGACCTACGCCGCACTCGACCTCGGCACCAACAATTGCCGCCTGCTGATGGCCCGCGCGACCGGCGACTGCGGCTATCGCGTCATCGAGGCGTTCTCGCGCATCGTCCGGCTCGGCGAGGGTTTGGCGGCGACCGGCCGGCTCTCGGAGGCGGCGATGGCGCGTACCATCGATGCGTTGAGAATCTGCGCCGAGCGGGTCGCGGGCCGGCGTGTCGCGGCCGGGCGCTATGTCGCCACTGAAGCCTGCCGCCGGGCGCAAAATTGCGCCGAGTTTCTCGCGCGCGTCCGCGCCGCAACGGGCATCGCGATGGAAATCATTTCGAGCGACGAGGAAGCCCGGCTTGTCGTCAACGGTTGCGCGCCGCTACTCGACCGCCGCAAGCCGCGGGCCCTTGTCTTCGATATCGGCGGCGGATCGACCGAGTTGGCCTGGGTCGCGGTGCCGCCGGACCCCGCGGCGTCGCCGGTTATCGACGGCTCGATTTCGATTCCCCAAGGCGTCGTCACCTTTGCCGACCGCTATGGTGGCCGCGAGCTTTCGGCAACGGCCTATCGCGCCATTGTCGACGAAATGCGCAGCAGTCTCGCCGCTTTCGAGGAGCGTTTCGCCATCGGCCGGCACATCCGCGCCGGCGAGGTCCAGATGCTCGGTAGCTCGGGTACGGTCACCATCCTCAGCGCGCTTTATCTCAACCTGCCGCGTTATATCCGGGCGCGCGTCGACGGCACGGCGCTCGATTTCGCTACGATCGTGCGCGTGACGCGACAACTGGTGGCGATGGCCTATAGCGAGCGGGCAGCGCATCCCTGCATCGGCCACGACCGAGCCGACCTTGTGCTTGCGGGGTGCGCTATACTCGAGGCGATCTGCTCGCTGTGGCCGATCGGCCGGCTGGCGGTCGCCGATCGCGGCATCCGCGAAGGCATCCTGATGAGCCTGGTCGGTGCCGGCGAGCCGCGCGTGGCCTGATGGCGCGTAAAGGATCGTGGCCGTCCGGCAGCCGGATCGGCGCCGGCGCGAAAGGCGGCGGAACGTCGCGCGGTTCTGCCGTGCGCGTCAAGACGGCCGGCCGCCGCAAGGCGTCATCGACCCAGTGGCTGCAGCGTCAGCTCAACGATCCCTACGTGCGCGAAGCCAAGCGGCTGGGCTATCGCTCGCGCGCGGCGTTCAAGCTGGCCGAGCTCGACGACCGCTTCCACCTGCTGAAGCCGGGCAGGCGCGTCGTCGATCTGGGCGCGGCACCCGGCGGCTGGACGCAGATTGCCGTGCAACGCACCAGCAGCGACCGCGGTAAGGGCTTCGTGCTTGGCGTCGACGTTCTCGACATGCCGCCGATCGCCGGCGCGACGCTCATCCATGCCGACTTCACCGCGGTGGAAACGCCGGCGCGCATCAAGGCGGCGCTCGGTGGTCCGGCCGACATCGTGCTGTCGGATATGGCGGCGCCGGCGACCGGGCACGGGCCAACCGATCACATAAAGATCGTCGCGCTGGCCGAAGCCGCTTACGATTTTGCGACCGAAGTGCTGGCGCCCGGCGGCGCATTCGTGTGCAAGGTGTATCAGGGCGGCGCCGAAGGCGAGCTGCTGCAGCGCCTCAAACGCGACTTCACGCAAATCCGCCATGCCAAGCCGCCGGCGTCGCGCAGCGAATCGGCCGAGGTCTATCTGGTGGCGCAGGGCTTCCGCGGGCGCACCGCCTAGGCTTTCCGGCATCCGAGGCATGCGCCGAGCGGCGTTTGGCGCGCTTCCCTTAGAAACGCTTCCGTGTATTATGCGGCGCCAACCTCGCCCGAACCCGGGCGAACGGGAGGCATTGATGGATATCCGGCAGGCGCTGACTTTCGACGACGTCCTGCTTGTGCCTGCGGCCTCCACGGTCCTGCCCAACGACACCGACACGCGCACGCACCTCACGCGCGAGATCGCGCTCGGCATTCCGCTGGTGTCGGCGGCCATGGATACGGTGACCGAAAGCGCGCTCGCCATCGCCATGGCGCAGGTCGGTGGCCTCGGCATCATCCATCGCAATCTCGGCATCAGCGAACAGGCGGACGAAGTCCGCAAGGTGAAGAAGTTCGAAGCCGGCATGGTGGTGAACCCGGTCACCATTCATCCCGACGCGACATTGGCCGACGCGCTCAAGCTGATGGCCGACAACAAGATTTCTGGCATCCCGGTGGTCGAACGCAAGACGCAGAAGCTGGTCGGCATCATCACCAACCGCGACGTGCGCTTCGCCTCGAACCCGCATCAGCCGATCGCCGAGCTGATGACCAAGGACAAGCTGGTCACGGTGCGCGAGAACGTGACGCGCGACGAGGCGAAGAAGCTGCTGCACCAGCACCGGATCGAGAAGGTGCTGGTGGTCGACAAGGACTTCCGCTGCGTCGGCCTGATCACCGTGAAAGACATCGAAAAATCGCAGCGTTTCCCCAACGCCACCAAGGACGAAGCCGGCCGCCTGCGCGTCGGTGCCGCCACCGGCACCGGCCCGGACGGCGTCAAGCGCGCCGAGGCGCTTTTTGATGCAGGCGTGGACGTCTTGGTGGTCGACACCGCGCACGGCCATTCGTCGCGCGTGCTCGACACCGTCAACCGCATTCGCAAGCTCAGCAACTACACGCAGATCGTCGCCGGCAACATCGCCACGCCCGAAGGCGCCGAGGCGCTGATCGACGCCGGCGCCGACGCGGTCAAGGTCGGCATCGGTCCGGGCTCGATCTGCACGACGCGCATCGTCGCCGGCGTCGGCGTGCCACAGCTCACCGCGATCGTCGACGTGGTCGAAGCCTGCCGCAAGAAGAACGTGCCGGTGATCGCCGACGGCGGCGTCAAGTTCTCGGGCGATCTGGCCAAGGCGATCGCCGCCGGCGCCGATTGCGTGATGCTTGGCTCGCTGTTCGCCGGCACCGACGAAAGTCCGGGCGAGGTGTTCCTCTATCAAGGCCGCTCGTACAAAAGCTATCGCGGCATGGGTTCGGTCGGCGCGATGGCGCGCGGCTCGGCCGACCGCTACTTCCAGCAGGAAGTCCAGAACGAGCTCAAGCTGGTGCCCGAGGGCGTCGAAGGCCGTGTGCCGCACAAGGGACCGGTCGCCAACGTCGTCCACCAGCTGGTCGGCGGCCTCAAGGCCGCGATGGGTTATACCGGCAACCGCACCATCGCCGAGATGCAGCGTAACTGCAAATTCGTGCGCATCACCGGCGCCGGATTGCGCGAGAGTCACGTGCACGACATCGCCATCACCCGCGAGTCGCCGAACTACCGGCAGGACCTGTGACGCCCGGCGCGCAGGTCGAGGCGGCGATCGGACTACTCGCGGACATCGACAAGGGAATGGCGCCTGCCGACGATCTGGTGGCGGAGTGGTTCCGGCGCCACCGTTTCGCGGGCTCGTCGGATCGCGCGGCGATCTCACAACATATTTACGCCGTACTGCGCCACCGCGCGCAGCTCGACTGGTGGATCGAACGCACCGGCGGCGGCCTGCCGGCGGATGCGCGTCGACGGATGTTGACGGCCTTGGCGCTAATCGAGACCTGGAAGGCGAGCGAAATCCGCGACGCCTGCGACGGCGACCGGTTCCGCCCGGCGGCCTTGTCCGACGACGAAAATGCGATGGTGTCGTCGCTCGCCGGCCGCGATCTCGAGCACAAGGAGATGCCGCCGCACGTCCGCGGCAATTATCCCGAATGGCTCGGGCCGCACCTTGCGGCGTCGCTCGGCAAGGACCTGGCGCGCGAGACCGAAGCGCTCAACGGCGAAGCGACGCTCGACCTGCGCGCCAATACGCTCAAAGGCGACCGCGGCAAGGCGCGCATCGCCTTGCAGAGCGCCGGCGTCGAAGCCGAGATGACGGCATTGTCGCCGCTCGGTTTGCGCCTCAAGGAGCGCGTGCCGCTCGGGACCCTTCCCGCCTTCCGCGACGGCTTGATCGAAGTCCAGGACGAAGGTTCGCAGGTCGCGGCGCTGCTCGCCGACGCGCGGCCGGGCATGCGCGTCATCGATTTCTGCGCCGGCGCCGGCGGCAAGACGCTGGCGCTGGCCGCCAGCATGAACAATCGCGGCCACTTGATCGCGAGCGACATCTCGGCCCGACGGCTCGAACGCGCTACCGAGCGGCTGCGCCGCGCCGGCGCCAGCATCGTCCAGCGCCTGCCGCTGTCGGGTGCGCGCGACAAGTGGGTAAAGCGGCACAAGGCGAGCTTCGACCGTGTCTTTGTCGACGCGCCGTGCACCGGCACCGGCACATGGCGGCGCAATCCCGACGCCAAGTGGCGACTGAAGCCTGAAGACCTTACGGAGCTGACCGCGCTCCAGGCCGATATCCTCGATTCGGCGGCGCGGCTGGTGAAACCGGGCGGCCGGCTGGTCTATGCCACCTGCTCGCTGCTGCGCGAGGAAGACGAGCAGCAGGTCGAAACGTTCCTGGCGGCGCACGCCGATTTCGCCCTGCTCCCGGCGTGGAAAGTCTGGCGCGACGCCCTTGGCGGCAAGCCGCCGGAGAAAGGCGCGATGCTGCGCCTGACGCCGGCGCGCCACGGCACCGACGGATTCTTCGTCGCCGTTCTCGAACGCAAGGCGGTTGCGCCTGACACACCGCCTCAAGGATGATGCCCGCGCCATGACCGCGCCCAATGCCGAAAAAGTCCTGATCCTGGAATTCGGCAGCCAGGTGACCCAGTTGATCGCCCGGCGGCTGCGCGAAAGCGGCGTCTATTGCGAGATCCATCCGTTCAACATGGCGGACGACAAGCTCGCCGGCTTTGCGCCCAAGGCGGTGATCCTGTCAGGCGGTCCGGCGTCGGTGCACGAACAGGCGTCGCCGCGCGCGCCGCAGAAGATCTTTGAGCTTGGCGTACCGGTACTCGGCATCTGCTACGGCGAACAGACGATGTGCGCGCAGCTCGGCGGCCGCGTCTCGCCATCAGACCATCGCGAATTCGGCCGCGCCTTCCTCGAGATCGTCGCCGACTGCAAGCTGTTCGAAGGCCTATGGAAGAAGGGCCAGCGCGAACAGGTGTGGATGAGCCATGGCGACCGCGTCGACGTGCTGCCGCCGGGATTCAAGACTGTCGGCATCAGCGACGGCGCGCCCTTTGCCGCCATCGCCGACGATGCGCGGCACTTCTATGGTGTGCAGTTCCATCCCGAGGTCGTGCACACGCCGCACGGCGCTGCGCTGCTCA
>JAGXBG010000009.1 GCA_018971215.1 Alphaproteobacteria bacterium
TACGCGGCACCGGCACCAGCGGCGCGCGCCGATTTCGAAAGCCGCTACCGCGCGCTTTACAATCGCGCGCCGCCGCGGCTTGCGACGCTGCCTTACGATGCCGTCTCGCTGGTGGTGACGTTGGTGCACAACGGCGGCGATCTGTCGACCGCCGCGCTCACCAACCCCAACGGCTTTGCCGGCGTCGATGGCCTTTTCCGCCTCTTGCCGACTGGCATCGCGCAGCGCGGCCTCGCCGTGCTCCAGGTCGAACGCGGTCAGCCGTCGGTCGTCGATCCGGCGCCGACCGATTTCCGCACGCTAGGCGAGTAGCTTTCCCAACACGGCGTTCAGGCGCTGGCGGCCGGAAGCGGTCGCGCGCAGCGCATGTTCGTCCAATTCGACAAAGCCGCCGGCAATCAGCGGCGACAGCCGATCCGCGAACGCGTCTTCAAAGCGCAGTCCCGTCGCGGCGACGAAGCGGTCGCGGGCGATGCCTTCGGCGAGGCGAAGCCCCATCATCACCAATTCGCTGCGGCGCTCGTCGACCGTCAGCCGGACGAACTCTTCCGTGCCGTTGCCGCGGGTCTCGACCGCGGCGAGCCAGGTCTCCGGCGCTTTCATCTGCCGCGTAGCGAAGCGCGCCGGCCCGCTGGTGAGACGGCCGTGGGCGCCGGGACCGACGCCGAGATAATCCTGACCGCGCCAATAAGCGAGATTGTGGCGGCACTCCTGGCCGCGGCGCGCGTGGTTCGAAATCTCATAAGCCGGCAAGCCGGCGGCGGCGAGTGCCGCTTGCGTCGCCTCGTAAAGCGCGCCGGCCGTGTCTTCATCGGGAAGCGCGAAATCGCCGCGCGCGAACGACGTGGCAAAGGCAGTGCCGGCTTCGATGGTGAGCTGATAGACCGACAGATGATCGCCGGCCATCGCCAGCGCCGCCGTCAACTCGCGCGTCCACGCCGCCGCTGTCTGGCCCGGCCGCGCGTAGATCAGATCGAAGGAAAAGCGCGGAAAGGTCGCGCGCGCGAGTTCGACCGCCGCTTGTGCCTCGCGCACGTCGTGGCCGCGGCCGAGAAATTTGAGCGCCGCGTCATCGAGCGCCTGCACGCCGAGCGAGACCCGGCCAACGCCAGCGTCGCGCAGCGCCCGGAAGCGCGCCGCCTCGACCGAGGTGGGATTGGCTTCGAGGGTGATTTCGCAGTCGGCAGCGCGCGTCCAATGTCGGCTGACGGCGTCAAGAATCGCTGCCACGGTTTCGGGCGCCATCAGCGACGGCGTGCCGCCGCCGAAGAAGATGCTGGTAATGGTGGCACCTTCGGTCTGCTCCGCCCACCAGGCGAGCTCGGTGAGGAGCGCCTGGCGCCAGCGCGTTTCGTCGATGCGTTCGCGCACGTGGCTGTTGAAGTCGCAGTAAGGGCATTTCGACTTGCAGAACGGCCAATGGATATAGACCGCAAGCGGAGTCATGCCGCGGCTCCGAAGCACGCTGCGACCAGCTTGGCGAACGCGCGGGCGCGATGGCTGATCGCGTGCTTGGCCGCCGGCGCCATTTCGCCGAACGTCTCCTTGCCGCCTTCGGGCACGAAGATCGGATCGTAGCCGAAGCCGCGCGCGCCGCGCGGCGGAAAGACCAGTGTGCCGCGGACCTCGCCGCGAAAGAACTGGACATGGCCGTCGGGCCAAGCAAGCGCCAGCACCGCCACGAACATGGCGCGCCGGTCCGGCTTGCCGACGAGTTCGCGTTCGACGCGCTGCATCGCCGCGGCGAAATCCTTGTTCGGTCCGGCCCAACGCGCTGAATAAATGCCCGGCGCGCCGCCGAGCACCCCGACCGCGAGACCGGAATCGTCGGCCAACGCCGGCAGGCCGCTGGCACGCGCCGCCGCCAGCGCCTTCAATTGTGCGTTGGCTTCGAACGTCGCGCCGGTTTCCTCGGGCTCGGGCAAGCCGAGCACGGCAGCGCCGATCGTTTCGACTCCATAGGGCCGCAGCAGCTCGGCGATCTCAGCCAATTTGCCCGGATTGTGCGTCGCGATCGCCAGGCGTCCCCCGGTGATACGCCGCGTCTCAACCAACGCCGATCGCCTCGCGTTGCAGCCTGGCGAGCTGCGCGATGCCGTGACGCGCCAACGCCAGCATCTCGGTGAAGCGCGCCTCGGCGAAATGGCCTTTCTCCGCCGTCGCCTGGATCTCGACGATACCGCCGGTGCCGGTGACGACGAAGTTGGCGTCGGCTTCGGCGGTGGAATCCTCGGCATAATCGAGATCGAGCACGGGCTCGCCAGCGGCGATGCCGCAGCTGATCGCGGCCACCGAATCGATCAACGGAAAGACGGTGAGCGCCGCCTGGGCCATCGGGCTTTTGAGCGCGAGATAGAGCGCGACGTAACTGCCGGTGATCGCGGCGGTGCGTGTGCCGCCGTCGGCCTGCAGCACGTCGCAATCGATACGGATCTGGCGTTCGCCGAGCGCGTTAAGATCGGCGATGGCGCGCAACGAGCGGCCGATCAGGCGCTGGATTTCGTGCGTGCGGCCGGTCTGGCGGCCGCGCGCCGCTTCGCGATCCGTGCGGGTGTGGGTCGAGCGCGGCAACATGCCGTATTCGGCGGTGATCCAGCCGCGGCCGGTGTTGCGCAGGAACGGCGGCACTTTCTCCTCGACCGTGGCGCAGCACAGCACGCGCGTGTCCCCGAACGACGCCAGGCACGAGCCTTCGGCGTATTTGGCGACGTTCGGTTCGAGGCGCACCGGGCGCAACTCGGTCGGGGCACGGCCGGAGGGGCGCGGCATGCTGGGGTCCCTTTCTTCGCGGAGCAGGCGCCCGCAAGCTAATCCGCGGCGCCGCGCAGGACAAGCACTTGGGTTGACCCAAGTGCCAGACGTCCCTAGATAATGCGCGCCGTGCCCGACACCGGAAGCAGCAAACCCGCCTCGGTCAAATTGGCCGCCGCGGACAGTTTCGCCATCGGCGAGCTCAACGAGCGCTCGCGCGAAGTCTTCCGCATGATCGTCGAAGCCTATGTCGAGACCGGAGAGCCGGTCGGATCGCGCACCTTGGCACGACGCGGCGCCCTCGACCTGTCGCCGGCGACGATCCGCAACGTCATGGCCGACCTCGAAGAGCAAGGCCTGTTGTTTGCCCCACACACATCGGCGGGCCGGTTGCCGACCGAGACGGGGTTGCGCCTATTCGTCAACGGGCTCTTGGAGCTCGGCGGAATTTCCGAGGACGAGCGGCGCAATATCGAGGCGCAATGCGCCGCCGCCGGCAAGAGCCTGCCGCAGGCGCTCGAGCAGGCGACCACGATGCTTGCCGGCCTGTCGCGCTGCGCCGGCCTGGTCATCGCACCCAAGACCGAGCGCGCGCTGAAGCACATCGAGTTCGTGCCGCTGGCGCCCGGCCGCGCGCTCGTCGTGCTGGTAACCGAAGACGGCCTGGTCGAGAACCGCATCATCGACGCACCGTCGGGCACGTTGCCGTCGTCGATGACGGCGGCCAGCAACTATCTTAACGCGCGCCTGGTCGGCCGTACGCTCGACGAATCGCGAACCGCGATCCTCGCCGAGATCGCCCAGCGCAAGGACGAAATCGACGAGCTGACGGCGAAACTGATCGCCGCCGGCCTCGCGTCGTGGTCGGGTAGCCCGGCCGAAAGCGCACTCATCGTCAAAGGCCAGTCGAAACTGCTTGAGGACGTGACCGCGCTCGCCGATCTCGAGCGGCTGAGGGCGCTGTTCGAGATGCTCGAGACCAAAGAGGCGATGGTGCGCCTGCTCGACGCAACACGCGTCGGCGAAGGCGTGCAGATTTACATCGGCGCGGCGACGCCGTTGTTCGGCGTCACCGGCTGTTCGATGATCGTTGCGCCTTACAGCAATTCGCGCGAGCAGATGGTGGGGGCAATCGGCGTCATCGGGCCGACGCGGCTCAATTACGCGCGCATCATTCCGATGGTCGATTACACCGCCAAGGTGATCGGCCGACTCATGGGTTGAAGGATATGAACAGCGAAGACGCATTCGACAAGCCGACCGATGCGCAGCCCGAGGCTGCGCCCGAAACAGTGCCGCCGAAGGCGGCCAACGCGACAATTGCCCGGCTCGAAACCGAGTTGGCCGAGAGCAAGGACCGGCTGTTGCGCGCGCTCGCCGAGACCGAGAACCAACGCCAACGCCATCAGCGCGACCGCCAGGACGCGCAGCGCTATGCGGCGTTCGAATTCGCGCGCGAACTGTTGAACGTCGCGGACAATTTGCGCCGCGCCATCGACGCCGTCCCCGCCGCCGATTCGACGGCGCACGGCGTCGTCGAAGGCGTCGCCGCCACCGAGCGCGAGCTGCTGGCGATCTTCGAGCGCCACGGCGTCAAGCGCGTCGAGCCCAAACTGGGCGAGCGTTTCGACCACAATGTGCACGAGGCGATGTTCGAGGTGCCGGGCGCGCCGCAGCCGTCAGGCACTATCGCCCAGGTGCTGCAGCCCGGCTATGTCATGCACGATCGGCTGTTGCGGCCGGCTTTGGTCGGCATTGCCAAGGCGGCGGTCGGCGACCCGGCGCCGGAACGCGATACCTGAAATAAGCGGAGAGACGCGCGCCTAGCGCGTGGTCGAGTCCGGCAGCGCGGCAGTTTCCGACCGGCCACCCCTTGAGCCGGCCGACTAGATAGCCCATCTATTAGGCCGGAAACGGCCGGGGGACAGGCCAGGTGGACGTTGCAGCAACGTCCGGCGGTCCATATATATCCCCTCGGCTTTCGGGATGACCCCCTTTAAAACCGGGGGTTCGGGCGGCGCTTCGGGCCGTGCGGACCCGCCGATGGAGAGACATATATGGCGAAGGTTATCGGCATCGACCTCGGCACGACCAATTCCTGCGTCGCCGTGATGGAAGGTAAGCAGGCCAAGGTCATCGAGAACAGCGAGGGCGCGCGCACCACCCCCTCGCAGGTGGCCTTCACGGAGAGCGGCGAGCGGCTGGTCGGCCAAGCGGCCAAGCGCCAGGCGGTGACCAATCCCGAGAACACCTTCTACGGCATCAAGCGGCTGATCGGCCGGCGCATGACCGACCCGATGGTCAAGAAAGAGGCCGACCTCGTTCCCTTCAAGATCGTGCCGGGCGACAATGGCGATGCCTGGGTCGAGAGCCGCGGCAAGAAATTCGCGCCGTCGCAGGTCAGCGCCTTCGTCCTGCAGAAGATGAAGGAAACCGCCGAAGCCTATCTCGGCGAGAAGGTCACTGAAGCCGTCATCACCGTCCCCGCCTACTTCAACGACAGCCAACGCCAAGCCACCAAGGACGCCGGCAAGATCGCCGGCCTCGAAGTGCTGCGCATCATCAACGAGCCGACCGCCGCCGCGCTCGCCTACGGGCTCGAGCAGAAGAAGAACGGTACCATCGCGGTTTATGACCTCGGCGGCGGCACCTTCGACATCTCGGTGCTCGAGATCGGCGACGGCGTCTTCGAGGTGAAGTCGACCAACGGCGACACGTTCCTGGGCGGTGAGGATTTCGACAAGCGCGTCATCGATTATCTCGCCGACGAGTTCAAGAAAGAGCAGGGCATCGACCTGCGCAACGACCGGCTTGCGCTCCAGCGCCTCAAGGAGGCGGCGGAGAAGGCCAAGATCGAGCTCTCGTCGTCGATGCAGACCGAGGTCAACCTGCCCTTCATCACCGCCGACCAGGCGGGACCGAAGCATCTCAACATCAAGCTGACGCGCGCCAAGCTCGAGGCATTGGTTGACGATCTCATTCAAAAAACCATCGAGCCGTGTCGCAACGCGCTCAAGGACGCGGGACTCAAGGCGAGCGAGATCGGCGAGGTCATCGTGGTCGGCGGCCAGACCCGCATGCCCAAGGTGATCGAGACGGTGAAGACCTTCTTCGGCCGCGAGCCGAACCGCTCGGTCAATCCCGACGAAGTGGTCGCGGTCGGCGCGGCAATCCAGGCCGGCGTCCTCAAGGGCGAGGTCAAGGACGTGCTGTTGCTCGACGTCACGCCGTTGTCGCTCGGCATCGAGACTCTGGGCGGCGTGTTCACGCGCCTCATCGACCGCAACACGACGATCCCAACCAAGAAGAGCCAGGTGTTCTCGACCGCGGAAGACAATCAGACGGCGGTGACCATCCGCGTCTTCCAGGGCGAGCGCGAGATGGCGGCCGACAACAAGCTGCTCGGCCAGTTCGACCTGGTCGGTATTCCGCCGGCACCGCGCGGCGTGCCGCAGGTCGAGGTCACGTTCGACATCGACGCCAACGGCATCGTCTCGGTCCAAGCCAAGGACAAGGCCACCGGCAAGGAGCAGCAGATTCGCATCCAGGCCTCGGGCGGCCTCGGCAAGGACGACATCGAGAAGATGGTCAAGGACGCCGAAGCGCACGCCGCCGAAGACAAGAAGCGGCGCGAGCTGGTCGAGGCGCGCAACCAGGGTGAAGCGCTGGTCCACGCCAGCGAGAAGACGCTCAAGGAGAACGCCGACAAGATCTCGGCCGACGGCAAACAGGCGGTCGAAAGCGCGATCGCCGACCTCAAGGGCGTGCTCGGCGGCGAGGATATCGGCCAGATCCGCGCCAAGTCCGAAGCGCTGGCGCAGGCGTCGATGAAGCTGGGCGAGGCACTCTACAAGACGCAACAGACGCCGCCAGGCGACGGACCGCAGCCCGGAGCGGGAGCGGGCGCGCAAAGCGGCGGTGGCCAGCAGGCCGGCAACGAGAAGGTGGTCGACGCCGACTTCGAGGAAGTTGACGAGCAGAAAAAACGCGGCTCCGCCTGAACGGGCCGCGTTTTTTCGTCGCCAGCGTGAACCCAAAAGCGTCATAACACAGCGATGGCGAAGCGGGATTTTTACGAGACTCTCGGCGTGACGCGCAGCGCCTCGGCCGAGGAACTCAAGAAGGCCTTTCGCAAGCTCGCCATGGAGTGCCACCCGGACCGCAATCCGGGCGACGCCAAGGCCGAGCACCGCTTCAAGGAACTCAACGAAGCCTACGACGTCCTCAAGGACGAGCAGAAGCGCGCGGCCTACGACCGCTTCGGCCACGCCGCCTTCGAGAACGCCGGCGGACGCGGCGGTGGCGATTTCGGTTTCGGCGCGGGCTTCGGCGCGGGCTTCGCCGACATCTTCGATGAGATGTTCGGCGAGTTCATGGGCGGCCGCCGCCAGCAGGGTGGCGCCAATCTGCGCGGCAGCGACCTGCGCTACAATCTCGAGATCACGCTCGAGGAAGCGTTCCACGGCAAGCAGACCACGGTGCGCGTGCCGACGCTTGCCGCCTGCGATGCCTGCAAGGGCAGCGGCGCCGAAGCGGGCTCGCGGCCGATCAACTGTCCGACCTGTCACGGCCAGGGCCGCGTGCGCGCGCAGCAGGGCTTCTTCACCATCGAGCGCACCTGTCCGGCGTGTCACGGCGCCGGCCGCGTCATCGAGAATCCGTGCCGGCAATGCGGCGGCCAGGGCCGCGTCCACCGTGAACGGGCGCTGTCGGTGTCGATTCCGGCGGGTGTCGAGGACGGCACGCGCATCCGTCTCGCCGGCGAAGGCGAAGCCGGCGTGCGCGGCGGCGGCGCGGGCGATCTCTACATCTTCCTGTCGATCAAGCCGCACCGGCTGTTCCACCGCGACGGCAACCACATCCACGTGCACGTACCGGTGTCGATGACGACGGCGGCGCTTGGCGGCGCGCTTGAAGTGCCGACCATCGACGGTAGCCGCGCGCGGGTGACGATCCCCGCCGGTACCCAGAACGGCCACCAGCTCCGCCTCAAGAGCAAGGGCATGTCGACGCTGCGCTCGACGGCGCGCGGCGATATGTATGTCGAGGTGCGGGTCGAGACGCCGGTGCATTTGTCGAAGCGCCAGCAGGAGCTGCTCACGGAATTCGAAGCGGCCGGTGACGCGCGCAAGACCCAGCCCGAAGCCGAAAGCTTCTTCGCCAAGGTCAAAGAGTTCTTCGGCGATCTCACCGAATAGATTGTCAACTGAGCTTCGCACGGCGGCGCGGCCACGATAGGACCGCGCCCGTGCTACGCGTCGCGTGCTATAGTCGCGCCTGGGGAAAGGCTTTCCGGGGGGAGAAGCCGGTGGTCAAGCTGGCGTTCTGGGACACGGTCAACGGCGCCTATCGCTTTGTCGCCAGCCATCCTTTAATGGTTCTGCGCACCGGCTGGTTCTATCTCGTTCTCACCGCGCTCGACGTCGCGCTGCGCCGCGGACCAGCCTTGACGCCGATGATGCGCGCGGCGGCCTTCGCCGTCGCAATCCTGCTGATCGGCGCCAGCATCGCCTGGCACATCGCGCTCGTGCGCGCGATCCTGCTCGACGAGCATTCGTGGGCGGCGGCACTGCAATTTCGCCGACGCCACTGGCGGCTTCTCGGCGCCGGAATCGTGCTGTTCCTGATGTTGGTGCCGATCGTGGCGGTCGGCGCCATTGTCGGTTTTGTCGCGTTCCACGTCGGCGGCCCGGTGGCGGCGGCGGTTTTCGTTTTGCTCGCGATTGTCACCACCGTCGCCGTGATCGTCGCCGCATGCCGGTTATATCTGTTGGGCCCGGCGATCGCGACCGACGATCCCGCGAATGCGATCCGGGCCGCTTGGCATCGCGGCCGCGGCAACACCTGGCGGCTGTTCTTCGGCGACGTGCTGATGATCCTGCCCGTCATGCTGGTCGCCGGCCTGGTTGGCGGCGGCGGCGGGCTTTTGGTCTTCGTCGCGACCCACGGCGACCTGTCGTTCGGCGACTGGCTTGCGCAATTGAGCTTTAACAGCCGCCTCGCGCTGGGCCTGGCGCAAGGCGCTGTCCAACTGGTGGCGAGCGCATTCAACGTGACGTTCTATGCCTTTGCCTACCGGCAACTCGCGGCGAACTGGAACCCGCCGCCTGCGTTCGCGGCATTGCAGTTCGACACCTGACGCGGGTCGACGGCCGTATGCGGTTCGGCTAAACCGGTCGCCCCGTCAACCGTCCGAGCTACGCATCCCGTGTCCCGAAAGCTGCTGCTACCGCTTGCGATCCTGTGGCTCGCCGGCATGGGCCTGCGCCTGACGGTCCTGGCCGTGCCACCGGTGATTCCGCTCATCCATGCCGACCTACACATGAGCGAAACCGAGATCGGCGCGCTCGGCTCGTTGCCATCGCTGCTGTTCGCCTTCGCTGCCGTGCCCGGCTCGCTGCTGATCGCGCGCACCGGCGCGGTGCCGACGCTGATCGCCGGGCTCGTGCTCACCGCGTTCGCCTCGGCCGTACGCGGCGCCGCCGACAGCGTCGCGACACTCTATCTCGCCACCATCGCGATGAGCGCCGGCGTCGCCATCATGCAGCCAGCGCTGCCGCCGCTGGTGCGTGCCTGGTGCCCCGACCGCATCGGCTTCGGTACCGCGGTCTACACCAATGGCCTGCTGATCGGCGAGACGCTGCCGGTCGCCTTGACCCTGCCCGTCGTCTTGCCGCTGGTCGGCGGCTGGCGCTGGAGCTTCGTCGTCTGGGGCGTGCCGGTGCTGCTGACCGGGCTCGTCGTCCTGGCGCTGGCGCCGCGCGACGCGCATCCGCGCCTGGGCGCACGTCGGCACTGGTGGCCAGATTGGAAGAATCCGCTGGTGTGGCGGCTTGCCTTCATGATGGGCGGCGTCAACACCGCTTATTTTGCCACCAATACCTTCCTGCCCGATTATTTGCACGCCACCGGCGACGGACGCTGGATCAGCGCGGCGCTGACCTCGCTGAATTTCTTCCAGCTGCCGGTGTCGTTCGCCATGCTGGCGCTCGCCGAGAAGCTGGTGCGGCGGCACGCCGCCTATATCGTGCTGGCCGCGCTAGTGCTGGCGAGCGCCGCCGGCCTCGCTTTCATGCCGGGCGCGTGGATCGTGGTGTGGTCCGGCATCCTCGGCGGCGCCAATGCGGCGATGCTGGTGCTGATGCTGGCGCTGCCGCCGCTCCTCGCACGGCCCGAGGACGTCCATCGCGTCATCGCCGCGATGTTCACCATTTCCTATCCGACGGCGGTGGTGTTTCCGATCCTTGCCGGTTTTGCCTGGGACGCGAGCGGCTGGCCGGGTTTCGCCTTCGTGCCGGCGGCGATCGCGGCGGTAGCGATCATCGCCCTGGCGCCGACCATCGACTTCCACCGCAGCGCGGCGTGAGCCGCACTATTCGGCGGCAACGGTCGGATTCTGCGCCGGTTCCTCGGCGAGCGCCGCGAGCAATCCTTCGCGGATGGTCTTGAGCCGCCCCTCGTCCTCGATCTTGTGGCCGAAAAGATCCTTCACGTAAAAGACGTCGACCACTTTCTCGCCGTAGGTCGAGATCTTGGCGCTCGAGATCTGGAGATTGAGCGCGGTCAGCGCGCGCGTCACCTGAAACAACAGGCCTGGCCGGTCGCGGCCGTTGACTTCGATGACGGTGTGGGTGCGGCTTGCGGTGTTGTTGATGATGACGCGCGGCGGCACCGCCAGCGTGCGCGTCCGCGTCGGGATCGCCTGCGGCCGAGCGAGCTCGACATGCGCCTTGATCGCGCCCGACAGCACGCCTTCGAGCGCGGCCGACAGCCGCGCGAGGCGTTCCGGCTGATCGAAGGCGCCGCCGGCCTGGTCCTGCACGGTGAACGTGTCGAGCGCCATGCCGTTCTGCATGGTGAGGATCTTGGCATCGACGATGTTGGCGCCGGCGATCGCCAACGCGCCGGCGATGCGCGAGAATAGGCCGGCATGGTCCGCGGTATAGAGCGTGACCTCGGTGACGGCGCGGTAAGGATCGACCTGGGTTTCGACCGTGAGCAGCTTGCCGCCGCGCTCGGCTTCGCGGATGAGGCGCGCGTGCCGCGCCATGATCTCGGGTTCGAACGACAGCCAGTAGAACGGATAGCCCTTGGCGATGAAGCTTTCGATCTCTTCGGGCGTGAAATCGGCGAGCAGTTGCTTCACCGCCGCCTGCGCCGCGGCGATGCGCTGGCTGCGCGCCTCTTCGACCAGGCCGCCAGCCATCAGCTCGGCGGCGCGATGAAAAAGCTCGCGCAGCAGCGTCGCCTTCCAGCCGTTCCAGACTTTGGGCCCGACGGCGCGAATGTCGACGACGGTCAACAGCAATAGAAGCTTCAAACGCTCAGGCGATTGCACGCGGGCGACGAAGTCCGAAATCGTCTGCGGATCGTCGACGTCGAGCTTGAACGCGGTCGCGCTCATCAGCAGGTGCCAGCGCACCAGCCAGGCGACGGTTTCGGTTTCCTCGGCCGAAAGGCCGAGCCGCGGACCGAGCTTCTGCGCCACCTCTTCACCGAGGATCGAATGGTCGCCGCCGCGGCCCTTGGCGATGTCGTGGCATAGTACCGCGAGATAGAGCGCACGGCGCGAGCCGGCGTCGATCGTCGGCATCAGCGAAGTCGTCAGCGGCAGCTCGTCTTCGAGCAGGCCCTTCTCGAGCTTCGACAGGATGCCGATGGCGAAGATGGTGTGCTCGTCGACGGTGTAGATGTGATACATGTCGTACTGCATCTGCGCCACGACGCGGCCGAAATCCGGCACGAAGCGGCCGAAGACGCCGGCCTCGTTGAGCCGGCGCAGCGCGACCTCGGGATCCTTGCGCGAGGTCAATATCTCCATGAACAGGCGGTTGGCTTCGGGATCGGCGCGCAGATTGTTGTCGATCAGCCGCAGATTGTGCGTGATCAGGCGCAGTGCGTGCGGATGGATGTCGAGGTCGTGTTCTTCCGCGACGTGAAAGAGGCGCAAGAGGTCGACGCGATTGCGCCGGAATGCGTCCTCGCTGTCGACGTCGATGCGGCCGCCTTCGACGACGAAGCCGTCAAGCTTCTTGGCTGCGCCGTTCCACGGCCGCCAAGCAAGCAACGGCCGCGCCTTGTGCTCGGATTCGAGCACGGCGCAGATGATGCGTGTCAGGTCGCCGACATCCTTGGCGACGAGGAAATAGTGCTTCATGAAGCGTTCGACGCCGCGCGTGCCGGCGTGATCGGTGTAGCCCATACGGCGGCCGATCTCGGCCTGATGCTCGAAGGTCAGGCGGTCCTCGGCGCGGCCGGCGAGGAAATGCAGGTGGCAACGCACCGTCCACAGGAAGTTCTGCGCCCGGGCGAAACGCGCCGCCTCGTCCTCGGAGAACACTTTGAGCTCGACCAGCTTCGACACGTCGTCGACGCGATAGGCGAATTTGGCGATCCAGAACAGCGTGTGCAGGTCGCGCAGGCCGCCCTTGCCTTCCTTGACGTTGGGCTCGACCAGATAGCGTGAATCGCCGAGCCGCTGGTGGCGGTCGTTGCGCTCGGCGAGCTTGTCCCTGACGTATTGCGCGGCGTTGCCTTTGACGATCTCGGCGTCGAACGCTGCTTTCATCTCATCGAAGATCTTCTGCTCACCCCAGATGTAGCGCGCCTCGAGAATCGCCGTGCGGATGGTGAGATCGGCCTTGGCCTGGGCGATGGTCTCGTTGATCGAGCGCGTCGACTGGCCGACCTTGAGGCCCAGATCCCACAGCACATAGAGCATGTACTCGACGACTTGCTCGGTGTGCGGCGTCGCCTTGTACGGCAGCAGGAACAGCAGATCGACGTCGGAATAAGGCGCGAGCTCGCCGCGGCCGTAGCCGCCGACCGCGACCAGCGCCATGCGCTCGCCTTCGGTTGGATTCGCGACGGGATAGACGTGGCCGACGGTGAAGTCGTAGAGCACGCGGATCAGCTGATCCATCAGGAAGCAGAGCGCGTGCGCGGCGTCGGTGCCCGAGCCGTCGGTGTCGAAGCGCTGGCGGATCTCGGCGCGGCCGGCGACGAGCGCTTCCTTCAAGAAGGCCACGAGCTGCGGCCGGCCCGGCGTGCCGTTTTCGGCGAGTTCGTCGAGCCGCGCCAGAAGGCTGCGGCGATCGACCACCGCGCGCGGCCGATTGATGGCGTGCATGACGCCAGTCTACACGGACGGCCGTTTCCTGTCGCCCCGCAAGGCCCCGAATTTCAGCCGCGCTGGTCGAGCAAGCCCTTGAGCTTATAGAGGAATTCGAGCGCGTCCTTGGGCGAGAGCTCGTCTGGACGCAAGCTGTCGAGCAACGCCTCGACCGGCGACGAACCCGCAGCGGGCTTTGCCGGTGCGGCCGCGGTGAACAACGGCAGATCGTCGGCGAGCTTCGCCAGCTGGCCACGCTGCTCGCCCTTCTCGATCGTCGCCAGCACCACTTCGGCGCGCGCCAGCACCGACGGCGGCAGGCCCGCGAGCTTGGCGACGTGGATGCCGTACGAACGATCGGCGGCGCCGGCTGCGACCTCGTGCAGGAAGACGACTTCGCCCTGCCACTCCTTCACGCGCATGGTGCGGCAGGAGAGCTCGGTGAGCTTCGACGCCAAGGCAGTCAGCTCGTGGTAGTGCGTCGCGAACAGTGCGCGGCAGCGGTTAACGTCGTGCAGATGCTCGAGCGTCGCCCAAGCGATCGACAGCCCGTCGAACGTCGCGGTGCCGCGGCCGATCTCGTCCAAGATCACCAGCGAACGCGGCGTCGCCTGATTCAAGATCGCCGCGGTTTCGACCATCTCGACCATGAAGGTCGAGCGACCGCGCGCCAGATCGTCAGCGGCGCCGACACGCGAGAACAGCCGGTCGACAACGCCGAGCGTCGCCGCAGTCGCCGGCACGTAGCCGCCCATCTGCGCCATGACGGCAATCAGCGCGTTCTGGCGCAGGAAGGTGCTCTTGCCCGCCATGTTAGGTCCGGTCAAAAGCCAGAGCCGCTGGTCCGACTGAAGATCGCAATCGTTGGCGACAAAGGGCTGGCCCGCGGTTTTCAGCGCGAGTTCGACCACCGGATGCCGGCCGGCGGTGACCGCGAACGCGTTGTCATCGGCGATCGTCGGCCGGCAATAATCGCGTTCGGCGGCGAGCTGGGCGTGCGACGCGGCGACGTCGAGCGCCGCGAGCGCCGACGCCGCGCGTTGGATCATTTCGGCGCGGGCGCGTGCCTCGCCGACGAGATCGTCGAAAAGCTTGAGTTCCAACGCCAGCGCCTTGTCGGCCGCCGAGGCGATCTTGCTTTCGAGCCCGGCGAGCTCGGTCGTGGCGTAGCGCATCGACGAGGCGAGCGTTTGGCGATGGATGAATTGCGGCCCGAGCTTGCCGGCCTGCGCCGGCGTCACGTCGATGTGATAGCCCAAGACGTTGTTGAAGCGGATCTTCAACGACGCGATGCCGGTTTCGCCGGCATACCGCGCCTGCAACTCGACGATGAGCCGTTTGCCGTCGTCCCTGAGCTGGCGCAGCGTATCGAGTTCGGCAGCATAACCGGCGGCGATGAAGCCGCCGTCGCGCGCGGCGAGCGGCAGTTCGGCGGCCAAGGCGCGCGTCAGCCGCGCGACGAAGGTCGCATGCTCGCCGAGGTCGCGCACCGCGGCGGCGATCAAGGCGGGCGTCGTACCGTCGAGTCGCGCGCGCAATGCGGCGCTTTCGCCCAGCGTGTCGCGCAAGCATGCAAGATCGCGCGGACCGCCGCGGCCGAGCGCCAGGCGCGACATTGCGCGTGCCATGTCACTGCAACGGCGCAGGATCGCGCGCACGTCGTCGCGCAGACGCTCGTCGGCACGGAAGAACGCAACGGCGTCGAGCCGCGCCTCGATCGCCGCGCGGTCGGTCAGCGGTGCCGCCAGGTGTTCGGCCAGGAGCCGCGCCCCGGCGCCGGTCGCGGTGCGGTCGAGCGCCGCTAGCAGACTGCCTTTGCGCTCGCCGGCCAGCGTCTCCGCCAATTCGAGATTGCGCCGCGTCGCCGGATCGATTGCCATGAAGGCGCCGCCGGCGACCGGACGCAGCGGCAACAGCGCCGGCAGCTTGCCCTGCTGCGTCAGCGCGACGTAATCGACCAGCGCGCCGGCGGCGGCGACCGCGGCACGCGTGAAGGTGCCGAAGGCATCGAGCGCCGCGACGCCGTACAGCGCCTCGAGCCGCTTGCGGCCGTTGTCGGAATCGAAGCGCGGATTGGGCAGCGGCGTCAGCGCCGATTTCCATTCGTTCAAGAGCTCGAACAGCGCCGGACGCTGAACCAGTCGTTCGGACAATAGGATCTCGCCGGGCGCGAGCCGCGCCAGCGCCGCACCGAGATCGCCGGCGGCAACCGCCTGCAGCGCAAACTCGCCGGTCGAAAGGTCGAGCCAAGCGAGCGCCAGCTCACCCTGCGCCTCGGCGAGCGCAGCGAGATAATTGTTGCGCCGCGCATCGAGCAGATTGTCCTCGGTCAACGTACCGGGCGTGACGATGCGGATGACGGCGCGTTTCACGGGCGCCTTGCTGCCGCGCTTCTTGGCTTCGACCGGCTCCTCGATTTGTTCGCAAACCGCCACCCGGAACCCTTGGCGGATGAGACGCGCGAGATAGGCCTCGGCGGCGTGAACCGGCACGCCGCACATCGGAATGTCCTCGCCATCGTGCTTGCCACGCTTGGTCAGCGTGATGTCGAGGGCGCGGGCCGCCTGGGCAGCGTCGTCGAAGAACAGCTCGTAGAAATCGCCCATGCGATAGAACAACAAGCAATCGGGATGGGCGCGCTTGATTTCGAGATATTGCGCCATCAACGGCGTCGCATCGGCTGCGAGGCTGACTGGCGCGGCCGGACGCCCGGCCGGCGCCGGCGACTCGCGCGCGATCTCACTCACCCGGGCTTTCTGCGTCATGTGCGCAAGCTAGCACGCGACAAACCGGGCGGGTACGTCGGCCGCATGCAACTGCCGCTGGCGCCTTGGAGAGGTTACACTGGCGGCCATGCGAGCGATTCGACTCGGGGCCGGACGATGAACACGCCGGCGCGCGTGTTGGTAGGCGGACTGGTGACGGCGCTGCCGGTCCTTTTCGTATTGGCGGTCCTGGTGCTTGGCGGCTGGCTGGCGCCGGTTCCGGCACTGGTGGCGGCCGCCGTCGTCTATGCCGGGATCACCTTGTTGCTCGCGCCGCTGATCGGCGGCGTCGCCGGGGTCCGCGGCGCGCTCGACCGCATGGCGGCCAACGAGCCGGCCCCCGAGGTGCAAAGCCTGAGTCCGTCGGTGCGCGACCTGTGGCTGGCGCTCGGCCGCTGGGCGCGGAGCGTGCGCGCCGAGATCCGGGCACGTGACAGCGCGTTGGAATCGGCGCGGTCGGTGCTGGCGACCCTGCCCGAACCGCTGCTGTTGCTCGACGCCGCGCGCCGCGTGGTGCGCGCCAACACCGCCGCCACGGCCCTTTTCGGCGAGCGCATCGAGGGCCGCGATCTCGCCGGTGTGCTGCGCCATCCGGCGGTGCTGACCGCGACCGACCAGGTGTTGAAAGGCGAAACCACGCGCACGGTCGAATTCGAGCTGACCAGCCCGGTCGAGCGCCATTTGCGCGCCGTGGTGGCGCGTTTAACGCCCGAGGCGGAAGGCGCGGCCGCAGTCCTGGTGCTGCACGACCTGACCGAGCTGAAGCGCGCCGAGCGGCTGCGCGCCGACTTCGTCGCCAACGCCAGCCACGAATTGCGCACGCCGCTGGCGACGCTCGTCGGCTTCATCGAGACGCTGCGCGGCCCGGCACGCGAAGATACGTCGGCGCGCGACCGCTTTCTCGGCATCATGGCCGAGCAAGCCGCGCGCATGACCCGTTTGGTCGAGGATCTGCTGTCGTTGTCGCGCATCGAGATGAACGAGCACCGCGCGCCGACCGAGGCGGTGCGGATCGAGAATGCGCTGCGCCAGGCGGCCGATCCGCTGGAGCCGCGGGCGAAGGCGCGCGGCATGCGCTTCGTCTTCGACGTCGCGCCCGATTTGCCGCCGGTGGCTGGTGATCTCGACGAGCTGGTGCAGGTGTTCCAGAACCTCTTCGACAACGCGCTCAAATATGGCGACCAGGGCACCGCGATCGAAATCGTGGCGCGGCCTTCGAGCCGGGCGTTGAGCGGCGCGCGACCGGGCGAGCGCGGCGGCGTCGCCATCGCCGTGCGCGATCACGGCGCCGGTATCGCGCACGAGCACATCCCGCGGCTGACCGAACGGTTCTACCGCGTCGATGCCGCACGCTCGCGGGCGCTGGGCGGAACCGGCCTCGGTCTTGCCATCGTCAAGCACATCGTCAGCCACCACCGCGGCGCCTTCGAGATCGACAGCGAGCTCGGCCAGGGTTCGGTCTTCACGGTCCATTTGCCGGTCGCGGCCAGCCAGAAAATCACAGCCGGAACAGTGGCTTAGGTCAAGGCTAGGTAATTCCAGACCGCTGTCATAAAAGCGCAATGAAAGGCGCGTAACCCTGTCGGACCGAAAGACTGGGAGCACGGGGAACAGCGTGGAGGCTCGTTTGCACGGCCCGCCGGCAGTCGCCGCCGTGGGGCTCGCGCCCCACGCTATGTGGCGCCAGCGCCTGGGCGACACGCTTTTCCGCGGCCTGACGCAGGCTTTCGCCATCGGTGTCCTGGTGCTGCTTGGCGCCGTGTTGGTGGCGCTGGCGGCGGGCGCCATGCCGGCCTTCCGTAAATTCGGCTTCGACTTCTTGGTCAGCGAGACCTGGAACCCAGTCAAGGAAACCTTCGGTGCGTTGCCCGCAATCTACGGCACGGTGCTGACGGCGCTGATCGCCATGCTCATCGCGGTTCCGGTGGCCGTCGGCATTGCTATCTTCCTGACCGAGCTATGCCCGCCGGTGTTGCGCCGGCCCATTGGGATGTTGGTTGAGCTCCTCGCGGCGATCCCGAGCATCATTTATGGCGTCTGGGGCCTGCTCGTGGTGGCGCCGGTGCTGCAAACGACACTGCAGCCGTTCCTGATCGATACGCTCGGCGACATCCCGGTTGTCGGCGTGCTGTTCCAAGGCCCGCCTTATGGCCTGGGCATGTTAACCGCCGGCCTGATCCTGGCGGTGATGGTGCTGCCCTTCATCGCCGCGGTGATCCGCGACGTGTTCATGACCGTACCGGCGATGCTGCGCGAAAGCGCCTATGGCATGGGCGCGACCACGGCCGAAGTGGTGCGTTCGATCGTCATTCCGCATTCGCGCGTCGGCATCGTCGGCGGCGTGATGCTGGGTCTCGGCCGTGCGTTGGGCGAGACCATGGCGGTCACCTTCGTCATCGGCAATGCCCACCATATCCGCGCGTCGCTGCTGGCGCCGGGTACGACGATTTCGGCGACGCTGGCCAACGAATTCACCGAAGCGGTGAGCGACACGTACACGTCGTCGCTGATCGCGCTCGGCCTGATCCTCTTCGTCATCACCTTCATCGTCCTGGCCATCGCCAATTTCATGCTGTGGCGCCTGTCGGCGAAGGAGGGTGCGTGATCAGCATCTACGCGCGACGCCGCGCCGCCAATTTCACCATCATGTCGCTGTCGTTGCTGGCGACCGCGACCGGCCTGATTGTGTTGTTCCTGATCTTGTGGTCGCTGCTGCGGCACGGCGTGCCGGCGCTGTCGGCCGATTTCTTCACCAAGGACACGCCGGCGCCCGGCAATGTCGGCGGTCTGCGCAACGCCTTCTACGGCAGCTTCATGATGACCTTGGTGGGGACGCTGGTTGGCGCGCCGATCGGCATCCTCGCCGGCACCTTCCTGGCCGAGTATGCGCGCGGCTCGCACCTGGGCCAGGCGGTGCGTTTCATCAATGACATCCTCCTGTCGGCGCCGTCGATCGTCATCGGCGTTTTCGTCAACGAGGTGATGGTCGTGCGCATGGGCCACTTCTCGGCTTGGGCCGGTGCCGCGTCGCTGGCGATCATCCTGGTGCCGGTGGTGGTGCGCACCACCGAGAACATGCTGACGCTGGTGCCGGCCAGCCTGCGCGAGGCGGCGGTAGCGCTAGGCGCGCCGCAATGGAAGGTCATCGTCATGGTGGTCTATCGCGCCGCGCTGCAGGGCATGCTGACCGGCGTGATGCTGGGCGTGGCGCGCATCGCCGGCGAGACGGCGCCGCTGCTGTTCACCGCGTTCGGCAATAATTTCTGGAGCACCAACATGAACGCGCCGATGGCCAATCTGCCGATGGTCATCTTCCAGTTCGCGCTTAGCCCTTATGCGGACTGGCAGCTCTTGGCCTGGGGCGGCGCATTGGTCATCACGCTTGCGATCCTCGTGCTCAACATCGCGGCGCGGATGGTCGCCAATTGGAGCAGCTTCGGCAAATGACCTACGAAATCCAGCCCATCGAAACCCCCAGCCGGTCGCGTCCGCATCTGATACAAATGCCCGCCGTGGACACGCCCACCCCGACCCCGACCGCCGAGGCCAAGGATCAGGCGCAGCCGAAGGTCCAGATCAAGGACCTGCGCTTCTATTACAAGACCTACGAGGCGCTCAAAGGCATCAACCTGACGCTGCACGACAAGCGCGTCACCGCCTTCATCGGCCCGTCGGGCTGCGGCAAGTCCACCCTGTTGCGCGTCCTCAACCGCATCTACGAGCTTTACCCCGATCAGCGCGCCACCGGCGAGGTACTGGTCGACGGCCAGGACATCCTCGATCCGCGCCAGGATTTGAACCTGCTGCGCGCGCGCATCGGCATGGTGTTCCAGAAGCCGACGCCATTTCCGATGTCGATCTACGACAACGTCGCCTTCGGCGTCCGGCTGTACGAGCGGCTGGGCGCACGACAGCTCGACGAGCGCGTCGAAGAAGCGCTCAAGCGCGCGGCGCTGTGGGACGAAGTCAAGGACAAGCTACGCGAAAGCGGCTTGTCGCTGTCGGGCGGCCAGCAGCAGCGGCTGTGCATCGCCCGCGCCATCGCGGTCAAGCCCGAGATCCTGCTGCTGGACGAACCGGCGTCGGCCCTTGATCCGATCTCGACGCAGCGCATCGAAGAGCTCATTGCCGATCTCAAGTCCGACTATTGCATCGTGATCGTCACGCACAATATGCAACAGGCGGCGCGCAGCTCGGACTATACGGCGTTCATGTACCTGGGACAGCTGGTCGAGTTCGATACGACCGAGACGATCTTCACGCATCCCAAGGAGCGTCAGACCGAAGACTACATCACCGGGCGCTTCGGCTGAGGAGCGGACGAGACATGGTTTCCGAACACATCATCAAGAGCTACGACCAGGAGCTGCAACGGCTCGACAACATCATCGCCGAGATGGGCGGCATGGCCGAAAGCCAGCTCGCCGCGGCGATCGAGGCGGTGGCGAAACGCGACAGCGAGTTGGCGGCCCGAGTGGTCAAGTCGGATGCGCGCGTCGACGAGCTCGAGCGCGAGGTCGAAAGCCTGGTCGTGCGGCTGTTGGCGCTGCGCCAGCCACTGGCCCGCGACCTGCGCCAGATCGTCGCCGGCCTCAAGATTGCGTCGGACCTCGAGCGCATCGCCGATTACGCCGCCAACGTCGCCAAGCGCGCCATCGCGCTCAACCAGACGCCGGCGGTGAAGCCGGTCTCAGGGATTCCGCGCATGGGCCGGCTCGGCAGCGGCATGATCAAGGACGTGCTCGACGCCTTCGTCGAGCGCGACGCCGAAAAGGCGCTGGCGGTGTGGCTGCGTGACGAGGAGATGGACGATCTCTACACCAGCCTCTTCCGCGAGCTGTTGACCTACATGATCGAGGATCCGCGCAACATCACCGCCTGCACCCACTTGCTGTTCATGGCGAAGAACCTCGAACGCATCGGCGATCACGCCACCAACATTGCGGAAACGCTCTATTTCCTGGTGCACGGCACGCCGCTGGCGCAAGTCCGGCCGAAGCGCGACCGCACCAGCCTGGCGCTGGCGCCCGACGCCACGGTCAGCGACCTTGACGATGAGGATCAAGCCTGATGCGGCCCGCGGTTCTGATTGTCGAAGACGAGACGGCGCTGCTGACGCTGCTGCGCTACAACCTCGAGAAAGAAGGCTTCGCGGTCAGTGCCGCGCACGACGGCGAGGAAGCGCTGCTGCAGCTCAAGGAAGCGAAGCCCGACGCCGTGCTGCTCGACTGGATGCTGCCGCGCGTCTCGGGCATCGAGGTCTGCCGCCAGATCCGGCGGACGCCGGCGTGGCGCGACCTGCCGGTGATCATGCTGACCGCGCGCGGCGAGGAAGGCGATCGCGTGCGCGGCCTCGATTCCGGCGCCGACGATTACGTCGTCAAGCCGTTCAGCCCTAACGAGCTGATCGCCCGGCTCAGGGCCGTGATCCGCCGCGCACGGCCGGCGGCGAACGCGGAGACGCTACGCTTTTCCGACCTGGCGCTCGACCTGTCGGCGCACAAAGTGTCGCGCGACGGCAAACTGATCCACCTCGGGCCGACCGAGTTCCGCTTGTTGCGTTTCCTGATGGAGCGGCCCGGCCGCGTGTTCTCGCGCGAGCAGCTGCTCGACGCGGTGTGGGGCCGCGACGCCGAGGTCGAGCTTCGCACCGTCGACGTCCATATCCGCCGGCTGCGCAAGGCACTCAACGGCGGCGGCCGGACCGACGTCATTCGCACGGTGCGGGCGGCCGGCTATGCCCTCGACGAGGCCGTCGGCTAGCCGATAGATTGGGCCCCGCGCCGCCAAGGGGCCTTCGCGATGACCAAGTTGCCGACCGTGAAGGTGCCCGTCCCGGACGTGACGGTGGGAGCGTACCGCGCCGTGTTCGGCCGGCTTGGCAGCCTGCTCGAGCTCGGCTGGCTGCCGCTCCTGATTCTGCTCGGCGTATCCATCGTGCCGGCCGTGCTACCGCCGGGTTTTGGCGACAACGGCGTGGTGCTGCGCGCCGTGCCCGATCTGCTCGATCTGGTCGCCGGGGCGCTTTGCCTCAATGCCTTCGGCGTGCGCTGGTACCAAGCGCAACTGTTCGGCGGCGCCGACCATCGCCCGTGGCTCCGGCTGTGGGGCCGTTTCCTGCTCTATACCTTCGCGCTTTACACCGCACTCGGCGTCGTCCTGGTCGCCATACTGCTTGCCGGCACGGTCGCCGACGATCGCAGCGTCGGCGTCGAGATCGGCGTAGTGGCGCTCGATCTGGCGGCCGTCACGGCTTTGCTGCTGGCGATGGCGCGCCTCTCGCTGCTCTATCCGGCCGCCGCCGCGGGTCAACCGATCGGCATCAGCGGCGCCTGGCGGGCGACGCGCGGCAACGGCTGGCGCATCGTCTTGTGCTGGCTCTTCGCCACCGCGCCGCTGCTGCTCGGCGTTCAGATCGTGATGGGCGCGGTGTTCTCCGGCTTCGGCATCGGTGAAGCGACAACCGCGCCGATGGGCCTCTACATCCTGCGCGGGCTGATCGGCACGGTGGCCGACTTTCTGATCGCCGCACTTGGCGCCGTCGTTTTGAGCGACGTCTATCGCCGGCTGGTGCCGGCGGCCGGACGCTGAACGCCGAACTCAGCGCGAACCGAAGATCGCATTCATCAAGCTCTGCAGAATGCCTGGACGGTTCGGCGGCGGCGGTCCGCCCGACGGCGGCGGTGGCGGCGCATTGCGGCCGAACATGTTGTCGAGCGCGACGAAAGCGTTCGGTCCCGGCAGATCGCGCACCGGCATGTCGCGGGTCGCGTCGGCCATGAAGGCGTGCCAGGTGCGTGCCGGCAGCGTGCCGCCGGTCACGTGCTTCATCGGCGAATTGTCGTCGTTGCCGAACCACACGCCGCAGACCAGATCGGCGGTATAGCCGACGAACAGCGCGTCGCGGAAATCCTGCGTCGTGCCGGTCTTGCCGGCGTCCGGACGATCGAGCGAAGCGGCGCGGCCGGTGCCGCGCTGGATCACGCCTTCGAGCAGCTCGTTCATTTCGCCGGCGACGTTGGCGTCGATGACGCGCGGCGCGCCCGAGCCGGCACGATGGTAGAGCACGTTGCCGTGCGTATCGCGGATTTCGAGCACCGCGTGCGGCCAGGCTGCGACGCCGCCGCTGGCGAACGCCGCATAGGCAGACGTCAATTCCATGAGCGTGACGCTGCCGGTGCCGAGCGCCAGGCTGTCGTCGTCGGGCAGCGGCGTCGTGATGCCGAGGCGGCGCGCGACGGCGATGACGTTGCCGGCGCCGACGTGGTCGATCACCTGCGCCGCGACCGTGTTGATCGAATAGGCGATGGCGTCGGCGACGGTGACGTTGCCGCGATAGGTGTTCTCGTAATTGTGCGGTTCCCAATTGCCGATGCGGACCGGCGCGTCGTTGAAGACGTCGGTCGGCTTGATGCCGTGTTCGAGCGCCGTGAGATAGACAAAAGGCTTGAAGCTCGAGCCCGGCTGGCGTTCCGCCTGGGTGGCGCGGTTGAACTGGCTTTCGTTGTAGTTGCTGCCGCCGACCATGGCGCGGATGGCGCCGTCGGGCGACATGGCGACGAGCGCGCCTTGCGTCACGTGATCGGCGGCGCCGTCGGTGGCGAGCGTCCGGGCCACTGCGTGCTCGGCATAGGTCTGCATCTTGGGATCGAGCGTGGTGGCGACGATGACGTCATGGCCGTTGATGTCGGCGAAGCTGCCGATTTGGCTCGCGACCCAGTCGGCGAAATAGCGGCTGCCCGGCGGCGCACGATCGGCGGTGGCGAGCTGGCTTTTCTGGCGCTCGGCGGCGTGCGCCTGCGCGTCGGTGATGTAGCCCGCATCGACCATGTTCTGCAGCACCTGGTCGGCGCGGTCGGCGGCCAGCGCGCGGTCGTTTACTGGACTGAAGCGCGACGGCGCCTTGAGCAAGCCGGCGATCACCGCCGCCTCATAGAGCGTGAGGTCGCGCGCCGATTTGTTGAAATAGCGATGCGCGGCGGCGTCGACGCCGTAGGTGCCGGCGCCGAGATAGACGCGGTTGAGGTAGAGCTCGAGGATTTGGTTCTTGGTGAATTGATGCTCGAGCCAGAGCGCGAGCATGGTTTCGCGGATCTTGCGCCCGATGGTGCGGTCGGGCGTCAGGAACAGGTTCTTGGCGAGCTGCTGCGTGATCGTGCTGCCGCCCTGGACGATATGGCGGGCGCGCAGATCGGCGAACAGCGCGCGCGCCATGCCGATGAGATCGATGCCGAAATGGTGATAGAAGCGGCGATCCTCAGTGGCGATCACCGCCTCCGGCAGGTAGTGCGGCATTTCGCGCAACCGCAGCGGCTCACCGAACAACTCGCCGAAGGTAGCGACGAACGAACCGTCGTCGGCCAGGACGGTGACCGAAGGCTGACGTTGCGCCGCGGTGAGCTGGTCGGTGCTCGGCAGCGTCAGCGCGAAATAGGCGAGCACGCCGCCGCCGGCGAGGAACGCCCATAACGCCGCGAAGGCCAGCCACCGCCCAAGACTCTGCTGCGACGGCTTCCGCGGGCCGCGCGGCCGTCGGCCGCCGCGCGATTGGTCCTTGTCGAGACGCGTCATCGGAAATCCGCCGCTCCAGCCATGTTTCTAGCACAGCACGGTGGCGACGACCTGCGGCTTTTGCGATCATCGCGCGCCGATTCGCGATTTGCCGTAAATCCGCCGCGCTCCCGCCGCGATTTCGCCGCCAAGGTCGACAGCCGAGCCGATGATCATCGCCATGCTGATTCTCGCCGCAACCTACCTGGTGATGGGACTCGGCCGGCTGCCGGCGTCGCGGCTCGACCGCACCGGCGCCGCCCTGCTCGGTGCGAGCCTGATGGTGGCGACCGGCACGCTCAGCCTCGACGAAGCCTATCGGGCGATCAACTTCGACACGATCACGCTGCTGCTCGGCATGATGATCGTCGTCGCCAATCTGCGCCTTGCGGGATTTTTTGGCCTCGCGGCGCAATGGATCGGCCGTCACGCGCGCCGGCCTATCGTCCTGTTGATCGGGGTGACGGCGGTTTCGGCGGCATTCTCGGCGTTCCTGGTCAACGATGCGGTTTGCCTGATGCTGACGCCGTTCGTCATCGAGATCGCCCACGCCATGCGCCGCAACCCGGTGCCTTATCTGATCGCGGTGGCGATGGCCTCGAACGTCGGTTCCGTCGCGACGATCACCGGAAACCCCCAGAACATGGTCATCGGCACCGTGTCGCACATTCCGTACGGCGCGTTCAGCGCGGCGCTGGCGCCGGTCGCGGCGGTGGGAGCGATCGTCGTTGTCGCGGCGATCGTCCTGGCGCACCGCGACGAGTTCTTGCCGACGGCGACGCGACGCGACGTTGCCGAACTCCGCGTTCACTGGAATGGACCGTTGCTCGCCAAGTCGCTGGCGGTGATCGTCGGCGCGATCACGGCGTTCTTCCTTGGCGTTCCGCCGCCGGAAGTCGCCATCGTCGCCGGCGCGCTGCTGCTGGTGACGCGGCGCATCCGGCCGGAACGCGTGATGCGCGAGATCGATTGGCCGTTGCTGCTGCTGTTCGCCGGTCTGTTCATCGTCGTCGCCGGCGCCGAAAAAGCGGCGCTGACGCCCGACATCCGCCGCGCCGTCGGCGAATTGGCGCTCGGTCGGCCGGCAGTCCTCGCCGCGGTCGTCGCGGTGTTGTCGAACCTGGTCAGCAACGTGCCAGCTGTGCTGGTGCTGAAACCCTTCGTCGGCGAGCTGACCGATCCGCGCAAGGCCTGGCTGGTGCTGGCGATGGCTTCGACCCTCGCCGGTAATTTCACCATCGTCGGTTCGATCGCCAACCTGATCGTGGTCGAACGAGCGCGGGCGGCGCGCGTCAGCGTCGGCTTCTGGCCTTATTTCCGCGTCGGCGCGCCGGTGACCGTGATCACCCTCGCGCTCGGCCTGTGGCTCCTACCTTAGCGCTTCGGTGAAGGCATCGAGCGTCGAGGGCAGTAACGGTTCGACCAGCCTGGGCGGGCCGAGCTTTGCCAGAACATAGAGCCAGAACCAGCGCGACCGGAGCGTGGCACTGCAATGCCGGCGCTGCCATTTCCAGGCGCGGCCGAAAGCGCGCTCGATCGCAGTGCGGCGGTAGCGCCACGGCAAGTGCTCAGTCTCGGCGAGGAAATAAATGATCGAGCGGTTGGTCTCGTGCAGCATGTAGCGGACGTTGTCGCTCATGCGGCCTGGCACGATCTCGGTGGTGGCCCCGACCGGGATGGCGACCTCGGCCGCGGGACCGCGCCATGACAGCCGCAACAGCAGGAAGTGGTCAACCGTCGAGATGCGCGGATCGGCGCCGCCGACGGCACGATACGCCGCCCGCTCCACTAGCGTCCGACTCATCGTCACCGGGCAGTTCTTGAGAAATCCGCGAAGCGGCTCGACCCGCCGCGCCGTTGCCGTTGCCGGGTCGAAACGCGCGAAATCGAATACCTCGTCCCGCCGAAAGAGCGTCCAATCGCCGTAGGCGAGCCCAACCCCAAGGTCGGTCGCCGCATCGAGCAACACGCGGGTGCCATAGGGCGCCAGCACGTCGTCGCCGTCGACGAATTTGAGCCAGGGCAACGTCGCGGCGTCGGCGCCGACAATGGTCGCAACGGAGAGTCCGGCATTGTGCTGGTGGACGACACGCGTATCACCCCGGCCGGCGCACAGCCGGTCGAGCAGCTCCCCCGATCCGTCCGTCGAACCGTCGTCGACGAAAATGAACTCGCGGGCGAATTCGCCTTCTTGACCGAACAAGGCCGCGGTCACCGCATTCAGGTACGGCGCCTTGTTGTAGACCGTGACGACGAAAGAAACGCCTGTCATGGCGTATCGGCCGCTGGCGCAAACGCTTCGAGCGTCGCTGGGAGAAACGGCGCCACCAAGGCCGGCGGCGCGACCTTGGCGAGCGCATAAAGCCAAAACCACCGCGAAAGCAGCGTCGCCCCACGACGGCGACGCTGCCATTTCCAAGCGCGGCCGAAAGCGCGTTCAACCGCCGTGTACCGCACGCCGAGCGGCAGACCGTACGTCTCGGCGAGAAAATAAAGCATCGCCGCGTTGATCTCTTTGAGCATGAGCCGCTGGTTCGATGAAACCCGTCCAGCCGCCCACTCCGGGCTCGCGCTCACAACAGTGTCGAAAGCGGCCGGTGCTTCCCGCCAGCCGAGCCGTAGAAGCAGCGAGAAATCCTGTGTGAATAGGCGGTCGTCGCAGCCGCCGACCTCCCAATAGCGCGCGCGACCGACCAAAGTCGGCGTCAAGTTGCACGGCGCATTGCGCAGGCATTCGCCGAAAAGGTCGCGGCGGTTGAAATTCGGTTCGCCGGCGGCCGGCGCAAAGTCCACTTGCGTGATGTCGTCATAGAATTCGTGGCGGCCGATCGAAAATTGGGTGCCGAGGCGATCGGCCGCCGCCAGCAACAGGCGCGTGGCGTGCGGCGCGAGCACGTCGTCGCCATCGACGATCTTGAGCCATGGCAACGTCGCCGCTTTGGCAGCGGCGTTGGTCGCCTTTGCCGGACCGGCATTGGCCTGCCGGATGATGCGGACGCCGCTATGGCCGGCGCACAGCCGTTCCATGACTGCGACCGAATCATCGGTCGAGCCATCGTCGATCAGGACATACTCGCGATCGAAGTCGCCCTCCTGGGCGAAGATCGCGCCGAGCACCGCCGGCAGGAACCGCGCCTTGTTGTAGACGGTGACGACAAAGGAAACGCCGGTCATGGCCGAGATATATCGCGCCGCCGCACCGGCGTCATCTTCACCGCCGCCCGCTACGCGGCTGCCGTCGGTCGCCGGCCGCGAGGCAGGGGACAGACGGCGGGCGGGCCGCCTATAGTCTGACGGAATGCCCGCCATCGAGCCACACCCGCGATGTCAGCGAACCGCCGAATTCTGATCGTCGACGACGATTCGGCCCTGCGCCACTCCCTCGCCGAGCAGTTGCAGCTGCACGAGGAGTTCATCGCGGTCGAGGCCGCGACCGCAGCCGAGGCGCTCGACCTTGCGAAGCGGCAGTACCACGACGCCGTGATCCTGGACGTCGGCCTGCCCGACATGGACGGGCGCGAATTGTGCCGGCTGATGCGGCGCGAAGGCGTGCGCTCGCCGATCCTGATGCTGACGGCCGCCGACAGCGAAGCCGACACCGTGCTTGGGCTCGATTCCGGCGCCAACGACTACATCCTCAAGCCATTCCGGCTGCACGTGCTGCTGGCGCGGCTCAGGGCACAGCTCCGGCAACACGAGCAGAGCGACGACGCGATCTTTACCATCGGTCCCTACACCTTCCGTCCGGGCACTAAGCTGTTGGTCGACGAGATCAAGCGCAAGAAAGTGCGGCTGACCGAAAAGGAAACCGCGATCCTCAAATATCTTTATCGCGCCGGCGCGCGCACCATCGGCCGTGACGTGCTGCTCAACGAGGTCTGGGGTTACAATTCGGGCGTCACCACGCACACGCTCGAAACCCACGTCTATCGCCTGCGCCAAAAGATCGAGCGCGATCCAACGCGCGCCGAGATCCTGGTCACCGAGGCCGGCGGCTATCGCCTGGTACCATAGCGACGGACACGCCGCCCGTCTGCCGCGCCGGCCGAAAATCCTCGTCGTCGATCATCCCTTCGCGCCGGCGACGATCGTCCGGCGGCCGGACTATTTGCGCATGGCATTGGAACTCGGCGCCGACTGCGCACTGGCCAATCCGGTACGGGTGCGTGCGCTCGACGCGGCGGTCGCGGCGCTGTTGAACGAGAGCGCGGCGCACGAGAAGCTGCGCCGCGCCGGCTGAACCGGCGCTAAACGCCGGCGGCGGCGCGCACCTTGAGCGCGGGATAGCGCACCAGCAGGCCGGCACATTCGGCCATCGCCTCAACGTCGTTGAACACGGGAACGCCAGCGGCTTCCATAGCGGCGAACCAATCCGCCTTGCCGGGCAGCGTGCCCATCATCGAATAAAGCATGGGTACCGGCACGGTCGGCGCCAACGTCGCCATGCGCGCGATCACCGGGGCGGCGTCGACCATGAAGGGCACAACGTGGATACCGAGAATGGCGTCGAACGCGCCAGCGCCCTGCTTCACCGCGGTCTCGAGCGTGAAGCCAAACCGGTCCTCGCGCGCGTCGGCCAGCAGGTCGATCGGATTGGCGACCGCTGCTTCGGGCGGCAGATTGGCGCGCAGCGTCGCTGCCATATCCTGGGGAAGATCGGCCAGATCGAGTCCTTGCGCCGCCGCTTCGTCGGCGCATAGCACGCCCGGTCCGCCTGAATTCGAGAGAATCAGCGCGCGCCGGCCGATGCCCTGCGGAAAGCTGCCGAAGCCTTTGGCCGCGAGCAGCAGCTGGCGCAGGCTTTTGACCCGCAGCAGGCAGGCGTCGCGGCAGAGCGCTTCGATCCGGGCCTCGCCCTGGGCCGGCGCGCCGGTGTGTCGCTGTGCCGCCGCGGCGCCAGCATCGGTCCGGCCGCCGACCAGCGCGATCACGGGCTTCTTTGCCACGACGCGGCGCGCGACCCGTCCGAAGCGCGCTTCGTCGTCGACGCTCTCGATGTAGAGCAGCACCACCGAAATTGAATCCTGCTCGCCGAGATAATCGAGATAGTCGGCGACGCCTAGCTGCACGGCGTTGCCGACCGACACTAGCGAGCCCAACGGCACGGTCAGAGCTTTCGACGCGGCAATCGCCTCCTCGCCGAGCGCGCCCGATTGCGTGATAAAGGCGGCCATGCCGTGGCGGTTCGGGCCCAACGGCATGTCGCGCAGGAACGTCGCGGCGAAACGCGCGCCCGGCGGCAAATGGATAATGCCGGCGCAGTTGGGCCCGACGACCGTGAGCTTTTCCCGCGCGATCAACGCACGCAGTTCCTTGTCGCGCGCGCGACCCGCCTCGCCCGCCTCGGCGAAGCCACCCGGCAGGATGAGAAGATTGCGATGACCGGTTGCCGCCGCCTCGCGCGCGACATCGAGGATGAGATCGGGCCGGATGACAATGACGGCGAGCTCGGCCGGCCGGTTTAGTTCGGCGAGCGACTTGCGCGCAGCGATGCCGAACATCGTGCCGCCTTTGGGATTCACCGGCACGATCTCGCCGGCGAAGCCGGAGATGCGCAAATTCTGCAGCACCGCGCCGCCCGACGAGGTCGGCCGCTCGGCGGCGCCGACCACGGCGACGCTCGCCGGCGCGAAGAACGGCTTGAGGTTGCCCGCCATCAGCCGACCTGCAGCAGGACCGGCACGTGGTCCGAGGCCAGCTGCCAATCGCGCGCCGCCTTGTGCACGCGTGTCGCCTTGAGCGCGGGCTGGAGCGCCGGCGACACCCAGATGTGATCGAGACGGCGGCCGCGGTCGGACTTGGCCCAGTCCTGGTTGCGATAGCTCCACCAGGTGTAGAGCCGCTGCTCGGCCGGCACGAAGTGGCGCACCGCGTCGACGAAGCCGCCGCGCGCTTGCATCCGCGTCAGTTTTTCCACCTCGACGGGCGTGTGGCTTACCACTTTGAGCAACTGCTTGTGCGACCAGACATCGTTCTCGAGCGGCGCAACGTTGAGATCGCCGACCAGGATCATGGTCTTGCGGCGCGCCTTTTCGCCGGCGAAGTAGGTCGACAGCTCGTCGATGAACCGCAGCTTGTGGGCGAACTTGGGATTGGCCTCGGGATCCGGAATGTCGCCGCCGGCCGGGACGTAGAGATTGTGCAGCTCGACGCCACCGGGAAGCGTGACGACGGCGTGCCGACAATCCTCGCGCTCGCACCAGCTTTGCGTAAGCGGATCGGCGAACGGCAGGCGCGAGAGGATCGCGACGCCGTTATAGGCCTTCATCCCGTGGACCAGCATGTGCTTGTAGCCGAGCTTGGCGACCGCCTCGCGTGGAAAGAATTCGTCCGGCGTCTTGGTCTCCTGTAGGCAGATGACGTCGGGTGCGAGCTGCGCTGCGAGGCGCTTCAGGTTCTTGAGCCTGAGCCGCACCGAGTTGATGTTCCAGGTGACGAGCGAGAAAGCCATGCGCCGCGAACTAGAACACGAAGCAGGTTCCGCCGACAATGCCGAGCGGCCAGCGGCCGGCGGCGAACAGCTCGAACTTGGCGGTGAA